>NZ_JAUNRW010000071.1 GCF_030535495.1 Corynebacterium sp.
GTGTGCGTGCGCAGGACCTGCAGCGAGCCCTCGTCGCCGACGTGGAAGGTGTCCTGCAGCGTGCGGGCCGGATGATCCGGGAGGAAGTTGAGGGCGTCGAAGTTGAAGTACTCGGCCTCCACCTCCGGGCCGTCGGCGATCTCCCAGCCCATGCCGAGGAAGATGTCGGAGATCGTCTCCATGAGCGAGGTGATCGGGTGCAGCGCACCGACCTGCTCACGGGTGGTGGGCACGGTGACGTCGACGCGCTCCGCTGCAAGCTGCTCCGCGCGCTGCTTGACCTCCAGCTCGGCGAGGACCTCCGCGTAGTGCTTCTCGACGCGCCCCCGCGCCATGTTCACCAGGCGGCCGGCGTCCTTGCGCTGATCTTTGGGCAGGGTGCCCAGGGCGCGGCGGGCCTGCGGAATCGGGGCCTCGTCGCCGAGGTGGTCGCGGCGGGCCACGCCGAGTTCCTCGAGGGTCGTGGCCGCGTCGAAAGCGGCGAGAGCCTGGTCCGCGGCGGCGTTGAGCCCCGCCTCGGTCAGTTCAATTTCCGGAGTGTCAGACACGTACAAACCTTCTCACGATGGGCACTGGTTTTTGAGACTTGTACAGCATACCCGTGCTTATCGACGCCCACGCGCCTGGGCCTTCGCCGACTCATAGAGACAGATCGACGCGGCCGTGGCCAGGTTGAGGGATTCCGCCCGACCCCGGATCGGGATGCGCACCCGGTGGTCGGCGAGCGTCAGCAGCTCCTCCCCCAGTCCATGGGCCTCGTTGCCGAACAGCCAGGCCGTGGGCTTGGTGAGCATCTCCTCGGCGTCGTCGAGCTCCACCTCGCCGGCGGCCGCCGTGGCCAGGATCTGCAGGCCCGCAGCACGCAGCTGACCGAGCACGTCCTTGACGTTGGCGTTGCGGGCCACGGGCAGGTGGAAGAGCGATCCGGCTGAGGCGCGGGCGGCCTTGCTCGACTGCGGGTCCGTGGCCTCCCCGGCGAACACGACGGCATCCGCGCCCATGGCGTCCGCCACCCGGATGAGTGTGCCGGCGTTGCCCGGCTCCGCGGTCTCCACCGGCACCGACACCAGCTGCGGGCGGCCGCGCAGGGCCTTACCGACGGTCCACAGCACCGGCTCGCACACCGCGAACAACCCCGTGGTGGTCACGGTGTCCGACAGCGACTTCGCTGCCTTGTCATTGATGGGGTGCACGTAGACACCCATGTGGCCGCAGGTGATGAGGATGTCCCGGAAACGCTCGGCCGCCCGCTCCGTGACGAAGACGTCGCGCGCGGCACCGGTGGCCACGGCCGCCTCCACGGCGTTCTCCCCCTCGACGATGAACTGGTTCGCCTTCTTCCGTCCCGCCGCCCGCTGCAGTTTCGCGGCGTTGACGATGCGGGGGGTGCGTTCGGTGAAGGGATCCGTGAAGTCGAGGTTCATGGGGTTCAGGCTAGCAGCGGTCCCATGTCGCGGAGAGAATCAGCAACGCCCCGCTGAACCAGGTCCAGCGGGGCGTCGATAAGCAGCTTTAGGCAGCGGCGACCGGGGCGTTGATGTCCTCCGGCAGAGCAGCCTTGGCGGCCTCGCAGAGAGCGGAGAAGGCAGCGAAGTCGCTGACGGCCAGCTCGGCGAGGATCTTGCGGTCGACATCGATCTCAGCCAGGCGCAGGCCGTGGATGAGACGGTTGTAGGTGATGTCGTTCATGCGGGCAGCGGCGTTGATGCGCTGGATCCACAGCTTGCGGAACTCACCCTTACGCGCGCGACGATCGCGGTAAGAGTAGGTCATGGAGTGCAGCCACTGCTCCTTGGCCTTGCGGTAGAGGCGGGAGCGCTGGCCGCGGTAGCCCTTGGCGGACTTGAGGATTGCGCGACGCTTCTTCTTGGCGTTGACGGACCGCTTGACACGTGCCACGGTGATACTTCCTTAAACGATTGAGATGTGGGGGTGGAAAGGCGGCTTGTCTTAAGCCTTGCCGAGGAGGCGCTTCATACGCTTGGTGTCAGCCGGGGACACGTCGACGGTGCCCTTGAGGCGACGGGTGCGGGTGGACGACTTGCCCTCGAGGAGGTGGCGGCGGTTGGCCTGCTCGCGGCGCAGCTTGCCGGAGCCGGTGATCTTCACGCGCTTGGCGGTGCCCTTGTGGGTCTTCTGCTTCATGAGAATTAAGTCCTTAAATCCCGGTTGAAAACGGTGTCTACTTCTTGCCCTTGCGGAGCGGTCCGATCACCATGGTCATGTTGCGGCCGTCCTGCTTGGCGCGGGTCTCGACGATGCCGTACTCCTTGACATCCTCAGACAGACGCTCCAGGAGTCGGAAGCCGAGCTCCGGACGCGACTGCTCACGACCGCGGAACATGATGGTCACCTTGACCTTTGATCCCTTCTCCAGGAAGCGGATCACGTTACCCTTTTTCGTCTCGTAATCGTGGTCATCGATCTTGGGACGGAACTTCTGCTCCTTGACCACAGTCTGCTGCTGGTTCTTGCGGGACTCGCGGGCCTTCTGGGCCTGCTCGTACTTGAACTTTCCGTAGTCCATGATCTTCGCGACCGGCGGCTTTGCGTTCGGGGCCACCTCGACCAGGTCGAGATCTGCCTCGTATGCGAGCTTGCGGGCATCATCCGTGCGGACGATTCCGACCTGCTCACCGCCCGGGCCGACAAGGCGGACCTCGGGAACTCGGATACGCTCATTAATGCGAGCTTCAGCGCTGATGTGTGACTCCTCAAGTAGCGGGTTTCGTGAAACGTACCGTGCCACCTGCGAGGATTTCACCCACGAGAAAAACCCGCCTGCCGGATGTTTCCGACGGCGGGAGATCTCTCAAATAAGACAGCCTGGGGCTGACCTACTCTTGACCTGTATCCAACCGGCATAACCGGCGGCATGAGGTGGGATGATCTCCGCTTGCGGCCCGAGCCCCTGGAGAAGGTGCACGGGTGGTAGTGGGGAGTACTTTAACGGCCGCGGCTACAAAGAGCAAATCGCGGTCGGGGCGACGTCGCCGGCGTCGATAAGCTCGGCCAGTCCGAGGCTGAGTGCATCGAGGATGTCGGTTCCCGTGTCATGGTTCGCGTCATCGGGGTAGGCGATCATGGCCACGCCGATGTGGCCGTCGCCCGCCGGCACCGTCCCGATCTGCCGCACGCCGTACACCTGCGGAGCATCCAGCCCCCAGCCGCCCTTGAAGTGGGCGCCGTCGATGTTCGCCAGGCCGTAGCGCTGCCAGTCCACGATGTCGGCCATCGCCGCATAGGTCGCGCCCTCGGTGTCCACGCACGGCAGGTCTGCAGCGAACTGCGCCTGCTCGGTGAGCGGCCAGAAGGTCTCCCCCGGCAGCGGTTCCAGTTCCGGAACGAAGTCCAGGTCGCCCAACTCCAGGTCCACGGCCCGGGCGAGCTGGTAGGCGGCGGCGTTGTCGGAATTGCTTATCGACGCCTCAATCAACGCCTCCGTCGCCACCCCCTCACGCTCGGCCGCCACGGCGATGGGAACCTTCACCGTCGACCAGGCGAAGGAGGTGCCGGTCAGCCCGACGTGCACGACCTCATCCCCGGTGGCCAGCGCCAGGCCGACCCGCCCACCGTGGTCCGCACTGACTTCCGCTACCAACGTGCGCAGCTCGGCACGCAGATCCACGCGCTCCAGGGAGGTGCCGTCGTCCACCGGCTCCACCGGGGTCTCCTCGGCCGTTGTATCGGCGACGCAACCGGCCACCAGACCGGCGCTCAGCAGGAGCACCACAGCCCCGGGCAACGACTTCATCACGGGCCAGAACTATACCCGGTGCCGTCAATCCCGAACGGCTCGATCCTCCAGAACCACGACGGCGTTGTCCCCGCCCCGGCAGGTGTAGGAGTTCCCGCCCTCGGAGCGACAGGTCATCCGGTAGCTCTGCCCGGTCACCGGGCTGGCTGCCTCGATGTCCTGCGAGGAGTTCGCCCCGGCGTGCGGTGCCATGGCGATGGCGACATTCTCAGCGAAGGCACAACTCGTCTGATCCGTGGCGCGGAAGATGCGCCAGTGGACGTTCGCCGCGCACTGCACCGCCTGCTCCGGGGCCCGGAAGGTAGGCGCCTCTGTGGTGGCCTCTGTCGAGGTCACCGTCGTCACCGGGGGTGCAGCCGGTTGCGACGTCACCGTCACCACGGTCGTGGTGGGATCCGGGGGCTGTGCCGCCGGCTGATCATCGCTACGGAGGAAGGTGTAGTAAATCCACGCACCGAGGACCACCGTGCCCAGGAACAGGAGTGTCAGCAGTACCAGCGCCAGGCCGGAGCGTTCGCGCGGGCGCCGGGGCTCCTGAGAATTCATGACACACAGTCTAGGAGTTCGCCCCTGGCCAATTGCAGGAATAGGCTGACCACATGACTCCAGATCCCCGGGACTCGATGGAGCTGCGTCTCACGCTCCGCAGGTTGGAGGCCGCCGAGGCAGCGCTTGCCGACGCCCGCCGCTCACTCACCGATATCCTCGATCGGCAGGACGCGGCGGATCCCACCCCGGCTCCGGCGCCGCTTCCACAGCAGGTCCCCGTTGCGCCGGTCCCGGCCCCCGCGAAGCCTGCCCGGCCCGCGAAGCCCCCGAAGCCCCCGGTGCCGACGGAAACGAAGGTCATCCGTGCGGTGGCGGTGGTCGGCTCGCTCATCACGGTCGCGGGTGTCGGGCTGGCCGTGGCCCTGGCGATCCAGGCCGGTCTGCTCGGCCCACTGGGCCGGGTGCTCCTGTCCACCCTGCTGGCGGTCGCTCTACTGGGGGCGGGCCTGTGGCTGGATTCCCACCGTCATCGGAACACCGACCGCGACACCACGGGCATGGAGGCCGGGATCACGGCGCTCATCGTCACGTCCTGGCTGGTGGCGACCGTCATCCTGTGGTCGCTGTGGAGAGTTCTCACGTGGTGGCCCGCCTGGCTCACGGTCCTGGTTCTCATTGCCGTGTGGCTGGCTCTGCTCGCGGTCACGGTGATCCGTGGTTTCCGCTCGGTGGCGTTCTTCATGGGCCTGTCGATCATCGTGGTCGTCACCGCCTTCTTCGATGTGTACCTCCCGACCACGTGGCTGGTCACGCTCATGCCGCTCACCCTGCTGGCGACCACGGTCCGGACCGGATACCCGGGCGTGCGTGTCATGGCCGGGGTCATGGCGCTGCTGGTTCAGCTGTGGCTGGCACTGGATGTCATCGAGGTCTACCTCCTCACCCCGCCGCCCGCGTCCCTGGTGGTGGCGCTGGTGGGCATCGGCACCGCACTGGCCAGTGCCGCCACGACGCTGCACCGCCCCAGTGGCGATGAGCGCGCGGATCTGTTCACCACCTTCATCGTCCCGCTCGGTCTCCTCGCCCTGGCCGCGCCGGCGGCCGCCGACACGTGGGGCATCTGGCTGCTCGTCCCGGCCGCCATCGCGCTCTCCGCCCTCGGTTACCGCCATGAGCACCTGCTCGGCGTGGTCGGGGTGTGCGCCACGGCCGTGGCCTTCGTCCTGGTGTGGTGGTTGACTCCCCCGTTCGGCGCCGGCGCGCTTATCGACGCCACCGTCGTCGTCGCCTTCTTCTTCGTCGGTGCGGTCATGGCGGTCATCTGGCTGGACATCCAGGAAGAGACACGTGTCGCTCCGTGGGCCTGCTGGGTGGGCGCGGCCCTCATCGTGACGTTCACGCTCTCCCGCAACGTCCTGGGCAAGTCACCCCTGTGGCTCACCGACCACATCGCCCTCGTGCAGGCGGGCCTCATCGCCGTGTTCCTCGGGGTCCTGCTCTCCCGGCGGAAGGTACTCGCGCAGCTCCCCGTGTGGAGTCAGGTGGCCTTCGCCGTCGCCGGGCTGCACCTGTCGATGGTCACGGTCGTCACCGCGGCCACGTGGCTGGGCCGCATCCTCGCCGGAAACGACGGTATGTGGCTGGGCTACCTGGTCGGCCACGCCCTGGTGAGCATCCTGTGGATGGTGCTCGCCGCGTGGATTCTGCTGGCTGCCCCGGGTCTTTCCGAGCGCGCCTCCCTGGGGGCCGGCATGGTGCTGGCGGTCGCCGCGGTGATCAAACTCGTGTTCTTCGACCTGGGCACCCTGGAAGGCCTGCCGCGGGCCGTGGCGTTCCTGGTCTCCGGTATCGCGCTGCTGGCGATGGCGTCGCTACGCACCCGCCGCCGCGGCGATCAGAGCACCTCGGCGAGGAACTGACCGGTGTAGGAACCCTCCACCTGCGCCACGTCCTCCGGCACGCCCTCGGCCACGACGCGGCCACCGCCGGAGCCACCCTCCGGCCCCATGTCGATGATCCAGTCCGCAGCCTTGATCACATCGAGGTTGTGCTCGATGACGATGACCGAGTTGCCCTTGTCCACCAGCCCCTGAATAACGAGCATGAGCTTGCGCACGTCCTCGAAGTGGAGGCCGGTGGTCGGCTCGTCGAGGATGTAGACGGTCCGGCCCTGGGAACGCTTCTGCAGCTCGGACGCCAGCTTCACGCGCTGGGCTTCACCGCCGGACAGCGTCGTCGCCGCCTGGCCGAGACGCACGTAGCCCAGACCGACATCGACCAGCGTCTGCAGATAACGGTGGATCGAGCTGATGGGCTCGAAGAACTCCGCCGCCTCCGCGATCGGCATGTCGAGGACCTCGGCGATGGTCTTGCCCTTGTACCGGACCTCGAGGGTCTCACGGTTGTAGCGGGCACCCTCACACACTTCACACGGGACGTAAACGTCGGGCAGGAAGTTCATCTCGATCTTCAGGGTGCCGTCGCCCTGGCAGGCCTCACAGCGCCCGCCCTTGACGTTGAAGGAGAAGCGGCCGGCCTTGTAGCCGCGCACCTTCGCCTCGGTGGTCTCGGCGAAGAGTTTGCGCACCTTGTCGAACACGCCGGTGTAGGTCGCCGGGTTGGAACGCGGGGTGCGGCCGATCGGCGACTGGTCCACCTGGACGAGCTTGTCCAGGTGCTCGGTGCCCTCGACCCGCTTCGCGCGGCCCGGCACCTGTCGGGCCTTGTTGAGGGTGTTGGCCAGGGTCTTCGCCAGAATCTGGTTGACCAGGGTCGACTTGCCGGAACCGGAGACACCCGTCACGCAGCACAGCACTCCGAGCGGGATCGACACGTCGATGCCCTGGAGGTTGTTCTCCCGGGCCCCGACGACGGTGAGCTGGCGTTCGGGGTCGACCGGGCGTCGAGAAGCGGGGACGCCGAGCACGCGGCGACCGGACAGATAATCGCCGGTGATGGACCCCTCGGCATCGTAGATGCCGGCAGGATCGCCCTGGTAGACGATCTCGCCGCCGTATTCTCCGGCCTTGGGCCCGATGTCGACGAGCCAGTCGGCCTCGCGGATGGTGTCCTCGTCGTGCTCGACGACGATGAGGGTGTTGCCGATGTCACGCAGGCGCTTGAGCGTGGCGATGAGCCGCTGGTTGTCGCGCTGGTGCAGGCCGATCGAGGGCTCATCGAGGACATAGAGCACGCCGGCCAGGCCGGAGCCGATCTGCGTGGCCAGGCGGATGCGCTGCGCCTCACCACCGGACAGGGTGCCGGCGGCGCGGTTGAGGGTGAGGTAGGACAGGCCGACGTCGAGAAGGAACTGCAGGCGGGCCTGCACCTCCTTGAGCACGGCGCCGGCGATCATCTCCTCCTTGCGGCCCAGCACGAGGGAATCGAGGAACTCACTGGCGTCCGCGATGGACAGCTCCGTCAACCCGGCGATGGAACGCTCACCCTGGGACCGCGACTGCAGGCGCACCGAGAGGATCTCCGGCTTGAGGCGCGCGCCCTGACACGTCGGGCAGGCGACCTCGCGGGTGTAGGCGAGGAAACGCTCCTTCGACCATTCGCTTTCCACCGTGTCGATCTTGCGGTTGAGGTAGCCCATGACGCCCTCGAAGGGCGCGGTCCAGTTGCGGATCCGGCCGTAACGGTTCTTGTAGCGGACCGTCACCTCCTGGCTGGAGCCGTGCACGAGGGCCTTGCGCTGCGGGGCGGAAAGCTCGCTGTACGGGGTCTCCGGATCGAAATCGAGTGTCTTCGCCAGGCCCTCGACCAGTTTCTCGAAGTACCCCGAGTTCGGGCTGGCGGCCCACGGCTGCACGGCCCGGATCACCGGGGCGTCCGGGTCCGGGATGATGAGGTCGATGTCGACCTCCGTGCGGGTACCCAGGCCGTCGCAGGCCGGGCAGGCGCCGTAAGGGGAGTTGAAGGAGAAGGCGCGCGGCTCGAATTCGTCGATGTCGAGGGCGTGGCCGTTGGGGCAGGCGAGCTTCTCGGAGTACAGGACGTAGCGCTCCGGGTCGTCCTCGGGGCGGCTGACGAACTCGAGCGCGACCAGGCCGTCGGCCAGGCCGAGGGCGGTCTCCACCGAGTCGGTGAGTCGCTGCTTCTGCGTCGCCTTGACCTGCAGGCGGTCCACCACGACGTCGATGTCGTGCTTGATCTGCTTCTTCAGGGTGGGGGGCTCGGTGAGCTGGTAGACCTCACCGTCGACACGCACGCGCGCGAAACCCTGCGCCGCGAGGTCCTTGAACAGGTCGACGAACTCACCCTTGCGGGTGCGCACCACCGGCGCCAGGACCTGGAACTTGAGGCCCTCCTCCAGCGCGAGGACCTGGTCGACGATCTGCTGCGGAGTCTGCCGGGTGATTTTCTCATCACACACCGGGCAGTGCGCGGTACCTGCGCGGGAGAAGAGCAGGCGCAGGTAGTCGTAGATCTCCGTGATCGTGCCCACGGTGGAACGCGGGTTGCGGTTCGTCGACTTCTGGTCGATGGACACCGCCGGCGAGAGACCGTCGATGAAGTCGACGTCGGGTTTGTCCATCTGCCCGAGGAACATGCGGGCGTAGGAACTCAGCGACTCGACATAACGTCGCTGCCCTTCCGCGAAGATGGTGTCGAACGCGAGTGAGGACTTGCCCGAGCCGGACAGTCCGGTGAACACCACCATGGTGTCGCGGGGCAGGTCGATGTCGACGCCCTTGAGGTTGTGTTCGCGCGCTCCGCGCACGATGAGGCGATCAGCCACGTGGTATTGCCCTCCTGTGTGAATACTCCCTCGAACATACTACCGAGGGCCGGGAGATCGCTACCCTGGGTGACATGACAGACAACCTCACCCTCCACCAGATCTCCGTCTCAGAGATGGACAACAACTGCTACCTGCTCGTCTCCGGCGACGAGGCATTGCTTATCGACGCCGCCGACGACGCCCCCGCCCTCCTCGGCATGGCCGAGCAGGCCGGCGCCCGCATCACCAGCGTCCTCACCACCCACCGTCACCCGGACCACCACCGGGCGCTCGTCGAGGTGCTCCGGAAGACCGGCGCCACCCACTACGCCTCCTTCCTCGACTCCCCCGCCCTGCCCGCGGACGTCGACGTCGAGCTCAACAACGGCGACACCCTGCCTTTCGCCGGCCACGAGTTCCCGGTCGCCATCCTGCGCGGCCACACCCCCGGCGGAGTCGCCCTGGCCGCGGAGATCGACGGCCAGACCCACCTCTTCGTCGGCGACAGCCTCTTCCCGGGCGGACTGGGTAAGACGACATCCGAAAGCGACTTCGTGCGGTTGTTCAAGGATGTCACCGAGCGGATCTTCGAGAAGTTCGACGACGACACCATCGTGCACCCTGGCCACGGCGAAGGCACCACACTCGGCGCCGAGCGACCCCACCTGGACAACTGGTGGGAGCGCCGTTGGTGAGCATTCCTCGCTACAGTGGAATAGGTACAAACCGTCGCATAGATTACGCATGAATCAAGGAGAACAGAAGATGCTTCGCAAGATCGCCCGCCCCATGATCGCTTCCGTCTACATTGCCGACGGCGCCGACAGCCTGCTCAACACCTCCGAGCACACGGAGGCCGCGGAGACCCTCATCAAGCGCGCCCGTGCGATCCTGCCCCGCGAGTACGCCCGCCGCGTGCCCCGCGACCCGGAGCTGGTCGTGCGCGCAGTCGGCGGCACCAAGGTCGCCGCGGGTGGCGCCCTGGCCGTCGGTTTCATGCCGCGTGCCTCCGCCACCGTGCTCGCCGCCACGGCCATTCCCACCATGATCTCCCGCCACGCCTTCTGGGAGACCCAGGACAAGGCCGAGCGCAGCGCCCGTCGCTCCGGTTTCCTCACCAACCTGGCCCTGCTCGGCGGCCTGTTCATCACCTCCGCCGACACCGCCGGCAAGCCGGGACTCAAGTGGCGCGCCAACAAGGCCGCCGAGGTGACCGGCAAGAAGGTTCAGGCCGCCCTGCCGACCAAGTCCGAGACCGAGAAGTTCGCCGACAACGCCCGCGGCTGGTTCGATGAGGCCACCGACAAGGTCACCGAGTACGCCTCCCGCGCGCAGGACTACTACGAGGACAACAAGGACGACTGGAAGGACACCGCCACCGCGACCGCCGCTGCCGCCACCACGGCTGCCACCGGTGCCGCCTACAAGGTGACCGATTACTTCCAGGACAACAAGGACGACTGGCTGGCCGCCGCCCAGGACAACGCCGAGACCGCTCGCAAGGGCTTCGTCAAGGCAGCCTCCAAGGCCCAGGACCGCGCCGATGACGCCCTCGCTGTCGCCGAGAAGAAGTCCGGCCGCGCCGCCAAGAAGGCCGGCAAGAAGGCCGACAAGCTGCAGTCCCGTGCAGACAAGGCCATCGGCAAGGCACAGAAGAAGCTCGGCGTCTAAACGCCTCCGGTGAAGCCCCCGCTCCGGCGGGGGTTTTCGCTATCCTGGATGGTCCGTTCTTTTCAGGAGGTACGAACCCAGGTGAGCAACCACAACGAGATCGCGCACGAGCAGGACTACGTCGACGACCTGTTCGCGCGTCTCGACGCCGAAGTCACCGCCGCCAACGAGCGCCTGCGCCAGGTGCAGCTCGAGGTGGACCCGGCCAACCCGGACGCCGACGCCCTCATCCGGCGCGAAACCGAGTACCACGGCCTCAACTCCAAGCTCGACCGCCTCAATCTGGCGCAGTTGGGCCTGGTCTTCGGGCGCATCGACATCGACGACCCCGGCACCGAGCCCGAGAACCCGGTCCCCGGGCAGCCCGAGCTCGACCGACGCTACATCGGCCGCATGGGCCTCGACGTCCGCGAGGAGGGCTACCGCACCCTGCTTCTCGACTGGCGCGTCCCCATGGCCCGCCCCTTCTACCTGGCCACCACCGCCCAGCCCGAGGGTGTGCACCTGCGCCGCCACATCCGCACCACGGGCCGGAAGGTCACCGGCATTGACGACGAATGGCTCTCGGGGCCGTCGGCCGGCGACAGCCGCGAGGGCGTCGGCGGCGAGTCAGCTCTGTTCCAGGCGATGCAGGCCGCCCGCACCGGCCACATGAAGTCCATCGTGGAGACGATCCAGCGCGAGCAGGACCTCATCATCCGCGACGACACCCGCGGCGTCATGGTCGTCGAGGGTGGCCCCGGCACCGGCAAGACGGCCGTCGCCCTCCACCGCGTCGCCTACCTTCTCTACACTGCCCGCGAGCAGCTGTCGAAGTCCGGCGTGCTCATCGTCGGCCCGAACTCCACCTTCCTCGACTACATCTCCCGTGTCCTGCCTGAACTCGGCGAGACGGGTGTGGTCCTGTCGACGATCGGAGACCTCTACCCCGGTGTCTCCGGCAGCGCGCCCGAGTCGCTGCT
>NZ_JAUNRW010000181.1 GCF_030535495.1 Corynebacterium sp.
GTCGCCGCCGACGACGGCGTCATGCCGCAGACGGTGGAGGCCATCAACCACGCGAAGGCCGCTGACGTGCCGATCGTGGTGGCCGTGAACAAGATCGATAAGCCGGAGGCCTCCCCGGACAAGATCCGTGGCCAGCTCACCGAGTACGGCCTGGTGCCGGAGGAGTACGGCGGCGAGACCATGTTCGTCGACATCTCCGCGAAGGCGAACATCAACATCGACGAGCTGCTCGAGGCTGTCGTGCTCACCGCCGACGCCTCCCTGGATCTGCGCGCCAACCCGGACATGGACGCCCAGGGTGTCGCCATCGAGGCGCACCTCGACCGTGGTCGTGGCCCGGTGGCCACCGTCCTGGTCCAGCGCGGTACCCTCCGCGTCGGTGACTCCGTCGTCGTGGGTGACACCTACGGCCGCGTGCGTCGCATGATCGACGAGCACGGCAACGACGTCGACGAGGCGGGTCCGTCCCGTCCGGTCCAGATGCAGGGCCTCAACGGCGTCCCCGGCGCCGGCGACAACCTGCTCGTCGTCGAGGACGACCGCGTCGCCCGCCAGATCGCCGCGCAGCGTGACGCCCGCAAGCGTTCCGCCATGCAGGCCAAGGCCCGCAAGCGCGTCTCCCTCGAGGATCTGGATGCCGTTCTCAAGGAGACCAGCGTCCTCAACCTCATCCTCAAGGGCGACAACGCCGGTTCGGTGGAGGCCCTGGAGGAGTCCCTGCTCAAGATCGAGATGGAGGACGAGGTCGAGCTCAACATCATCGACCGTGGTGTCGGTGCCGTCACGCAGACCAACGTCTCGCTGGCCGCTGCGTCGGATGCTGTCATCATCGCCTTCAACGTCCGTTCCGAGGGCAAGGCGACCGAGGAGGCCAACTCCGAGGGTGTGGATATCCGCTACTACACCGTCATCTACCGCGCCATCGAAGAGGTGGAGCAGGCTCTCAAGGGCATGCTCAAGCCGATCTACGAGGAGCGGGAGATCGGTACCGCCGAGATCCGCGCCATCTTCAAGGCGTCCTCCGTGGGCCTCATCGCCGGTTGCATGGTGGAGTCCGGCAAGGTGCGCCGCAACGCCTCGGGCCGCCTGGTCCGCGACGGCAGCGTCATCGCCGACAACGTCAAGATCGAGTCCCTGCGACGCGAGAAGGACGATGTCACCGAGGTCAGCGCCGGTTACGAGTGCGGTATGGTCCTGTCCTACCCGGACATCCAGATCGATGACCGCCTTGAGGTCTTCGAGATGGTCGAGGTCCCGCGCGACTAACCTCGTGGTGCATGAGCACCTTGTGGCTGGTCTCTGACCTGCACGTCACCTTCCCCGCCAACCGCGAGCGCGTCGAGCGCCTCGCGCCCACGGAGGAAGGTGACTGGCTCATCGTCGCCGGAGACGTGGCCGAGAGTATCGACACTGTCGTGGATACCCTCGCCCGTCTCCGGCGGCGTTTTGCGCGTGTGGTGTGGTGCCCCGGTAACCACGAGCTCTTCGCCCGCCGCGAGGACCGCTATCGCGGCCGCGCCCGCTATGAGCGCCTCGTCACGCTGCTTCGCGACGTCGCCGTGGACACCCCCGAGGATCCCTTCCCCGTGTTCGGGGAGGTCACCGTGGCGCCGTTGTTCACCCTCTACGACTATTCGTTCCGCCCGCCCGGAGTCAGCGCCGTCGAGGCGCTTATCGACGCCCGCACCGCCCGCGCCACCCTCGACGACGAGCTCTACATCGCCCCCTTTGTCGACGTGGAGGCCTGGTGCGCCGAGCGCGTCGCCTATTCGCGTGCGCGGCTGGCGGAGGTGTCCGGCCCGACGCTGCTGGTCAACCACTGGCCCCTGGTGGTCGAACCCACCCGGCGCCTGCGCCAGCCGGAGATGGCCCTGTGGTGCGGGACGACCCTGACACGCTCCTTCGCCCACGACTATGCGGCTGTCGCCGTCGTCCACGGTCACCTGCACATGCCGGAGGAGATCGTCGTGGAGGGCGTGCCGCATGTCGATGTCTCCCTCGGCTATCCCTTCGAGCAGGTGCGCATGCCCCGGCGGGCCTGGCCG
>NZ_JAUNRW010000182.1 GCF_030535495.1 Corynebacterium sp.
TCGGGCAGACGGGCAGTGGCAGTTGTTCTTCCATCAGGGGACGCCACTGGGCTGACGTGGGCGCCGATACTCGTCCTAGCTGGCGTAACGCTGACGGACGGCCTCACCGCTCATTCCGAGGGCATCACCCAGTGCCCGCCAGGAGATCTGGGATTCACGGGCGATGGCGATTGCTGCGGCGAGATCCGCCTCGGCCTGGATACGTCGGAAGTGGGCGAGTTTGACCGACATAAGCGGGGGAAGGGGGGCATTGAGATCGTCGGACTGGGGCTCGTAGCTCTCGAACTGATCGGCCAGGCTTTCGGCTTGGGCGAGGAGGTAAGGCAGAGATTTGGGCATCGTTCACCTCAGGTATTTTGTTCGGGCGGGGGGGACACGGCGTGGATCTAGTAGCAAGTTTACTTGTGGCGAATGTCCCACCCCCGCGATCATCCCACCGGCGGCGCATCCGTCTGTGTCGGATCCAGTCCGCGGCGCCGCAACTCATCGGCCGCCCGATCGAGGCCGCCGTGCTCGAGGGCAGCCAGGGATGTCCGGCCGCTCCACACATGCCTGCCGAAGCGGGACACCGTGATCTCCAGGTCGCCGGTGAGGTGCTCGAGATCGCCGGGGACGTTGCGGTGCTCGCTGGGGAGGGGGACGGGGAGGACGAAGGCGTCGGCAAGCGGCGCGGAGGCGTTGATCTCCACCTCCCAGCCGTAGCCGCGGCCCGACACATGCCAGGTGTCGTCGGTGGTGCGGGTGGTCACCGGGCTGATGACGGGATTGCCGAGGCGGAGCACGCGGGCGTCGGGAAGCTTGACGACGAGCCCCGTCACCTCCACCTTCATCGGCCCGGCGGTGACCAGTCCGCCGGCGAAGGCGACGCAGGCGTCCGTGTCGGCGAAGCCCTGGGCCTGGCCCCACCACCAGGATTCGGGGAAACCCTCACGGCCCCAGTTCTTCTCGCCGTAGACCTGGGCGTCGGTGAACTCCCAGGTCTCGTCGCCGAGTATCGCGGTGCCGCTGGCGCGACCGCCCAGCAGCCACGGGTGCCAGTACTGGTTGAGGCCGGGGATCATCTGGAAGACGCTCGATCCACCGAAGGCGCGGTGCGGCCAGGGCTTCAGGTCGTGGAAGCGGATGTCCAGGCGGGCATCAGGGCCGAGGTCGACCCGCAGATGCTCCTCGTCGCCGCTGAACGACGGGGAGTGGTGTGCGCCGCCGCGCACTCCCAGTCGGTGGGGGTCGGTCCAGGATCCGTCGCGGGCGTCGGTACGCACGAAGCCGTTGGATCCGGCCAGTCCGATCGTCGACCAGGCACCTTGCGGGCCCTCGTTGGCACCGCACAGGGCGATGAGGACGCGGCCGGTGGCGGGATCGGTCAGACGCCAGAAGTACCCCTCCATGGATACGCCGCGGTGGGCGCGGGTGGGCTGTCCGAAGGGGAGGTCGGCGCCGGTGGCACGATAACGTGTGATCGGGGTCATAGGTCCAGTGAAGCACAGGACGGCGGGTGTCAGCGCGGGACCGGCACCGTCACGGTATCGCCGCCGTAGCCGTTGTCCTGGTCGCGGCCTTCGACGACGACCTCATCGACGTCGTCCGGGATCGCGAAGGGTCCGCGGCTGCGGGTGAAGGGCTGCTCGTTCTGGTGGTCGTGGGCGAGGTCGTGCTCGGCCAGGACGTCACCTTCCGGGGTGAGCACGCGCCATCCGTCGGCGTAGCGCTCGGGGGTGTCGTAGGGCGAGGACACGGTGACGCTGATGCGGAACTCGTCCCCGGACGCGGTGAGCTCGGCCTCGAGGATGTCGGGGTACTCCTGGGAGTCCGCAGCTGCGGACTCTGGGGAGGCTGGTGCCGGGGCGTCGGTGTCGTCGGCGCAGGCAACGAGGACCGAAGCGGCAGTACTGAACAGGAGGGGGACGACCAGGCGACGTCTCATACCCCCAACGCTATCGAATCAGCCGAGCAGCAGCAGGCCGGTACCGATTCCGAGGAACATGACCCCGGCGATCACTCTGATGAGGACATCCCTGCCTGACTGCTGCCTGCCATCGCGGG
>NZ_JAUNRW010000183.1 GCF_030535495.1 Corynebacterium sp.
CGTATAGATTGGACGACGAGCATGACCGCGTTAACGCATGATCACGGAAAAGGAACCTCACCTGTATGTACGGCATGACTGCTGACCAGAACAACGCTCTTCACGTCACCACCGTCCCGGTGCGCTGGTCCGATTTCGACCGCTACGGCCACATCATGAACGCGAACTACGTGGAGGTCGCGCAGGAGGCCCGCCTGCAGTTCGCCGAGGATGAGTTCACCGCCCGTGGCCATGACTTCGCCGTCTTCGTGCGCCACCTCGACGTCGATTACCTGCGCCCGGTGATGCCGGACACCACCGAGCTGCTCATCGAGACGCAGGTCGTGGAGATCGGCAACACCTCCTTCACCACCCGCCAGGAGATCAAGGACCGCCAGGGTCGCATCGCCTGCATCGTCGAGTGCGTGCAGGTGGCCATCGACATGAACACCGAGCGCCCGCGGTCGATCACGGAGAAGGAGGTCAAGATCCTCACCCGCGCCGAGGATGTCGACCAGCTCGAGGCGGGCGACTCCGACAAGTGACCCCGGAATCCCTGCGGATTCTCGACGGCGCACCGGGTCTCCTCTCCCTCATCGGCCGCGCCAGCGGCCTCGATGCCTCCGCGTCCGTGCGTTTCCGCCAGCTCGACGGCTACGTCGACGTTTTCGTCACCACCCCGTTCCAGGTCGTCGCCTCCCGCCGCGTGGAGGGGGAGGTCTCCCGCGACGGGGCGGTCGTCTCCGCGGTCGAGCTTCTCGACGCCCTGCGCACATCCACCCCCACCATCGGCCCGCCCCGCGATCCGAACTGGCCCGGCGCGCTGCCCCCGGCCGCCGGTTTCCAGCTGCTCGACGAGGTTCCCGTCGATGTGGTGCGCGAGCTCTCCGATAAAGGCCAGGCCCTGGCGCGTCAGTTCTCCGGGCCGCTGGGCCCGCCGGCCAGCCTCCTCGATCAGACGGTGCTCACCGTCACCGGCGAGGCGGGCAGCGCCGAGATCCCCATGCGCATGATCTTCACGTGCACCTCCCTCGGCCTCATCCCGGGATTCGCCGCGCCCCTCGAGGTACCGCGTCATCTGCGCGTGTCCACCGTCGGTCGCTGGGTGCGTATCGACGCCCCCTTCGGCACCGTCTACCGCTCCACCTCGCTGTCGCTGTTCTGATTTTCCACTACAGTCGATGTATAACATGTCGACAATAAGTGAAGTTCCCCGCGACCAGCAGTCCACCCACAACCCCTGGCCCATGGCCGTGATCACCGTGCTCGGTGTCGCCGCCGCCATCGCCATGGCCTACCTCGGCAGCGGTGCCCTGGTCGGCGACCAGGTTTCCGAGGCCGCCGGGGGAGCCCTCTCCGCCGACGCCACCCCGCTGGCCCCGGCCAGTACCGCCTTTGGCATCTGGGCCGTCATCTACCTGGGCCTGGCCGCCTACGCCATCTGGCAGCTGACACCGACGGCGCGTGCCTCGCAGCGCCAACGCGCCCTGCGCCCCTGGGCGATCGCCTCCGCCGTGCTCAACGCCGTGTGGCTGTTCACCGTCCAGCTCGAGGCTCTGTGGCTGTCGGTCCTGGTCATCGTCGTCCTGCTGGCGGTGCTCATCCGCATTCTCTACATTCTCGGCCGCCCGCACAGCGGCGCCGTGGAGATGGTGCTCACCGACGGCACCTTCGGCCTCTACTTCGGTTGGGTCCTGGCCGCGACCTTCGCCAACACCTGGGCCACCTTCGCCGCCGAGGGCGTCACCGTCTTCGAGGAGATCCCGCTGGGCCTGGTCGGTGTCGTCGTGGCCGCCGCAGTTGCCGTCACGGCCGCCGTGCTCAACGGGGGACGCCTCGCCCCGGCCCTGGCCACCTCCTGGGGCCTGGCCTGGATCGCCGTGGCCCGTACCGAGGGCGAGTTCGCCGACACCACCCTCGTGTGGACGGCAGCCGCCGCCGCCGCGGTGGTCCTGGTGGCGGCGATCGGCCGCCGCGTCACCACCCGTTCCTAGAGCAGCAGCCAGCCGGCCAGAGCCGCGCCGAGAGCAATCGACCACGGGGG
>NZ_JAUNRW010000072.1 GCF_030535495.1 Corynebacterium sp.
CGAGGTTGGTGTCTCCGCCTTTCTCCCAGCTGTCGAGGTGGTGGGCCTGGCACTGGTCAGCCGGGGTGGTACATCCCGGGTTCGGGCACACAATGGTCTCTGCGGCGAGGAGGACGCGTTGTTTCCAGGTGGCGAAGCGCTGCTCCCGGTAGAGGTCGATGCCACCGGTGACGCGGTCGTAGATCCCGACCAGGCCTTGGGTGGCCATCTCCTGCTCGACGAGTTCCTTGCCGGTGATGGTGGTGCCGTTGGTCAGGGCGAAGACGGTGTCGTCGTCGTCTTGGCGCAGGACTGTCGCGTAGTCGGGTAGTGCCATGACGACCATCGGGGTCGGGGCCTGCGGGCCGGACCCTGTTCCCCGGGTGGTGAGGTGCTGGTAGGCGGCATCGGCCATGGCCTGCTCCCACCCGAGCTTCGGGTCAGCATCGCGTAGCGGTTTCGCGGTGGCCAGGAGTGCGGCGATGACATCAGCCATCTGGCGCTCGGGCAGGGTCACCGTGATGGTGCGCAGGCCCAGCGGGTCGGTGTTCTTGCCGCCCCGGAGGGCTCGTTTGCCGTAGGCCTTGTTCGCGGCGTCCTCGACGCTGCGGTTGTGCTCGCGGACCCGGGCAGACGCGAGCCTGGCGATCTCGTTGACGGTGCCACGCAGCTCGCACAGTTCGACGCGGAGTTCCTCCTCAGTGACCGCAGCACCCTTGAGCAGTCCGCGGAGGTTCTTCTCGATGACCGCCACCGCATCCAACGACAACGGCGCCGCATTCGACCGGGCCGCAGCCTGCAACTTGCGATACCTGGTGGGCCCGAAGTAGACGTGGGCGAGCTTCTCCCACAGTCGACCATCCCGGTACCCCAACGCGTCGAGCTGAGCGCGCGTCAGATCACCGGAGTGCACGTCCTCCAGGATCGTCATGCCGCGCAGCGCGGCGAGCATCTCAGCTACCTTCATGCCCCGGACGATAAACCGGCGATCACGCGGGCGTCGATAAGCAAGCAAGCCGTCTTGTGGATAACTTGGTGGATCCTCAACGAACTGTGGACAACCTAGCCGATCTTCCACGTGTGCACGGGCTCGTCGGTAGCCTGGTTCGCCAGGTAGCGGCGCAGCATTTCGGCCAGGGCGGTGCGGCGCTCGGGGGAATCCGGGGTGGATCCCGACGGCGTGAGCGACTTGAGGGTGCGCAGCTGCCACATGGCGCCGTTCTGGCGGGTGCGGGCGCGTTCGCCGATGATGCCGAGGTAGTGGCTCACCAGGTCCTCGTCGACGTCGAGGGAACGCAGC
Source organism: Corynebacterium sp. (assembly GCF_030535495.1). Lineage (GTDB taxonomy): Bacteria > Actinomycetota > Actinomycetes > Mycobacteriales > Mycobacteriaceae > Corynebacterium. The sequence goes on from NZ_JAUNRW010000072.1 coordinate 1,280, forward strand.
CCTTCGCGTGCCTGGTCGAGGAGGTGGTCGGTGATGAGGGTGGCGACGTCGATACGCCCCAGGGTCGGCCAGTCGAGGCGGGCGAACATGCCGGCGCGCGCCCCGTAGAAGAAGTTCTGCTCCGCTTTCTCGAAGGGCAGGCGGGACCAGACGGGACGGGTCTCCGACGACAGGTACTTGACCAGGCCGTAGTAGAACGCGGCATCGGCGACGATGTCGGTGACGGTCGGCCCGGCGGGCAGGATGCGGTTCTCCACACGCAGGTGGGCGCGCTGCTTGCCCGGGGCGTAGATGGGGCGGTTCCAGCGCCACACGGTGCCGTTGTGCAGGTTGAGGTGGTGGAGGGTGGGGGACTGCCCCTCGATGATGGGCTCGCCGGCTTCGTGACGGTCCTCGGGCAGCAGCGGGGAGAAGTAGCGGACGTTCTCCTCGAAGAGGTCGAAGACGGAGGTGATCCACCGTTCGCCGAACCAGACGCGCGGGCGGACGCCCTGCGCCACCAATTCCGGGGTGCGGGTGTCGATGGCCTGCTGGAACACCGGGATCCTAGACTCGTGCCACAGCTTGCGGCCGAGGAAGAGCGGGGAGTTGGCGGCCAGGGCCACCTGCACCGACGCCATCGCCTGGGCGGCATTCCAGGCGTGGGTGAAACGGGCGGGCGGCACCTGCAGGTGCAGCTGCATGGAGGTGCACGTCGACTCGGGTGAAATGTCCTCGAAGTCCTTGCGGCACTCCTCGTCGTTGGACAGGTCGATGTGGACGAGTTCACCGCGGCTCTGCATGATGGCGTTGTTGAGTCCGCGGTAGCGGTTCTCCGGGACCATCCAGGCCGGGTCGGCGAGGAATTCGGGGGTGACGGTGGGCAGGGTGCCGATCATCGCCACCTGCGCGCCGACGCTCGCGGCAGCCGCGCGCACGGTGTCCAGTCGGGAGGTGATGCCCTCGTGCAACTGTCGCAGCCCGTCCCCGGCCACGGACAGTGGCGGGTGGTTCATCTCGACGTTGTACATGCCGATTTCGGACTGGTACTCGTCGCTGAGCTGCTCGAGGACCTCGGGTGCCAGGCGGGCGGGCTGCATGTCCTCATCGACGAGGTTGAGCTCCAGTTCCAGCCCGATGGTCCCGCGGTTGCCGAACTCCGCCTTCTGCAGGTGGCGGTCAAACACCTCGAGATCGCTGTTGAGCTGCTGGCGGTAACGCGTGCGCTGCTGCGGGGTGTAGGTGTCTGTCGATACGGCTTCGCCCATAAATAGACACATTAGCGCCCGCCTGCGGTCGGCGGGCGCTAATGCTGTACGTCTAGCGCTTCGCGCGGTACCAACGCACCAGGGCGTCGGTCGAGGAGTCGCCGGAGTCGACCTCCTCCTCGCCGGACACGGCGGCGGCGAGCTGGTTGGCCTGCTGCTTGCCCAGCTCCACGCCCCACTGATCGAAGGAGTTGATGTCCCAGATGACACCCTGGACGAAGGTGATGTGCTCATAGAGGGCGATGAGCGCACCGAGGACGGCCGGGGTGAGCTCCTCGGCGAGAATCGTCGTCGAGGGGCGGTTGCCCGGCATGACCTTGTGGTCGACCAGCTCGGCCGGCACACCCTCGGCGGCGATCTCCTCGGCGTTCTTGCCGAAGGCCAGCACCTTCGACTGGGCGAAGAGGTTGCCCATGAGCAGATCGTGCATGGAGCCTTCTCCGGTGGCGGTGGGCAGGTCGTTCTTCGGGCGTGCGAAGCCGATGAAGTCGGCCGGGACGACGCGGGTGCCCTGGTGCATGAGCTGGTAGAAGGCGTGCTGGCCGTTGGTGCCCGGCTCGCCCCAGTAGATCTCGCCGGTGGCGTAGTCGACCGCGGTGCCGTCGTGGCGCACGGACTTGCCGTTGGACTCCATGGTCAGCTGCTGCAGGTAGGCGGCGAAACGGGCCAGGTCCTGGGAGTAGGGGAGGACGGCGTGGGTCTCGAACTCGTGGAAGTTGACGTACCAGATACCCAGCAGCGCCATGAGGACGGGGACGTTCTTCTCGAAGGGGGTGGCGCGGAAGTGCTCGTCCATGGCATGGAAACCCTCGAGGAAGCGCATGAAGTCCATGGGGCCGATGACGGCCATGAGCGACAGGCCGATGGCGGAGTCGACGGAGTAACGTCCGCCGACCCAGTCCCAGAAGCCGAACATGTTCGCGGTGTCGATGCCGAACTCGGCGACCTTCTCCGCGTTGGTGGACACCGCGACGAAGTGCTTCGCGACGGCCGCCTCATCCCCGCCGAACGCCTCCAACAGCCAGCGCTTCGCGGCGTGGGCGTTGGCCAGGGTCTCCTGGGTGGTGAAGGTCTTCGAGGCGATGATGAACAGGGTCGACTCGGGGTCGAGCTCATCGAGGGTGGCGGACATGTCGGCCGGGTCGACGTTGGAGACGAACTCGGCGGTGATACCCGCGGTGGCGTAGGAGCGCAGCGCCTGCGCGGCCATGGCCGGGCCCAGGTCGGAGCCGCCGATACCGATGTTGACGACCTTCTTGATCGTGCGGCCGGTGTGCCCGAGCCAGGTGCCCGCGCGCAGCGAGGAGGCGAAGTCGCGCATGCGGCCGAGCACCTCGTGGACGTCGGCGGCGATGTCCTGGCCGTCGACGGAGAGATCCTTCTCGACGGGCAGGCGCAGTGCCGTGTGCAGGACAGCGCGGTCTTCGGTGTTGTTGATGTGCTCGCCGCCGAACATGGCCTCGATGGCCTCGGTGAGCTGCGCCTCCTTGGCAAGGGCGACGAGGGCGTCGAGGATGGCGTCGTCAAGCAGGTTCTTGGACAGGTCGACGTGGAGGCCGGCCGCATCGAGGGTGAGCTTCTCCGCGCGCTGCGGATCCGCGGCGAACAGCTCCCGCAGGGTCTGACCCTGGGTGCGCTCGAACTCGGACTCCAGGTGGCGCCATTCGGCGGAGGTGGTGATGTCGGCCATGTCGGGGGCTCCTTCGTGCGGGGAAACTGGCAACACCTCCGAATGTAGTGAACTGAGCACACTTGTGCCGGAGAAGCAGGCACAATGGGCGCCATGAGCATCGTGAAAATCAACGCCATCACTGTCCCCGAGGGCGCGGGCGCCCAGCTGGAGGAGCGCTTCGCCGCGCGGAAGAACGCCGTCGACTCCGCCCCCGGCTTCGAGGGCTTCCAGCTCCTACGCCCCGTGGCCGGTGACAACCGATACTTCGTGGTCACCCGCTGGGCCGATGAGGAGTCCTACGTCGCCTGGCGCGACGGGGATGCCCGCGCTGCCCACGGTGGGGACCGCAAGCCCGTGGCCACGGGTGCTGAGCTGCTGGAATTCGAGGTCGTCCTCGACTCAACGGAGAAGTAGCTGCCGCCTCTCCGCGGGTGGCTTCTAGTTTCCGATGACCGAGCTGACCGGCAACCCGTCCTGGCGGTGACCACTTTCGGCGGCCTTTCTTGTCCGGCGGCCCGAAGGGATCGGGCCTGGGTTGGGAGGGCGGCGTCGAGGGCATCCATGAGTATCTGGAGGCGAAGTTCCTCTCGTTGCAGTTGCAGTTCTGGGAACGGTCCCGAGAATTGTCGGGACCGTTCCCAGTTGTTCGTTTCGTGTTTTAGCTGAGTTCAGCTTTCGGTGCGAGATTGAAGGAGTTCACCTTCGGTACGCACGGAAAGCGATACTCTCATGTTCCCCACCATCCTCACCCGGAAGCTGACTGCGGTCGGCGCGGCCCTGTCCTGCAGCATCGTTCTCGTGGCATGCGGCTCCTCCGATCCCTCGGAAACCGCCGATCAGTCATCGGATGGCAAGTTCGTCGTTTACTCCCCGCAGGGTGACGGCACCCGCGGCGACTTCATGACGACCCGCGCCAAGGAAGAACTCGGCGTAGACGTCCAGTTCGTCACCGGCGGTGGCGGTGATCTCACCAGCCGTATCAAGCAGGAAAAGCACAACTCACAGGCCGATCTCGTACTCGGAGTCGGCGAAGCCCAGCTGGCGGAACTTGACGCCGAGGGTCTCTTCGAGCCCTACACCCCAGAATGGGCCGACAAGATTCCCTCCGAGTTCGCGCGCGAAGACGCCGGGTACACCTTGTTCTCTCAAACTCCGGTGGTAATGGCCTACAACCCAGAGGTCATGAGCGAGAGTGAAGCCCCCTCGCGTTGGGAGGATCTGGCTAAGCCGGAGTACAAGGACAAGTTCGTACTTCCCTCGGTCACCGGACAGACCGGACAGGCCTTTATGGTCGGTGTCCTTTGGCGTTACGCCGACCCGGTCACCGGAGAAGTCAGCGACGAAGGGTGGGAGACCCTCGAAGGCATCATGTCGAACAGCCTGCAGCTTGCGCAGGGTGAGAAATTCGACTGGAACCGAGTGGTCAGCGGAGAGGTTCCGATCCACGTCAGCTGGCTTGGTGGCATCCAGGTCGCAGCCGAAGACTTCGGAATCACAATGGAACCCATCGACGCAGAAGGTGGGTCCCCGTTCGTCAACACCGGTGTCGGGGTCATCAAGGGTGGTGACACCGGGCAGGCCCAGGAGTTCATCGACTGGTTCGGCTCCGCCCAGCTGCAGACCGAGTTCGTCAACGAGACGAATAACGACACCCCTCTCAATGAGGATGCTCTGAAGAACTTGCCGGAACAGCGTGCCTCCATCGAGTCGGTCACTCCGCAGGAGATCGACTGGGCTGTAGTTTCTGAGAACTTGACTGAATGGATGCAGCGCGTGCAGCTGCAGGTCATCTGAGTAGGCCTTCTGTGATCACGCTTGAAGACGTCACCATTTCCTACGGTGACAAGGACATCATCAAAGACCTCAGCCTGGAGATCGGGGAAGGGGAGTTCCTCACCCTCCTCGGCGCCTCGGGCTCGGGCAAGTCGACTCTGTTGCGCGCTATCGCCGGGTTCGTGCCCGTACGAAGTGGTCGCATCTTGATTGATGGGAGAGACGTCACCAATGTCTCTGCGGAGAAGCGCAACCTCGGCTTTGTCTTTCAGAGTTACGCGTTGTTTCCGCACTTGACGGTCGAAAAGAACATCGCCTTCGGACTCGCGGCGAGAAACGAGAAGAAGTCGAATGTGGGTCCCAAGATTGACTCGATTCTGGAGACCACCGGACTGTCAGAGTTTCGGCACAAAATCCCCGCGGACCTTTCGGGTGGTCAGCAGCAGCGGGTGGCGATCGCCCGAGTGCTCGTCACCGAGCCTTCGGTCATCCTCATGGATGAACCCCTGTCGAATCTCGACGCGACTCTCCGTGCACAGTTGCGCAGTGAAATTCGCCGCATCCACCTGGAACACGGGGTGACCACTGTCTACGTCACCCATGACCAGGAAGAGGCATTGGCCATGTCCGACCGCGTCGCACTGCTGCGAAACGGACAATTCCTTCAGCATGACACCCCGCACGGGATCTACCACCATCCGGCCAGCCCGGAGGTCTGCCAGTTCATCGGCCTCGCCACCGAGCTCACCCCGGCCGCTGCCACATCTTTTGGCGTAGGCGACAAACGGGTATTCCTGCGTCCGGAGAGAATCCGGCTAAACGAAGAAGGAGAACATCAGGCAGTAGGGATCATCGAATCCCGGGAGTTCACGGGCATGATCACCGAGTACCTGGTGCGTGTCGCTGACTGCCTGGTCAAGGTGGTCGCCGCCTCCAGCCCTGAGGAAACCCTGTCGGACGGGGCAGGCGTGCTGCTGTCGTTCCGGCACGAGCACATGATCGGATTTGAATGATGAGCGCCCCGGTACAGATGGGCAGTGCTGTATTCCCCGAGGCACAGGCGACGCGGAGGGTGGGATTTCAAGCTTCCCCGACGACGATCTTGGCGGCATGTGCCGTGGCCGGTGTGGTCTACTTCTGCATAGCTTTCCTGGTGGTTCCCAACGTGGCGGTCCTTGGGGAGATCATCAACCCGGATAAGGGGACTTTCGCAGAAACCGTCAGCGATCTGTGGCAGTCCGAGCGGGTCCGACGCGGTGTGGTCAATTCCTTTATCGTGGCGGTCCTGTCAGTCATCACCGTCAACGTCGTGGGTTGTGCACAGGCTTTCCTCCTCGATGGCCTGGCCATCAAGGGACGCAACCTTCTTATCGCCTGTTACGCCCTGCCGCTGGTGTTTGGCGGTGTCTCTGCCGTCACCGGATACAGCATGGTGTACGGAAGGGAGGGCATACTGACGAGTTTCCTGCAGAGCATCTTCCCGGCTCTGCCAGACAACTGGTTTACGGGAATGTGGGCCGTGCTATTCGTGCACACCTTCACCATGACCGGCTACCATTTCCTTTTCCTGCGGCCGGCCCTGCGCCGCGTCGACTTCTCGGTGGTGGAGGCGGCACAGTCACTCGGGGTGAGCCCTCTGGTGGCCTTCGTCAAGGTTGTCATTCCAGCTCTGCGCCCCACCATCATTGCGGCGACATTGTTGGTGTTCATCGGCGGCGCGAGCTCCATGGCGGCGCCGATGATTCTGGGAGGCTCGGACTTCACCATGCTCACGCCGATCGTGCAGGCTTTGTCTGGAGCAGGTCGCTACGACATGGCTGCGGTGCTGGGCCTGTCACTGGCAGTGATCACCGGTGGCATTCTGGTGTGGGCCGTGCGCTCCGAAATGAAGCACCAGGCACATTCGGGCAGCAAATACTCCAAGCCTTTCCAGCGGTTGCAACTCAAGAACGGACCCCTCAATGTTGGCGCACATGTCGTGGCCTACTTCCTGGCTCTGATGAACCTGTTGCCCCTGCTCATGACGATCGTCATGTCCTTTACTCCGAACGTGCAGATCAGACGAGGCGAGGTTGGCACGGCCTTCACTTTCGAGCACTTTCAGTCCGTTTTCACCGATTCATCGGTCGGGCAACCGCTGATCAACTCGCTCATCATGTGTGCGATCGCGGTACCGGCGGCGATCGTCATCGGAACCTTCGTGGTGATTCTCTCCCATCGTTATCCCGGGGCTTTCACCGGGACTCTGCAGGGGTTCCTCTACATGCCCTATTTCCTGCCCGGCATCCTCATCGCGCTGGGTCTGCTCATCGCTTACGGAGAGCCGCACGTGCTCATCGGGTTCAACGTGCTCGTCGGTTCCTACTGGATTCTTCCGATCGCCTATGTGATCACGCAGCTGCCCACCATTCTGCGTTTTGTCGGGGCTTCTCTTGCGGGCGTGGACCCTTCCTACGATGAAGCCGGCCGATCACTCGGGGCCGGGCCGCTCTACCGGCTCGCGAGAATCACGCTGCCGATGCTCCTTCCCGTCATATTCCAAGTTGCTGCGATCGGATTCAACGGGGTGTTCGACGATTACGTACTCGCGGTCATGTTGTACAACCTCAACAACCGTCCGCTCGGTGTCACTCTAGCCACCATGGCGATGACTCTGGATCCGGAAATCATCGGGGTCGCTACGGCGTTCGTGGTCATCAATACGGTGCTCACTCTCATGGTGATCTTGTTGGCGGATCGTATGGCCGAGCGAGCCTCGCGATTCCAGTCGAAGGAGGGCTGAGCTGATGCGCAACATCGACATCGTCGAGTCCTTCATTGAGGGGAAGCTTGGTCCCGACACATGCGAGGATGCCCTTTTCCTGGGGGAGCATTTTCTGGGAGTGTTCGATGGAATGTCGAGCCCTCTCGCCGGTGACGATCAACGTTCCGGTCGAGAATTCGCTCGGACTGCTGTCGCGGTCAGCCGTGCACTGGATCCAGACATCAGCGCGCGTGAGGCCATGAACGTCATCACTGAGGCGCTTCGGGAGCTGGGAGTGCGGCACGCTGGCCCATTCGGAGCTGTCGGAGCTATTTACTCGGTTGCCCGCCGGGAGGTTTGGCGGGTGGGCGACATCTCCGTGCGAATCAATGATGAAGAACATCCGGGGATCAAAGAAGTTGATACCGCGCTGGCGTACTACCGTGCGGCGTATAACGCTGCTCTGCTGGCAGCGGAACCCGGCACGGACATCGCTGGACAAGACCCGGGTCTCGTGGCTGCGACGCCTCTGCTGACGGTGCAGGGTTACCTGGCCAATCACATCGGGCCATTTGGTTACGGAGTGTTCAACGGGGCAGACATTCCCCCCGACTACATCGAAATTATCCCCGTGTCACCGGGAGACGAGGTCGTCCTGGCCACCGATGGATTTCTCAGTGCGGCTCCGACGCTGGCCGCCGCAGAAGAGGAGTTGCGTGCGGCTGAGAGGCGCGACCCGCTGGCCATCGCAGAAATGCAGTCCATGGCGAAGTGCCTCCGATCGGGGTACAACGCGCACGATGATCGCACTTACGTGCGGTTTCGTCTTAACTCGGAAAAGAAAGAGAAGTAACACCATGCGAATACTCACCTGGAACATCCTCTTCCGCGAGAGACAGGATCGTCTCCATACTCTCGCCGAGCACATTCGCCGCATTGATCCAGACGTCATTCTTCTACAAGAATCCTCACCGGAACACGCGCAGGAACTGGCCAGCATGCTGGGGCACGACCTGGCGATCGCGGCAGATGACCCGGCCGCTGACGTCGTGTCCTGCCCGGCTATCATCACCCGGCTCCCGTTCACCGATGCCCGCGAGCATCTTCTGGAGGCGACCCCGGAACGCCATTACTGGATGGTGGAGGTAATGATCGGCGGTGTCCGCGTGGCGTCCACGCACCTACAGCACACCCACGAGGCGGGGACGATGGCACTGGATGCGGATTACCGTGGCGTCGATAAGCGGGAGAAGGTGGAGAGCATCGGCGAGATTGAGATCCGCACCAGCGTGACCACCCGCCTGTCACAGCTCGACATCATCCGGGAGGTGGTTACCGACGGTACCCCCACGGTCTGCGGGGGCGACTTCAACTTTCCTCCGGACGGCATCGAGTATCGAACGATCATCGAGTGGGGATTGGTCGACGCGTGGCGTGCCGGCCCCCGCCTGAGTAACCGGAACACCATTTTGCAGTTTAATCCGCTGGTGTCCGGAGGCGCTCATGCCTATTCGCGGAGGGCTGAGCAGCAATTGCCGGGAAGTACTGGCCCGCTGGACTACAACCTGGACTACGTGTTCACTACCCCTGGCCTGAGGATCGAGGACAGCTGGACCGTGGGACGTCCGTTCCACGACGGTGCCTGGCCGAGCGATCATCTGGGAGTAGTTGCCGACGTGCATTAAACTCGGTTCCTATGACCAGCCGCCGACAGGTATCGATCGTTGATGTCGCTAATGCAGCGGGAGTGTCAAAGTCGACGGTCAGCCGAGTGCTCATGGAACAGACCGGGGTGTCGGATGCAGTTCGCGCGAAAGTGCGCGAGGCTGCAGACGAACTTGGTTATGTCAGGGACTTCCGGGCGCATTCACTCAAGCAAAAGAGCATCAATGTCGTCCCGATTCTCGTGCGCTCGGTACGCCTGTCCTTCTACGGTGAACTCGTCGCCGACATTCAGCACGAGCTGGAGCGCTTCGGCCTCCGGGCAGCGATCAACACTCAGGAGCCGTTCGCAGCGCCCGAGAGGGCATTGGAGAGGATGCTGGAATTTCGCCCCCAGGGCGTGATCGTGGCATCGGGACAGATACCCATTCCTCATCTGGAGAAAATGGTGGGGGACATTCCCGTGGTGCAGATTGGACGTAGTTCCGACTCCAAGGTGGTGAGTTCCTTCTCCGACGATAATTCCGGAACGTCATTTCTGGCCCGGGAGATCCGTCGGTTGGGGCACCGCCACGTGGCGTTGCTTTCCGCACCGCCGGGGCTTTCCGAGTCGCTACTCCAGCGCGGCATCGCCTACGAGGCGGCATTCGCAGCCGAAGGTATCGAGGTCACCCGAGTGCTTCTTGACGACGCCTACCACCCTGATTTCGATCACCTTCATCGTCTCCTTGATGCCGTCTCTGTCATCGTGTGCCCGAACGACCCTATTCTCATGGAGGTCTGGGAAACGCTGTCAGGGTGGGGACTGTCGGTCCCTCAGGATGTGTCGCTGACCGGATACGACGGTATCGGCCAGCTGTCGAGTCCGGTGCTGGGAATCACCACCTGGCGGCAGCCGCTGCACGAGATCGCCGTCGCCGCTACGGCTCACTTGGTGACACGGCTCTCTGACCCGTCAGCCGACGTGGAGCACCGCGAATTCCGGGGAAGCTACCTGCGGGGCCACACATTGGGCAGCATCACGCTGTAGGTTTCCGCCAGCGCAGTAGATAGCGGTAGTAGAGGCCGCGCCGGATA
>NZ_JAUNRW010000184.1 GCF_030535495.1 Corynebacterium sp.
AATGTGGCGCACTGGCTGGTCATGGTCGGTTTCCTCTTCGGCGTGCTGGTGTGGTTCGAGGCGTACATCCAGACGTTCAACCCGGCGGGCGGCTGGCCGCTGCTGGGGTCGTGGGGCGTGTACCGATTCGTGGAGGAGGTCCTGGCGCTCGGCACGATCGGCGGCATTGTCGCGCTCATCATCATCCGGCTGCGGCAGGGCACGGAGTCGCGGGCCTCGCGTTTCTTCGGCTCCAACCACACGGCGGCACGCGCCATCGAGGCGATCGTCCTCCTTGAGGGCCTGGGCATGCTGCTGGTCAAGGCCGGCAAGATCGCCACCTTCGGCGGCGGTCACCCGGTCGCCGACTTCCTCTCCCTGCACCTGGCCAACCTGCTGCCTGCCTCCCCGGTGATGGTCTCGGTCTTCGCCCTGCTCAAACTGCTCGGCGGCATGGCGTTCCTGCTGCTCATGGCGCGCAACCTCGACTGGGGTGTGGGCTGGCACCGCTTCCTGACCTACTTCAACATCTTCTTCCAGACCAACGCCGACGGCCGCAAGGCCACCGGCCGCCTCAAGCCGATGACCTCGAACGGCAAGATGCTCACCCTGGAGAACACCGAGGACGATGACACCCTCGGTGTCGGCACCCTCGCGGACGCCTCGTGGAAGATGCTTCTCGACGCCTCCACCTGCACCGACTGCGGCCGCTGCCAGGATCTGTGCCCCGCCTGGAACACCGGCAAACCGCTCAACCCGAAGCTGCTCATGACCGATGTCCGCGACGCGGCCCTCAACCCGCACGCGGATCTCGATGTCCTCAGCATGACCAGTGTCGTTCCCGACGACGTGCTGTGGGCCTGCACCAACTGCGGCGCCTGCGTCGATCAGTGCCCCGTCGACATCGAGCATCTCGATCACGTCGCGGACCTGCGCCGCTTCCGGGTGCTGGCGGACTCGGAGTTCCCCTCCGAGCTCACCGGCCTGTTCAAGAACCTGGAGGCCAAGGGTAATCCGTGGGGCCGCAACAAGGCGGATCGTGCGTCCTGGGTGGAGTCCGCGCGTGCCGACGGCATCCCCGTGCCCGTCGTCGGCGAGGACATCGCTGATCTCTCCGACACCGAGTACCTCTTCTGGGTCGGCTGCGCCGGCGCCTTCGATGACGATGGCGTGCGCACCACCCGCGCCGTCGTCGAGCTCCTGCACACCGCCGGCGTGAAGTTCGCCGTGCTGTCCACCGGGGAAACCTGCACCGGTGACCCCGCCCGCCGCGCGGGCAACGAGTTCCTCTTCCAGATGCTCGCCACCGAGAACATCGCCACCCTCAACGAGGTCTTCGACGGCATTCCTGCCGGTCAGCGCAAGATCATCACCACGTGCCCGCACTGCTTCAACACCATCCGCAACGAGTACCCGGATTTCGACGGCCACTTCGACGTCTTCCACCACACCCAGCTGCTCAACCGCCTGGTCCGTGAGAAGCTCCTCACCCCGGTCCCCCGTGGTCCGGAGCACCGCCGTCCCGTCACCTATCACGATCCCTGTTTCCTCGGCCGACACAACCAGATCTACGACCCGCCGCGTGAGATGGTCGAGGCGGCCGGTGCCTCCCTGGTGGAGATCTCCCCCTCCCGCGAGGAAGCCTTCTGCTGCGGTGCCGGTGGTGCACGCATGTACATGGAGGAGACCATCGGCCGCCGCGTCAACGAGTTCCGTTCCGAACAGGCTCTGGCCACGGGCGCAGAGGAGATCGCCACCGGCTGTCCCTTCTGCACCACCATGATCACTGGCGGCGTCAAAGCCCTCGCCGAGGGCGAGGAGCGCCCCGTCGTCCGCGACGTCGCCCAGATGCTGCGTGACTCCGTGCTTATCGACGACCACCTCCCCGAACCCCGCAAGCCCCAGTTCCTGGGTGAGGTCATCCGCCCCAAGCGCACGAAGCCGACTCCGGCACCGGCACCCGCGCCGGTGACCCCGCCCGCCGCGCCCGAGCCGGAAACGCCGGCAACCCCGGTTGCTCCTGT
>NZ_JAUNRW010000073.1 GCF_030535495.1 Corynebacterium sp.
AGCGGCGAACTCGACGACCAGACCTTCCTCGTCCTCGACCGCCTGCTGGACTTCCCGGAGCACGACGTCGAGCACGCCATGGTGCCGCGCTCGCGCACCGATGTCGTCGAACCCGCGACGACCATCGGTGAGGTCCGCCAGCTCATGGCCCTCGCGCACACCCGCTACCCCGTCATCGACGACGAACACAACCCCGTCGGTCTCGTTCACCTGCTGGATGTGCAGGACACCGAGCTTCCCGACGCCGCGCCCGTCACCGAGATCATGCGCGAGATCCTCGTGGTGCCGGAGCTGATGTCGTTGCCGGACGTCGTCGAAAAGCTCGAGGACGCCCAGCAGAAGCTGGCCGGTGTCATCGACGAGTACGGCGGCTTCGTCGGCATCGTCACCGTGGAGGACCTCGCCGAGGAAATCCTCGGTGACGTCACCGATGAGCACGACGGTGAGACCTCCGAGGACATCACCGAGACGAACGAGGACGAGTGGCTCGTCGACGGTGACACCCCGCTCGACGAGATCGAGCGCGCCATCGGCCATGATCTGCCGCAGGGGGACTTCGAGACCATCTCCGGTCTGCTCATCTCCCACACCGGTGGACTCGTCGAGGAGGGTGAGGTGCACATCATCGAGCTGGAGGCCGAGCCTGAGGACTTCGTCGACGGCGAGGACGCCCCCACCCGCACCCTGCGCATGAGCGTGGAGGAGGTGGACCGCCACGTGCCGTCGGAGGTCCGCATCGAACTGATCGAGGAGGAGAAGAAATGACGAACTGGTACATTGCCCTCCCCGTGACCGTGCTGGTCATCGTGCTTTCGGCCTTCTTCGTGGTCATCGAGTTCTCCCTGCTCGCCGCCCGCCGCAACCGGCTGGAGGAGACCGCGGAAACCTCCGCGAACTCCCGCGCCGCGCTGCGTTCCCTCAACGAACTGACCCTCATGCTCGCCGGTGCGCAGCTGGGCATCACCGCGGCGACGTTCGCGCTCGGTGCCATCACCAAGCCGTGGGTCCACCACCTCATCGAGCCCGCCTTCGGGGCGTTGCCGAGCGGTGTGGCTTACGGTGTGTCCTTCGCGTTGTCGCTGTTCATCGTCACCTTCCTCCACCTGGTGGTCGGTGAGATGGCGCCGAAGTCCTGGGCACTGGCTCATCCGGAGACCGCGGTGCGGCTCATCGCCGGGCCGGCGCGCGTGTTCATCACCATCTTCCGCCCGCTGCTGCAGTGGATCAACACCATGGCCAACGCCCTCGTGCGCCGCGCCGGTGAGGAGCCGGTGGAGCGCGCCGCCGCCAAGGGTTATGACGCCGAGACGCTGCGCAACCTCGTCGAGCATTCCCGCGACACCGGTGCCCTCGACGACGCCTCAGCCACCCAGATCACCGGCCTCATCGCCCTGGAATCCATCACCGTCGGCGATGCCGTCACGCCTCGGCAACCGCTGGCGGCCACCGCGACGGTCGCCGAGGTCCGCGCCCGGTCCCGCGAGATCCGCTCCATGCGGGTGCTTCTCGACGCCCCCGTCGGCGCCGACCAGCCCACCCCGCACCTCGTCCACGTCCGCGACACCCTGCTCGCTGACCCGCAGGACATCGCCGACACCTACTCCCGCCCGGCTCTTCTGCTGCCGCAGACCACCACCCTGTCGGAGGCGCTCAACATCATGCGCAGCCACAACGAGCAGGTCGCCGTGGTGGTCCCCGAGGACGGCATCGCCGATTCGCCCGGCGAGGTCGTCGGCGTGATCACCTGGGACGACATCCTCTCTCGCCTGTGGCCGAGCATCGAGGAGGAGCTCGACCGGGTCAATCGAGCGTAACCACCACTTTCCCGGTGGCGTGGCCGGACTCCACCTCGGCCACGGCCTCGGCCGCCCGCTCCAACGGGTAGGTGGCGCTGACATGCACCCGCGCCTCACGGGCCACCCGCGCGAAGACGTCGCGGGTGCGTCGTCGTGGAACATCCGTGCCGCCGAGCTTTTCGACGAGCGGCTTGTCCGCCACCGACACCAGCCGCGCTCCCAGGCCCGCCGCCTTCTCCAGCTCCGCCCCGCCGACCAGGTCGAAGACCGCGGCGGGGCGTTCGTCATGCCACTGCCCCTTAGGAACGTGGCGCGCGCCGTGGGATTCCACGAGCTCCTTCTTCGCGTCCGAGCTCACCCCGATGACCCGGATCCCGCGCTGCGTGGCCAAATGGGTGATCGCCACCCCCACTCCCCCGCCGGCGCCGAGCACCAGCAGCTCCGATCCGCTCGGCAGATCGAGCATGTCGAGGGCGTCGAGTGCCGTCCCCCACGCCACCGGCAGGCACGCGGCGTGCCGCGGATCCATGCCGGCGGGGACGGGGGTGACGGAGGCGGCGTCGAGAAGCGCCTGCTCCCCGAAGGTGCCGTGGCCGTCGGCGGCCGCGCCGAAGACCATCTCACCGGTGCCGACCACCCGGCCTGCCGCCTCCCTACCGAAGGCCATGGGGAATATGACCTCCCAGCCGTTGGTGCCGTTGCGGGTACTCAGGTCGCCGGGGTTGACGGCGGTGGCCACCACGTCGATGAGGACCTGGCCGGGGCCGGGGGTGGGGGCGGGGACGTCGAGAAGCTCGAGGACCTCGGGGCCGCCGTGGGACTGGAAACCGAAGATACGCATGAACCCCAGTATGCCTATGCTGGCGGCCATGATCACCGACACTGACCGCCCGTGGCTCGCGCGGGCCGTGGACCTGGCCGCCCGGGCCCTGGATTCCGGGGACGAACCCTACGGCTCCGTCCTCGTCGGGGCCGACGGTACGGAGCTGTTCGCCGACCACAACCGCATCTCCGGGGGCGACGCCACCCGCCACCCCGAGTTCGCCATCGCCCGCTGGGCCGCGGAGAACCTGGCTCCCGCGGAACGCGCGGAGGCGGTGGTCTACACCTCCGGCGAACACTGCGCGATGTGCTCGGCCGCCCACGGCTGGGTGGGCCTGGGCAGGATTGTCTACGCGGCGTCCTCGGCCCAGATCAGCGCCTGGCGCAAGGAGCTCGGGCACCCTCCGGCACCGGTGCGGGCGATTCCCATTCAGGACGTCGTACCCGGGCTGGCCGTCGACGGGCCCGATGAGGAGCTGGGCGCGAGGGTGCGGGAGTTGGTGGCCGGAGTGCCCCCAGTCGGACTCGAACCGACACTGAGCGGATTTTAAGTCCGCTGCCTCTGCCAATTGGGCTATAGGGGCAAGGACACTCATTCTAGCGGACCGTCTACGAGCGCAGACGATCCCCCAGACCGGCGACAATGCCGTCGAGAATGTCCTTCTCGCTGATGACGAAACTGTCGATCTTCGTGTGCGCGGCGATCATGTCCATGATGCCGTCCACGACCGCGCTGCCCCCGCCGAGGACGTCGGCACGCCCGGGGTGCACGACCGGATTGAGACCGCGCGTCTCCGCGGACTGGCGGCGGATCTCCGCGGTGAGCAGACGCAGGGCGGAGAAGTTGAGCACGGAGCCGTGGATCTCGCGGGGATCATAGGTCTCCAGTCCCTGCGCCAGGGCGGAGAGGGTGGTGAAGGTCCCGGCCACGCCGACGAAGGTGCGGGCCTGGGTGATCGGCACGATCTTGACCACGTCCTCCAGGCGTTCGCCGATGTACTCCATGGCGATCTCGGTCTCGGTGTCCGTGGGCGGATCGGAGCGCATGATGCGCTCGGTGACCCGCACGCAGCCCATCTGGGCCGAGTGGGCGCCCATGATCTCGCCGTCCGCGGTGCCGACAATGAACTCCGTCGAACCGCCCCCGAGGTCGATGACGCAGAAGGGGTCGTCCGAAGGGTCGAGGTCGGTGATGGCCCCGCGGAAGGACAGGGCGGCCTCCTCCTCACCGGAAATGACCTCGGCCCGGGCGCCCGGGGTGATGCGTCCGAGCAGCTGGGCGGTCATACGGAAGAAGTCGTCGCGGTTGGCGGCGTCACGGGTGGCCGAGGTGGCCACCATACGCACGTCCTTGACCTGCTCGAACTCCATGATCTCGACGAAGCGACTCAGTGCGGCCCGCGTGCGTTCGATGGCCGCCGGGTCGAACTCCCCGGTGGCGTCCACGCCCTGCCCGAGGCGGACGATCTCCATCGTGCGGGTGATCTCGCGGGTGGTCTCCCCCACGATGTCGCAGATGAGCAGGCGGATCGAGTTGGTGCCGCAGTCCACGGCAGCGACACGGGTCACTTGGCGGCCTCCTGGTAGAGCTCGTCGAACTGGTGGGCATCAAAGCCCAGGTCAGCGCAGGTCGGCCAGTCCTGGGGGATCGCGGTGCCGCGCAGCCCGCCACGGTCGGCGGCGATGGCCACGGCCTCGGTTCCGAAACGAACGCGCTCCGGCCCCTCCGCCAGGGCGTAGGCGATGAGCACGTGCAGGCACTTGACGCGCTCGGGCATGCCGCCGCCGGAGAAATCGGTGCCCAGATCCTCCAGGGCGTTGCGCTCGGCGAGGTAGTGCTCGTGAGCGGCCTGGTAGTCGGCCTGCAGCTCGGCGGAGTCCGCGAGGCGCTCCTCCATCCACTTCATCACGTGGGCGACCTCGAGGCGCGAGGCCTCGGCGGTCAGGCGCGGGTCGGTGAGGTAGTACAGGGTCGGGAAGGGAGTGCCGTCCGGCAGGCGCGGAGCGGTTGTCACCACGCCGGGCTGCCCGTCCGGGCTGCGGTAGGACACCGCCAGGACACCGCGGGGCTCACGCCCCAGTTGCTTCTCGACGGCCGCCAGGTCTGCTTCATTGACAGTCATGGCGATCATTCTTCCACGAGCACGCCCCCGGGGTCGTCTGCGGGCGGCGTAGCGATCGACGCCCACAGGATCTCGTACCAGGTCAGGTCCGCCGTCAACTCCTCGGCGGAGGTGGTCACGGAAGCATCTGCCTCCATGTTCGGGTCGACGATGCGGAAGGCGAACTCACCGGGTTCGATGAGGCCGAGGCGGCGGCGGGCGTCCTCGCGGATCCATGCCTCGTCCTCGTAGCGGTCGATCTCCGCGAGCAGGCGTTCCTTCTCCTCCTGCTTCTCCGCGATGGACTCGTTGAGACGGTTGATCTCCGAACGCCCCTGGAAGTAGTTGTTCGCCGGCGCCCAGATGGTGCCGATGATGATGATCGCCACCGCCACCAGCACACCGAACTCCGCCGTGTTGAAGCGCATGGTCGGCTGCTTCGGGGGCTTCGGCTGCTGCTCCTCCCGCGCACGGGAGGCCACCGGCACGGTGCGCCGGGAGCGGGGGGTGGGATCGGTGCTCATAGGACTTCCGAGTCTAGACGACGACGCCCCCTGCGCCCGGAAAGCCGGGCGGAGGGGACGTCGACAAGCGCCGTCAGTTACTTCTGGAAGCGCGGGAAGGCGGAGCGGCCGGCGTAGACGGCGGCGTCGCCGAGCTCCTGCTCGATGCGCAGCAGCTGGTTGTACTTGGCCACGCGCTCGGAGCGGGCCGGGGCACCGGTCTTGATCTGGCCGCAGTTGAGGGCCACAGCCAGGTCGGCGATGGTGGTGTCCTCGGTCTCACCGGAGCGGTGGGACATCATGGTGCGGTAACCGTTGCGGTGGGCCAGGTCGACGGCGTCGAAGGTCTCGGTGAGGGTACCGATCTGGTTGACCTTGACCAGCAGCGCGTTGGCGGCCTTCTTGTCGATGCCCTCCTGCAGGCGGGTCGGGTTGGTGACGAAGAAGTCGTCGCCGACCAGCTGGACCTTGTCGCCGATGGCGGCGGTCAGGGCGACGTAGCCGTCCCAGTCGTCCTCCTGCAGCGGATCCTCGATGGAGACGATCGGGTACTCGTTGACCAGCTCCTCGTAGACCTTGGACATCTCCTCGGCGGTGAGCTCCTGGCCCTCGAAGTGGTACTTGCCGTCCTTGAAGAACTCGGAGGAGGCGACGTCGAGGGCGAGAGCGACATCCTCGCCCACCTTGTTGCCGGACTTCTCGATGGCCTCGACGATGAGATCCAGGGCCGCACGGGTGGACTCGACGGAGGGGGCGAAGCCGCCCTCATCGCCCAGGCCGGTGGACAGGCCCTTCTCCTTGATGACGGACTTGAGGGTGTGGTACACCTCGGCGCCGACCTGAAGCGCCTCGGTGAAGGTCTCGGCGCCGATCGGGGCGATCATGAACTCCTGGACGTCGACGCCGGAGTCGGCGTGGGCGCCACCGTTGAGGATGTTCATCATCGGCACCGGGAGCACGTGGGCGTTCGGGCCGCCGATGTAGCGGTAGAGCGGGAGGTTGGCGGAATCGGCGGCAGCGCGGGCCACGGCCATGGAGACACCGAGGATGGCGTTGGCACCCAGGCGGGACTTGTTGTCCGTGCCGTCCAGGTTGAGCATCGCCTGGTCGATGGCGCGCTGGTCATCGGCCTCGTAGCCGGCCAGCTCGTCGGCGATCTCCTCGTTGACGTTCTCGACGGCCTTCAGCACGCCCTTGCCCAGGTAGCGGTCACCGCCGTCACGCAGCTCGTGCGCCTCGTGGATGCCGGTGGAGGCACCGGAGGGGACACCTGCGGTGGCGATGGTGCCGTCGTCGAGCACCACGCCTGCCTCAACAGTCGGGTTACCGCGGGAATCCATGATCTCGCGGGCGAAAACGTGAATGATGTCAGCCACTTGTGGGCCTCCTAAAGCCAACTTGAGGTGGGAGTTGTTCTTCGTCGCGCGCACACGTCACGCGTCCGCTGACAATTCTTCCAGAAAACCACTCGCGGCGGGAGGCTTGAGGGGGTAGCCGTCAGCGGGCCGGCTGGTTGAGGGCGTAGGAGGCGGCGGCGTCGCGCACGTTGATGAGGTACTCCTCCGAGCGGTTGTAGGCGTAGACGGCGCGGGTCCAGCCTTCCGGGGTCGCCAGGTCGCCGCCGTTGGCGCACAACAGATGGGCGGCGCCGAGGGCGGCATCATCGATCTGATGCGGATCAGCCACGCCGTCGCCGTTGGCGTCCCGGCCGTAGCGCTTCCACGACTCCGGGATGAACTGCATGGGGCCGACCGCGCGATCCCACTCGGTGTCACCGTCGAGGAGACCACCGTCCGTGTCCGGGATGGCGGCGAAGCCGGGGCTGCCGTCCAACGGGATGCCGATGATCCGCGGCTCCGCGACCCCCTCCTCGTTGATGCGGCTGCGATTGAAGTAGTCGCCCGAGTAGGTGCCGTGGCGGGATTCGACCCAGCCGATGCCGGCGAGGGTGTTCCAGTGGAGGTTGCATGCGGGCCACGCGTCGCGGGCGATAAGGGCCGCATTGCCGTAGGCACGGATGGCCGGTGAGGGGATGCCGGTCTGCTCGGCGAGGGGGTCCGCCCAGAAGGTGAGCTTGTCGGCGGTGCGTCCCAGGGCGTGGACGTCGATGGCGGGAACTTCCGCCGCGGCGGCCGGGGGTACGTTGTCCGGGACCGGCTGCAGCTGCCGGGTGGGGCTGGAGATGTCGAGGAAGGACAGGGCCCACCCGACGAGCGAGATGACCATGATGATCGCCAGGATCACGCCCAGGCCACAGCCCATCACCCTTCTTCCCATGGGGCACGATCCTACGGCATGGACCCGACGGAAGAGGAAACGGCCACACAGGTCACATTGACCACACAGATAGCGTACTGTCACTGGCGTAACTGTTTCGTTGCTGAAAGGACTCCCGCATGCTTCGCCGTTCCCTCGCCACCGTCGCCGCCGCAGGCATCGCGCTCACCGGACTCGCCGCCGTCGCCCCCGCCGCCCAGGCCCAGGACATCAACCGCCTCATCGGCGCAGCCCCCTGCGAACTCGTCGACCCGGTGCTGCGCAGCACCTTTAACATCAACGCCGACACCACCCGCTCCGGCCTGACCAAGCAGATCCGCGAGGCCGCGCGCCCGGTCACCGGCACCGACCCCGCCGCCTTCCTCCTCGGCGCCCAGTACGCCAACCAGATCGCCGACCGAGCCGTCGCGTGCGGTGTCGTCAAGGAAGACCCCCAGCTCTTCCCCGGCAGCTCCATCCCCGGCCTGGAGAACATCCCCAACATCACCGAGATCCAGGACATCCTCCAGGGTCTGTCCAGCACCCTCCAGCCCCGCTAAAAGGCTACTCCCGGGATTTCCCCAACGCCCACAGCCGTTCCTGCTCCTCGACGGGCACGACCTTCGTCGTCCCGTCGAAGAGATAGGGGGAACGCGAACGCAGCTTATCGACGAAACTGCCCGCCACATCGCCGAAGTCGAAGGCGGCGCGTCGAGAAGCGATCTCCGCGTGGAACAGCACCTGCAGCAGGACATCGCCGAGCTCCTTGAGCAGGGCCTGATCGTCCCCGTCGCGCTCCCATTCGACGACCTGATCGGCGAACTCCTGCGCCTCCTCCGCCAGATAGGGCAGGAGGGAGCGGTGCGACTGGGAGGCCTCCCACTCCCCGATGGAACACGCCCGCTCCATGGCGCGGACCGCCTCCCGGACCGGATCGCGGCGGGAGGCGGCGACGATGAGGGTCTCCCCCGCCTCGACACGCGCGCGCACGCGCGGGTCGAACTCATCGGTGCTCACCAGCACCCCCGGCCCCTCGGCGGCGACGAGCCGGTCGAAGTTCCACCGCACGCTGATGGGGACCTCCTCGGTGAACTCCAGCCGGCCACCCAACCGCCCGATGGCCTCGAGGGGGATGAGGGCGGGCCAGCGGTCGTCGAGAAGCAGGACAGTCATGGCCCTCATAGTAGATTGAGCCGGTGACCACAGCCCGCATCCATACTGTGACCGTCTGGTCCCTCGTCGCCCTCATCATCGGATCGACGGTCGGCTCCGGCATCTTCTCGCTGCCCCAGAACGTGGCATCCGCCGCCGGCCCCGGGGCCGCGCTCATCGGCTGGGCAATCTCCGCGGTGGGCATGCTCGCCATCGCGTTCGTCTTCCAGATCCTGGCCCTCCGCCGCCCCCACCTCGATTCCGGCGTGTACTCCTACGTCCGTGCCGGCCTGGGCGACTACATCGGTTTCACCTCCGGCTGGGGTTACTGGCTGGGGTCGGTCATCGCGCAGGTCGGCTACGCCACGCTGTTCTTCAACACGATCGGCCACTACGTGCCGTGGGTGGGCACGGACCGCCCTGTGGCCACCGCGCTCGCGGTGTCGGTGATGACGTGGACGATCTTCGCCCTCCTCTCACGCGGGGTGCAGCAGGCCGCCTTCCTCAACGCGGTGACCACGGTGGCGAAGCTCCTGCCCATCGCCGCCTTCATCGTCCTCGTCGCCTTCCTCGGGTTCAGCTGGGAACGCTTCACCCTCGACTTCTGGGGCGAGGGCCCGGTCCTCGACCAGGTGCAGGGCATCATGCTGTTCACCGTGTGGGTGTTCATCGGCGTCGAGGGGGCGTCGGTGTACTCGAAGCAGTCCCGCACGCGCCGCGATGTCGGCCGCGCCACCATCCTCGGGTTCTTCACGGTCCTGGCCCTGCTCATGTCCGTGTCCATGCTCTCCTACGGCGTGCTCACCCAGGAGGAACTGGCCGCACTTCCCGACAACTCCATGGCCGCGGTCCTCGAAGCCGTCGTCGGCCCGTGGGGAGGGCTGCTCATCTCCATCGGCCTGTGCCTGTCCGTCCTCGGCGCCTACGTCTCCTGGCAGATGCTGTGCGCAGAACCCCTGGCCATGATGGCCTTCGACGGGCTGCTGCCGCGCCGCCTGGGCGCCGTCAACCGCGCGGGCGCGCCCTGGGCGGCGCAGCTGCTGTCGACGGTGGTCATCCAGATCACGGTCATCATCTTCTTCCTCAACGAGACCGCCTACATCTCGATGGTGCAGCTGGCGACCGTCCTCTACCTCGTGCCCTACCTGTTCTCCGCGCTCTACCTGGTGCTGCTCGCCGCGCGCGGGCGCGGCCTCGCCCATCCCCACGCGGGAGTGCTTTTCGACGACAGCGGCCCCACCCCCTCCCCCGCCGACAACCGCCGGCACCTCATCGTGGGCGCCCTCGCCCTGGTGTATTCCGCGTGGCTCATCTACGCCGCCGACCCCACCTTCCTCCTCTTCGGGGCCCTGGCCGTGCTCCCCGGACTCATTCCCTACGTGTGGACCCGCCTGCAGGCCCACGAGAAAGTGTTCAACCGCTTCGAGACAGTCGTGGTGATCGTGCTGGTGGTGGCCGGTGCCCTCGCGGTGTGGGGGCTGGCCCAGGGGACCCTCTCCCTGTGACCTGGTTCGTCGGTGGGCGGCTGCGTCTGGGATACTGAGCGTCGACACCCCGGGTAACCAAGGAGAAGACGTGGCCACCAAGCTCTCATCCCCCCTGCTCGACCAGATCGTCGAAGGCCCCGCAGGCTTCACCGGCATCGAGGCGAACGACGAATGGGCCGCCGAGGTTCACCGCCTGGCCCGCGAACGCAACGCGATCATCCTCGCCCACAACTACCAGCTCCCCGAGATCCAGGACATCGCGCACTTCACCGGCGACTCGCTTGGCCTGTCGCGGATCGCCGCGGACACCGACGCCGACGTCATCATCTTCTGCGGCGTGCACTTCATGGCCGAGTCCGCGAAGATCCTCTCCCCCGAGAAGACCGTCATCATCCCCGACGAGCGCGCCGGCTGTTCGCTGGCCGACTCCATCACCGCCGAGCAGCTCGCCGAGTGGAAGGCCGAGCACCCGGATGCGCTGGTCGTCTCCTACGTCAACACCACCGCCGACGTGAAGGCGCTGACGGACGTGTGCTGCACCTCCTCGAATGCGGTCGACATCGTGAAGTCCCTGCCCGCCGACCGGGAGATCCTGTTCAACCCCGACCAGTTCCTCGGCGCCCACGTCAAGCGCGAGACCGGCCGCGACAACATCCGCATCTGGGCCGGCGAGTGCCACGTCCACGCCGGCATCTCCGGGCCGGACTTAGTCTCCCGCACCGAGGAGAACCCGGAGGCGGACCTCTACATCCATCCCGAGTGCGGCTGCGCCAACTCCGCCATCTATCTCGCCGGCGAGGGGCTTGTCGACGCCGACCGCGTCCACATGCTCTCCACCGGCCAGATGCTCGACGAGGCGAAGAACCAGGGCACCGGCACCGTGCTGGTCGCCACCGAGGTGGGCATGCTGCACCAGCTGCGTCAGACCGCCCCGGACATTGACTTCCGGCCGGTCAACGAGCGCGCCGCCTGCTCCTACATGAAGATGATCACCCCGGCCGCGTTGCTGCGCGCCCTGGCGCTGGGTGTCGACGAGGTCGACGTGCCCACGGGAATCGCCGACGCTGCCCGGGAATCCCTCGAGCGCATGATCGCGGTCGGGCAGTCCGGGCTGGGCGAATAGTCCCCTAGCTGATCAGCGCCATCGCTGAGAG
>NZ_JAUNRW010000185.1 GCF_030535495.1 Corynebacterium sp.
GCGCTACATCAGCACGAGCTTGAGCGCCAGGCCGCACATGACCAGGCCGATGCCGATGTTGAGCCAGCGCCACACCTGTGGGCGCGACAATGGCCGGCGTAGCAGTGCGGCGCCGTAGCCGACGGTGGGGAACCACAGCAGGGCGGCGGCGAAGGCGCCGAGCGCGAACAGCCAGCGCCCGTCGGGGCCGTACTGGTTGGCGATGCCACCGACCATGACCACCACATCCACATAGGCCAGGGGGTTGAGCCAGGTCAGCGCCAGCGTCGTGCCGACGGCCCCCAGCCACGTCGGGCGCTGGGTGGGGCGTCGCAGGATCGGGCGGGTCCGGGTGGCCACCGCGCCGGCGCCTCCGTGTTCCTCGCGCCCGACCGGGGGTGCCTCTACGACGGTGATCGCCCCGGGGCTGGCGGCATCGCGGAAGTTCGACCATGCGAACCACAGCAGGTACGCCGCGCCACCCCAGCGCAGCGCCTCGAGCAGCAGGGGAGCGCGGTCGACGAGCACACCCACACCCGCCACACCTGCGGAGATGAGGAAGATGTCGGAGATGATGCAGGTCACCACGACGGCTGTGATGTGCTCGCGCTTGATGCCGGACTTGAGCAGGAAGATGTTCTGCGGCCCGACCGCGATGATGAGGGAGAGCCCCAGGAAGAGACCCGCAGCGATGATGGACATGGACACATCGTGCACCCCGCCCGAGATGAAGTCCAGTTAAGCGGTCTCACCCTGGTTAAGATCTACTTCATGAACCCGTTGCACCTGGAATCGCTGCTGAGCATCGTCGACGAGGGCAGCTTCGAGGCCGCCGCCCACAGCCTCGGCGTCACGCCCTCGGCGGTGAGTCAGCGCATCAAGGCCCTGGAGAAAGACACCGGCCGCGTGCTCGTGCGGCGCTCGACGCCGGCCACAGCCACGGAGGCGGGGGAGATCCTCGTCCAGGCCGCCCGCCGCATGCGTCTGCTCCAGGCGGAGACCGATGCCCGCCTCGACGGTCGCCTCGGCCGCGTACCGCTGAGTATCGCCGTCAACGCCGATTCGCTGGCCACGTGGTTCACCCCGGTGCTGGCAGATGTGGCGGATTTCGACGGTGCCACCCTCCGCATCCGCATGGAGGATGAGGCCCGCACCCTGGCCCTGCTGCGCCGCGGCGATGTGCTCGGCGCGGTCACGCGCGAGTCACGCCCGGTCTCCGGCTGCGAATCCTTGCCTCTGGGAGTGGTGCGTTACCGGGCCGTCGCGACGCCGGAGCTGGCCGCCCGCTACCCGGGCCCGGACTGGTCGGCGATGCCCACCCTGCGTTTCGGCCCCGGCGATGCGCTGCAGGCCGCCGATCTGGAGGAACGTCTCGGTGGCACGCAGAAACGCCCCCGGATGTCGGAGATTCCGTCATCGGAGGCGTTGGCGCGGGCGACCCTGCGCGGGCTGGGGTGGGGGCTCATGTCGGAGTTGCAGTCCGACATTCATCTGCGGCGCGGGGACCTCGTGCTTCTCGACGCCCGCGTCGTCGACGTCCCCCTCTACTGGCAGCGGTGGCGGCTGGAGTCCGAGTTGGTGGAAAAGCTCACGGACTCGGTCGTGGCGGCCGCGCAGCAACTGCCGGCGGTCGAGGGCTAGCCGAACAGCTCCACCTGGAACGGCTCCGGGTTCTTCACCCGCTCGACGCTCGGAACCGGGCCCGGCAGGGTCACGCCGTCGGCGAAGGGCTGCCCGCCGAGCGCCTCACGGCCGTGCGGGGTGGCCAGGCCGGACAGGTCCGGGCCGCCCGGCACGATCTGGGTCGGATTGACCTCCTTGTGCACGATGAAATAGTGCTGTTTGACCTCGGTGAAGTCGGTGGTGTCGCCGAAACCGGGGAGCTGGAAGAGCTCGCGGAGGTAGCCCCACAGGGCGGGCATCTCGGAGATCTTGTTCCGCGAGGTCTTGAAGTGCGAGTAGTAGACCGCATCGTGGCGCACGAGGGTGACGAACAGGAAGAT
>NZ_JAUNRW010000074.1 GCF_030535495.1 Corynebacterium sp.
CCCGCTCGAAGGAGGCCCACGTGAGGACCGCGCCCATGGCGATGATCGGCTCCGGTCGGATGCCGTTGTTGTACGGCAGCCAGAAGGCGAGGAAGACCATGGCGGCGGTCCAGTGCGCCACCTGGCGCCCGGCGATGCGCGCACCGAGGCGCGGCAGAATCTCCCGGGACAGCACCAGCCAGATGATGATGCCCGACAACAGGGCGGGCAGGCGCATCCACACCGACGCGGTGGACACCTGCGTCATGAGGGCCAGCAGGTCGTAGTAGGGGGAGCCGAAGGGGGACTCCGGGACTCCGAACCAGCGGTAGTAGTTGGCGGTGTAGTCGGCCCCGTCGGACACGCGCGCCATGGTGAGGATGAAGCCGTCGTCCGAGGTGTTGGCGCCGAAGATGTGCCAGAAGCCCAGGATGGCGATGACGATGCCGTCGAGCGGTCGCGGCCGCCACCAGCCGGTGGGCAGGAAACGGCGGGTGGAGCGACCGTCGAGACGATCCATGCGGTGCAGGCCCCACAGGGAGACCAGCAGGGCGGCCAGACCGCCGAACATCGCGACGTACTTGATCAGGGAGGGCGCGGAGGTGAAGCGGGAGTTGATCTCGACGTCGACGGCCAGGCCGGCGTCGATAAGCGCGGCAGCGTCCCCGTCGAGCTCGGTGTAGACGCCGGTGACCTGCGGTCGGACGTCCTCCTCCTCGATCGTCCCCGCGTGCCGGGTGCCGGAGATCTCGGCGACCGTCTCCTCCTCGGTGGAGGTGATGGTGAGCACTGCGCTGTCCGGCAGTGCCGCGGCCTCGGTCGCGGACAGCTCGAGGGGCACCTGGTTGCGCACGACCACGTCGATGCCGCCGTCCCACGAACGGATGAACAGGCCACGCGAGGTGGCGTCGGTCGAATCGGGCGGCAGTGTCGACAGGATGAGGGACTGGTTCTCGCGGAGAGCCTCCAGGGCGTCGCTGACCGGAAGCTCGATGTCGAGGCGTTCCGGGGCGTAGGACACCAACGGTGCGTTGACCGAGGTGAGGCTGTCACCCTGCGGCCACGAGAACGAGGACTGGGTCTGGTTGACCGGGAGGAAAGGCGTCAGGATGAACAGCACGAAGCCCAGCAGGCCCGAGATGATCGCGACGTTCTTCAGCCACCCCGGCGCTACTGAGGTAGCGGGAGCGGACTCTCGATGGGACACGGCAGTAGCAGACACAGAAGTGGAGTCTACGTCAGACAGCGTCAATCTCCCTGCTTGCCACTACAAAGGGCCCGATCTGAGTGGTATGCCACAGGTCCGGCGAGAAGACCTCGGGATTGAAGTAGATGCCGCGGTACCGCACGTTGGGATTGTTCGGGTAGATGTCCTCGGCGAGGTGGGATTTCCAGCCGGCGTCGGTGGTCTCCGCTACCGGGGCGTCGACGGTGCCCCGCAGGATGAAGACATCCGGGCCGCGCCACGGGGCGTCATCCAGGGAGGCGAGGAATTCCTCCGGGGTGGTGTTCCAGGAGTCGGTGGACCAGCGCTGGATGACGTCGTTACGGGCGGAGAATTCTCCCAGCGGGTTGGCGTAGTGGCTGGTGAAGGCCTGGAACCCGAAGTAGGGGTGGTAGGCCATGAAGTTGATCTCGTCGGTGAGGACGACGGTGTCCAGCGGATCGTGGCCGTGAGAGCGTATCTCCTCGTCGATCTGCGGGTAGTAGCGTCCAGCGTCGGCGGCGTAGCGGTCGGCGCGCTCTCCGTAACCGTCGGTGTCGGAGTAGGCGCGGTCGATGGCCCGCTGGTTGTGCATCGGGATCTGCTGGGCGTAGAGCAGACCTGCGCCGCTCAGGACGAGAACCATGATGGTGGTCACCGTGCGCCGGGTCCGGGCACTGAGTTGGTTGGGGTAGAGCGAATTGAGGCCCGTGAGGCGCAACTCCGCCAGGGCCAGGACACCGGCGGTGGCCAGCTGCAGCACGATGAGGCTGTCGACACGGAAACCGAGCAGCGTGGAGCCGGCGAGCGTGGCCACCATGGAGGCGGCGGACCACAGGTAGAAGCCGACGAGTCCGATGATCATGTTGCGCACGTCGAAATCGGTGACACGCACGACCAGCCAGATGAGCCCGAGGAGGCAGAGGATGCCCACCACGGACAGGGAGAGGAACGGGATGGGCACCTGCGCGCCCTCCACCGGGAGGTAGTTGGGGGCGGCGCTCCCGTCCGAGGGGTGCCCGGTGATGGTGCGCCACACAAACGGGCCCCACACCAGCGAGGCGATGGCCAACGACCCGAATCCGATCACGGCCAGCCGGACGATGGGCTGGAGGGTGCGGTAGTAGAGTGCGGCGACAACCGTGCCCATCGCCACCACCGACAGGGCCACGGCACCGGTGTACAGGGTGTACAGGGAGGCGGAGACGCCGAGGTAGACGGTGATGCCGATGAGGGCGAACCGCATGCCTCCCAGGGCGCGACCGGCGATGATGGTGGCGGCCGGAACACCCATCGCAGCGATGGCACCGTAGGGTTCCTCGATGGACATGACCAGGGTGATGCACGTGGTCACCAGGGCGATACCCACCGCCACCGGCAGCGACCCCGTCAGACGCTGCCAGACGGGGACGAGCACACACGCAGCAGTGGCCACGGAGATCAGCGCCCACGGCTGGTACACCTCCCAGCCGGGGATCCCGAGTACCTCGGCGAGACGACCGCCCAGCCAGAACCACCCGAGCGGGTAGTAGGAGGGCAGGTCGATGTAGTTCATGTCCTGGTTGGCCCACGTGGTGGCCGCCCGGGTGAGGAACTGGGTCCGGAAACCCTGGTCGATGTGGACACCGTCGAGGTACAGGCGGGTCGCGGACAGGGGAATCGCGGTGGTGGAGATCACCAGCGCCGCGGGGGACAGGTAGGACACGAGGTAGGTGATGATGACCCGCCACCGCGGGCGGTGCACCGTCGGATCCTCTCCTGCTTCTCGACGCCGCACCGACCCTTGTTCATCGAGCAGCCAGACCAGCGTCAGCGCGCCGACCACCACCAGGGTGACGATGGTGGCGGCAGTGGACAGCGCATAGGTCATGTTCGACGTGTTGAACGCCGGCCAGCTGGTCATCCGCAGGACCAGCCAGGCCACCAGGGTGAGCGCCGCGCCACCGAGTCCGGCAGCGGCCATCCCGAGGAGGGTGGCGCGCCGGTCCGGCAGATCGGAGGCGTAGCCCTCCAGGGTGGTGCCCGAGATGGTGCCGGGAACGGGAGGGGTCGCGGTGCTCGCTGTCGACATGCCTAAAAGGGTAGCCTGCGGAAGATCTGACGCGGGATCACGTTGAACACTGCCGACACGGCCTCGAACGCGGGGTGGACGAAGATGATGTCTCGGCCCTTGATCACACCGTCGACGGTGGCCTCCGCGACCTGCTTGATGTCGACGGTCAGGGGGGCTTCCTTCACCCCGGCGGACATCCGGGTGCGTACCTGGCCCGGGCGGACGACCAGCACCTTCGCGCCGGTGTCGCGCAGGGCCTCCCCGAGCTGGGTGTAGAAGCCGTCGAGGCCGGCCTTGGAGGCGCCGTAGACGAAGTTGGAGCGGCGTACGCGCATACCGGCGACCGAGGACAGGGCGACGATGGTGCCGTGGCCCTGCTGCTTGAAACGCTGGCCGAGCAGCACGCCCACGGACACGGGGCCGGTGTAGTTGATCTGGGCGGACTCGACGGCGGCGGCCTGGTCCTGCCACAGGGCCTCCTGGTCACCGAGGGTGCCGAAGGCGACGATGGCCACGTCGATGTCACCGTTGGCGAACGCCAGGTCGATGACATCCGGGTGGGAGGCGAAGTCGGTGGCGTGGAAGTCGATGACCTCGACCTCTGAGGCGCCGGCGGCGCGGACGTGCTCCACGGCGGCGTCGATACGCGGCGAATCCTCACGCGCGGCGAGGATGACCCGGGCGGGACCGCGGGTGAGGAACTCGGAGACGATTCCGAGGCCGATCTCCGAGGTGCCGCCGAGCAGCAGAATGTTCTGGGCCTGGCCCACTGCGTTGAGCATCTGGTTGTTCTCCTGGGTTCTAGTTCAGTTCGAGGCGGCGGGACATGTCGGAGGCGAAGACACCGGTCGGGTCGATGGCATTGCGGGTGGCCAGCCAGCCCTCCATCTCCGGGTACATCTGGTGGAAGTTCTCGGCGGAGGTCCGCGATTCCTTGGCCAGGTAGAGGCGGCCGCCGAACTCCATGACGCGGCGGTCGAGGTCATCGAGGAACTCGTTGAGACCCTTCTTGATGGGGAAGTCGACGCACACGTTCCAGCCCGGCATCGGGTAGGACAGCGGCGCGCGGTTGCCCGGGCCGAAGAGCTTGAACACGTTGAGGGCGGAGTAGTGCCCGGATCGCTGGATGTCGCGGATGATCTCCTTGAACGGCTCCACGGCCTCCATCGGCACGACGAACTGGTACTGCAGGAAGCCGTTCTTGCCGTAACCGCGGTTCCACTCGCCGATGAGATCCAGCGGCTGATAGAACTGCGTGAGGTTCTGCACCTGGTTCTTGTAGGTGCCGGACTTCAGCCACCACAGCTCGCCGATGGCGATCATGGAGAACTTGTTCATGGTGAAGGACGGGAAGATGTCCGGCACCGTCACCAGCTGCGGGGCGTTGAACTTCAGCGGGTCCTTGGCCAGCTTCGGCGCCAGCTCCTTGAGCTGGTCGAGCGTGGCCAGCGAGCCCCGGGAGATGGCGGCGCGCCCCAGCTTCGGCTCCGGGGAGATCGCGTCGAACCAGGCGGAGGAATAGGTGAAGTTGTGCTCCGAGCCGTCGGAGTGGAAGGCCACCGTCTCGTCGAGGTTGTCGGTGAGGTCACCGTCGGCGATGAAATAGGCGGTCTCGGTGCGCGTCATGCGGATGCGGGCGCGCAGGATGATGCCGGTCAGGCCCATGCCGCCGACGGTCGCCCAGAACAGGGTGCCGTCCGGGTCATCCGCCGAGCCCTCGGGCTCGAGGTGGAGGACGCGGCCATCGGCCACCAGCAGTTCCATCGACGCGACGTGGTCACCGAAGGAACCGGCGGAGTGGTGGTTCTTGCCGTGGATGTCCGGGCCGATCGCACCGCCGATGGTCACCTGGCGGGTGCCCGGCAGCACCGGTACCCACAGGCCGTAGGGGAGAGCGGCCTTCATCAGCTGGTCGAGGGTGACGCCGCCGTCGACATCGACGATCGCCGTATCCGGGTCAATCGAGTGGATCTTGTTCAGCGGCTGCATGTCCACGACGAGTCCGCCGCCGTTCTGCGCGGGGTCGCCGTAGGAGCGGCCCATGCCGCGGGCGATGACACCGCGCCGCAGGTGGGCAGGCTTGTCGGCGTTGTCATCGGCGACCCGGGTCACCGCTGCAACGATCTTCTCGACGTCCGGCGTCGCCAGGACGTGCGCCGTCGAGGGGGCGGTACGGCCCCATCCGGTCAGGGACGTCGGTGTGGTCTGGAGTTCCATCTTCGCGAATTCTTCCTTCGACAGATCTGGGTATCTCCGTCCAGCGTAGCCCTGCCCCCTGACACAGGCGGTGAACGCTGGCGGGGGTGTCCCACACCCCCAGGGAACTGACAGTTAGCGGCGTTACGGGGGGAACACTTGCGTGGGGGGTGTAACGGTGTAATATCCCTGCTTAAGCACGCCGCCCGGGGGTGGCGGGGGTAACCGGGGGTAGGAAATCGTAGAGACGGTGAAACGTCCTGTTGCCACCGGACGATAGGGGTGCTACTTTGAGGGCAACTTCCCGATAGAAGTAACGCCCGATCTCGGCGCCGCGGCCAATCCGGTTGCGCACTGCCGACAGGGGGTCAATCGGCGGCAGTTACCCCTGAATTGGGGTGTTTATGAGGTGGCGGAGAACTTTATTTTTCCGCGTCAGCGAGGTGTCAGAAATTCCTCCTGAGCTCGACCTTTAGCTTCCAGGCGCCCAAAGAGCGCCCACTTTCGCATGCCGTTTTTCGGATGAATGGCTTGAGGCGTCGGCCGGATCCATGCCATTGTGGTGTCACAAGCACGAACCAACCGGATCGTGTTTCAACCACATCACTAAAGGAGTTCCACATGGACATCTTCGCCGTTTCTTCCGCAGCACTCGCCGGCCTCCAGGGCGTCGGCGGCTCCATCTTCGACGGCATCTGGGCCGTCTTCAACGCCTTCACCGGCATCTTCGCCTAAGTCACCTCCGACTTAAGCTCTCTCCCCTCGTAGCGTGCTCTGTCCATGAGCAGGGCTCCCGTAAGGGGAATCGCACAAGCTCCCGTGTGGCACCGCCACATCGGGAGCTTGTGCGATTCAGTGATTCCGGGGAGGGGTCTCAGAGATCGAGGATCTCGCGGATTTCGGCCGGGAGCTGTTCCTGGGTGGTGATCTCGGGGCCTCCCTCTGCGGCGTACTCACGCAGCAGCCGGTAGACCTCGGTGCGTTCGTGGGAGTCGAGGATGGGCAGTTCCTGGGCGATCATCCGCGTCATGAAGTCATTGAGCGGCAGGTTGGTCTGTTCCGTCGCCTGGAAGCGGCCTTCGCGCAGGTCCCGTTCCTCGTCATAGCCGGACGTGTCACGGGTGGTCTTGTTTTTTCCGAACAACATGCCACCAGCGTAGACACTAGGGTTTAAGCCATGACCGACAAGACCGATTTCTACACGCTCGACGACACCGTGGCCGGCCGAATCACCCAGGCCGGACTGGCCGGGGCCGCCATCGCCCTGCCGGACTACATCCGCTCCGGCCCGCTGCGCGTGCTGGCCACGGGCGCCATCGTCCTCGGCGGCGGGGCACTGGTCGCGGTCCTCAACTCCTTCGACGAGGATCCGGACAATGATCCGCGCCTCATGATGGATCAGATCCGCCGCTCCATCGGCGACATCGGGGCAGCCTCCGGACCGGCCTCGGACACCCCGCCGGGTGACTACTCCACGGCCTCGGCGGCTCAGACGTGGACGGTCATCATCGCGGCGCTGCTGGTTATCGTGGTGCTCGCGCGTGCTGACGCGGCCGTCCAGCGGCGCATCGCCACCTGGATGCGCCGGCAGGGGATCGCGCGGCCCAACACCTGGCTCGGAGCGGTCGCCGCGGCCTGCGTCTACGCCGTATCCGAGGTCTCCCACCGGAGGCTGGTGGCGCAGGGATGAGTGTGCGGGTGATCGCGATCGTCGATAAGCAACCCGACCTGACTGTCGTCTGGCACGTGCAGACCTCCCCGGACGCCCCGTCGGCGTCCGGCACCCTGTCCGGGGCCTGGTTGCTCGGGGACGGCGAGGTCGATCCGGCCCGCCTGGCGGACCTCACCGCCGACGCCCATGTGGTGCACACCGGAACGGACGGTCTGGAACGGATCCGGGCGGGCATCATCGCGCAGCTCAAGGAGATCAAGGCCGAGGCGAAAGCCGCGAAGGAGGCCAACCCGCAGCTGACCCTCCCGCGTTTCGAGGAACCGGGTCAGGTGGATCTCCCGACGCTGGAGGACGCCTACCACGGCGCGCCGGAAGGTCGCGTGGCCTGGTCCTATGCCATGGCTGCGGCGGAGCTCGTCGAGGCCTGGCACGCCATCGAGTCGCAGCGGCGCTCCCGAAAGCACCTGCACGAGAAGTTCGGCGCGCAGGTGCGGGCGCTGCCGGTGGGTGAGTGAAAATCGCTACCCTGGTGGCATGTCCAACAACGGTGCGGGCCACGCAGGCCAGGTCGTCGACCTGACGGCCGTGCGTGCCCGGCGCCAACGCCAGGCGCGCACCGTCATCCTCCAGGCCTCCCACATCCGGGCCGACGCCGAGGTGCACCGCCACATCGGACTCAACGACGCCCTCCACCTCGTCGACCTCCACGAGATTCTCGGCACCGCCTTCGGTTTCCGTGCCGCGCCCGGTTCCACGCCCTGGCACTTCTCGCACGCGGCGGACCGCGAGGAGCGTCTCGACGCCGCCGACCCCATCCACGCCCACCTCAGCGGCGCGGATGACCGCATCAGCTACCACTTCGGCCTGTGGGACGTCACCCTCACCGCCGTGGAATCCTATCCCCGCGACGCCGGCACCCCCCGTGCCCTGTGCGTCGGAGGCTCCGGGGCGTTCGGCGACGAGGACTTCGACCTGGCGGAGATCAACGCCGCCCTGACCGGCACCGCCACCATCCGCAGCGTGCTCGAGGTCACCCATCCCGCGGTGCGCGACATCATCACCCGCTCCGGCATCTTCGACTTCGTTCCGCTCCTGCAGGCACTCGACCTCAACCGTGAGACGGGCCTGGCGCGCGGCACGGTGGAACTGCTGCAGGGGCTGCCCGTGGAGAATCACCCGCCTGCCCGCGACGCCTTCTGGACCGTTGTTCTCGCCCTGGCCTGCATGGGGGATGAGACCCTGGGCAATCACGTCCTGGAGACGACCATGGCGTCCCTGGGCTGGGAGGATGAGGACGGCACGGCGCTGACGGGAGCGCGCGTGCGGGCACTGTGCGTCGAATCCCTCACCCTGCTTGCCGACGTCGGCGGTTACGGCGAACACGCCAAATCCCCCGTCGACCGGCTCGACATCTACCGCTGTCTGCTCAGCGGATCCGCGGGGGCGGGGTGGGCGGAGTAGGGTGATACCTCGTGTCCACTCGTTCTAGCCTGCAGACGCAGGCCGGTAAATTCATCATCTCCGGCGCGATCTCCGCGGTCGTCGACCTCGGCCTGACCTGGGTCCTGCAGATCTTCTTCGGCGCCGGCCCCGTTCTGGCCCGTTCCGTCGGTTTCATCTTCGGCACCATCACGGCCTACCTGATCAACCGACGCTGGACCTTCCAGGCCGCCCCCTCCACACGTCGCTTCCTCATGGTGGCGGCGCTGTACACCATCACCTACTTCGTCAACGTCGGACTGCACGCCGTGCTGTACCGGCTGTTCACCGGGTGGGAGTGGAACAATTCCCTGGCCATCGTCGTCGCCTTCGTCATCGCGCAGGGCACCGCCACCGTGATCAACTTCATCGTGCAGCGGGTGTTCATCTTCCGCTAGTCCGGACGCGTGAAGCGCTCATTCCGGCCCTGCCGGTGCAGGCGCAACCACTCGAAGAAACCCCGCGGGTCCTTCTTCTGCACCAGGAAGAACCAGCCGAAACGAGCGTATTCCTGCGGCAGCAGCTTGCGCATGCCCGGCTGGCTCATGATGTAGCCGCGGTTGCGGTAGGTGAAGTAGCGCTTCGAGGCGTTGTCCGGGTACTGCGTGTGCATCTTCCCGCCGAGGATCGGCTTGAACTCGTCCGAGCCGTCCGGGTGCAGATAGGCCGTGGTCAGCGCCGTGCCGAACGCCAGCCCCGAGCGCACCAGGCGGCGGTGGTACTCCACCTCGTCACCGCGGATGAACAGGCGGTAGTCGGGCACGCCGATGATCTCCATCGCGCGCGCCTTGATGAGCGCCCCGTTGAACAGGCTGGCGATCCCCGCCAGGAAATCACCCTCCAACTCATCCCGGCGGCGCCGCCACACCAGGCCCTGGCGCAGCGGGAAAGCGAGCTTCTCCGGATCGTTGATGTTGCACACCACCGGGGAGACCTCGTGGAGACGGTGCCGGGAGGCGACGTCGATAAGCGTCTCGAGGACGTGGGCGTCCGCAGGGCGGCCGTCATCGTCGGCACACCAGATCGCGTCGGCCCCCAACGACAGGGCCGTGAGGAAACCGTAGGCGAAACCGCCCGCCCCGCCCAGGTTTGTGCGGCTGGGCAGATACACCGCGCGGTCGCCCGCCATCTCGTGCACGAGCTTCTCGACGCTCGCCTCACACCCGTTATCCACCACAATCACCCAGTCCACCGGGTGGGTCTGCGCGACGACCTGCTCCAGCGAGGCACGCAGCAACTCCACCCGCCGGTGGGTGACGATCACCGCCGCCACTCGGTCGTCGCGGCTGAGGGGAGGAATGGTGGTGGGCATGAGGGTCATTGTGCCACGGGAGGGCTCAACTCTTCGTGAGGCGGTCTTGGCGGTCACACGCTTCGTCAGGAAGATGGATCTGGATTCCAAACATGTCCTCCAGTGTTTGCGCAGCCGTTAGCGGAGAATCACGGACAGCAGCCTTGAGCTGGGTCAGGCGCCACGTCGTGCGGGCCTTGCTGAGACGCGGCCCCCACGTCTGCATGTCCACAGACAAGCCGAACTCGATGCGAAGAGACTCCAGGATGTCTTCCAGGCAGGGTCTGAATCGCTCCCCACCGGTGGTGAAATGAAACTCGGATACCGCGGGGATCTTCTGATTGAGCGCCCGTTCGGCTCGCCGCTTCGCACGGCGGAACTGTGTGCCCGAGTGGCCCAGAAGATGGGTGAAGGCATCACGGTGTGCATGAACCTGCACGTGCGAGGAGGGGACATCTACCGGAGCGTCCTTCTCGAAGTCATAGCGAAAGAGGGGTTCGCCGCGGGTCTTGGCAAGCGGCCATACCTTGATCATGGAGGACTTCACAGTGAGATAGCGGTGTGTTTCGCTGAGGTAGCACTTGTACTCGAGCTCGATTCCCAGGAGAGTCTCCGGGCGTTCGTTTTCTCCCTTGACGCGCAACGGGATCAAGATGGGCGTGCTGTCTTCGTCTCGTGGGTTTCGAATCGAGATGAGAGTTCCGTCGGTGGAATCGGAGGCCGACAACGGGAACACATCACCGGTGCAGGCAAGCAGACTCGCCTCCAACTCCTCCCGGAAAACCCTGGCCTGGTCGGACAGCTCAGGCTGGGACACCAGACAGCCACCGGAGTTCGACGACACGCCGCCACAAACCGTATTCACGTTCAGTGAGAAGGTACTGTTCGCCGAGCTCATCGAGTTCGCTCTCGGACAATTGGAGCGCGTCCAGGATCGATTCAATCTGCGCCAACGCTTCCTGCTGACTGACCTTTTCGTACATCGGGGTCGACATCGGGTCCTCCTTTCTGACTCCATTGTGACAGACGAGAGCAACGAACTCCACAAAAAATCGATAACTTGTTCGATAGGCGTCCGCTACTCCAGCCCGCGCTGCTCCTCGGCCTCGAAGCGCTTGAGCAGGGTGCGCACGTAGTCGCCGGCGCCCTTGCCCTCGTAGTCCTCGACCACGTCGTCGACAAGCCCCGCGGAGCGGATCTCACCGTGGTCGATCCACAGTGCCGTGTTGCACAGCTGCGCGAGGAAGTCGTTGGAGTGGGAGGCGAAGACAAGGATGCCGGAGCGTTTGACCAGCTCCTGCAGGCGGACGCGGGCCTTGGCCATGA
>NZ_JAUNRW010000010.1:0-12532 GCF_030535495.1 Corynebacterium sp.
CGCATCACCGTGACCAAGGACGACACCGTCATCGTCGACGGTGCCGGCACCGCGGAGGAGGTGGAGACCCGTCGCGAGCAGATCCGCCGCGAGATCGCCTCCACCGACTCCTCCTGGGACCGGGAGAAGGCCGAGGAGCGCCTGGCCAAGCTCTCCGGTGGCGTCGCCGTCATCCGTGTCGGCGCCCCCACCGAGACCGAGGTCAACGAGCGCAAGCTGCGCGTCGAGGACGCCATCAACGCGGCCCGCGCGGCCGTGCAGGAGGGTGTCATCGCCGGTGGCGGTTCCGCACTCGTCCAGATCGCCGAGGAACTGAAGTCCTGGGCCGAGGACTTCGAGGGTGAGCAGAAGACCGGCATCCTGTCGGTGGCCCGCGCCCTGACGAAGCCCTGTTTCTGGATCGCCGAGAACGCCGGTGTAGACGGTGCCGTCGTCGTCGCCCACACCGCCGCGCTGCCCAACGGGGAGGGCTTCAACGCCTCCACCCTGGAGTACAGCAACCTCATCGAGCAGGGCATCATCGACCCGGTGAAGGTGACCCACTCCGCAGTGGTCAACGCCGCCTCCGTGGCCCGTATGGTGCTCACCACCGAGGCCTCCGTGGTCAACAAGCGTGAGGAGGCCGCAGCCGCCGCCGGCGGTCACGGCCACCATCACTAGGTGATGCACGCGCCAGGCCCGGTCGGAGTTCCCACACTCCGACCGGGCCTGGTTCAGTTTGTCTAACCGCGTGCCGTGACGGTGACGCGTACCTTCTGGCGCTCGCTGCGGTTGCGCAGCACCGCCATGCGCTCGGACTCGGAGAGCCCGCCCCAGATACCGTAGGGCTCGGCGACCTGCAGGGCGTGTTCCCGGCAGGCCGCGATGACGGGGCAGGTGTGGCAGATGGCCTTGGCGCGGTTCTCCCGCTGGGCGCGTGCCCGGCCGCGCTCACCGTCCGGGTGGTAGAACACATCCGACTCCTCGCCGCGGCAGGCGCCGTGGAGCTGCCAGTCCCAGAAATCGGCGTTGGGTCCGGGCAGGAGGTGGGGCTGTGACATGTTCTGTTCTCCTCAGCTCAAGAAGGTCGCGCAGGCCGCGGGGTGGACGGGTGTCGTCCGGATGCACTTGTGGAGTCTGAACCGCGGTGGTGAACAACGGGTGTCGAGATCGTGGCGCCCGGGTTGCCCGGGCCCGGAGTTGTCGTCGCGCAGGCCTGTGAGCTGTGACGATGCCGAAGGTTAACCCTTAATGAACTTTTCGGGCATTAGTCACAGATCACACGAATCAATAATTGAAACTCAGTTTCGGCGAGAAGGGGGTATTCTGGTCACGCCCGCAGGTGCCACTTCGGACGCGGGTGATCCAGAGGAGAGCTACGTGAGTGAAACCGAGGCCGAGCTGGCAGACCTGGTGCCGCTGGCCGTCGACGGTGACCGGAGGGCGCTCCAACGCATCATGGCGATTGTGCACCCGATGGTGCTCCGCTACGCCCGCGCCCGCGTGGGCGGCGGCCGCACGCCCACCCCGGAGGACATCGCCCAGGAGATCTGCCTGGCGGTGGCGACGTCGATAGGCAACTACGTGGACAAGGGACGCCCGTTCATGGCGTTCGTCTACGGCATCGCCTTCAACAAGGTGGCCGACGCGCATCGTGCGATGTCGCGCGATCATTCCCTGCCGACCGATGAGGTCCCCGACACCCTGTCCGAGGGGGATACCCCCGAAGACTACGCCCTTACCGCGGACGGAAGTAACAGAGTGAGGGCTCTGCTCGATTCATTAAGTGAGAAGGCGCGCGACATCGTGATTCTGCGTGTTTTTGTCGGACTGTCAGCGGAAGAGACCGCTGCGGTCGTAGGCAGTACCCCGGGTGCCGTGCGGGTTGCACAGCACCGGGCGCTGAACACGTTGCGTAAGAACCTGGGCACTCAGACGGACGCCCAGGACACTGAAAATGAAGGAGCTCGGTGATGAAGCGGAGGCGCAAAGAGGCCAACGAAACTGACATCACGTCCCAGCTGGGTCCGCTGGTCGATGATGACGCATTCCTCACCGCACTTTCGGAAGGGCGTGACCCCTCCGACGGCTCCGATGACCTGGCGGCCCTTTTCCTCGAGCTGCGTGAGGACGTCGAGCAGCAGATGCCCCCGGCTCCCCTCATCGAGGGCGCAGACGAGGAGCCGGAGGTCATTTCGCTGGCTTCCCGACGTCGCTCCCGCGCCGGCCGTCCGTTCGTCGCCGGTCTCCTCGGTGCTGCCGCCGCGACCCTGGTGATCGCCGGCTCCGGCTCCCTGCTCTACAACGCCACCCCCGACTCCCCGCTGTGGGGGGTCTCGAGCACCCTGTTCAGCGATCGGGCGGCCGTGGTCGAATTGGCCGGCACGTTGGAGGAGATTGACTCCCGCGCCGCCGAGGGGGACATGGACGGCACCCGGGCGCTCCTGGAGGAGGCCCGCCGCGTGGTCTCCGACCTTCGGGACGCGCAGACCGACGGCACCCAGCAGGCTCCGCGGGTACCGGCCACGACGACCGTCACCCGCCCGGTCACCCCCACCGTCCAGCCGCCGGAGACCGTCACGGAGACGGCGCACCATACCGCCACGGAAACGGCGACCGAGACCGCCACGGTCACGGTCACCCAGAACCCGCCGCCGGTGCGTCCGAACCCGCTGCCGGAACCGAGCGAGCCGATTCCGCTGCCGACCGATCCGAATCCGTTCCCGGGGGAACCGATTCCGAGCCTGGATCCCCCGCAGATCCAGGAGTAGCGCGCGCAAAGGCCGCCGGGGATATCCCCGGCGGCCTTCCTGTTTCTTTGCGTCGTCGCTAGCGTGCGGAGAGTCCGTCGAGGAAACCGACGGCGTACTCCCACGGCACATAGGCGTTGACGTCCGGCTCCATGGAGGGCTCATGCACCGGGGCCAGCTCCCCGCGGAGGCTGGCGGCCATGTTCGCGGCCATGATGTCCCAGTCGTAGTAGTGCAGATCCTCGCAGTCCTCGCAGAGGAAGAAGATGCCGAGGATGCCGTGCGGGGTGAGCTCCTCACGGAAACGGGCCACCAGTGCCAGGTCCTGGGTGATGTGCAGTCGCTCCTCGTCGGACAGCGGCGGAGCGGGCTCGTCGGGGTCCAGGAAGGACGCCGGATCGTTCGGGTCGTTCGCGAACGGGTCGAGCGGCATCTGCGAGTCGTAGTTCACACCCGCCACACTATTGTGGACCTGCTTAATGGGCAATTCCCTGCCGCTACCAGTCCGCGGTGAAAAGGCACTATGGTGAAGTCATTGCGGAAGCCACACAGTGCGAAGGAGCCCCATTTCCATGACCGATCAGCGTGTGTCCACCGGCGGAGACGACCCGAACAAGATCGCCCTGCTGGGCCTGACCTTCGATGATGTTCTCCTGCTGCCGGCGGAGTCCAACATCATCCCGAGTGAGGTGGACACCTCCACCCAGTTCACCCGCAACATCCGCCTGGGTGTGCCGGTCATCTCCGCCGCGATGGACACCGTCACCGAGGCCCGCATGGCCATCGCCATGGCCCGCCAGGGTGGCCTCGGCGTGCTGCACCGCAACCTCTCCGCCGAGGAGCAGGCGGGTCAGGTGGAGATCGTCAAGCGTTCCGAGTCCGGCATGGTCACCGATCCCGTCACCGCCACCCCGGACATGACCATCGGTGAAGTGGATGCGCTGTGCGCCCGCTTCCGTATCTCCGGCCTGCCGGTCGTCGACGCCGACGGCACCCTCGTCGGTATCTGCACCAACCGTGACATGCGCTTCGAGCCGGACGTCAACCGCCGCGTCGCCGAGGTCATGACTCCGATGCCGCTGGTCGTCGCCCCGGAGGGTGTGAGCAAGGAGCAGGCCCTGGAGCTGCTGAGCGCGAACAAGGTGGAGAAGCTGCCGATCGTCGATAAGCAGGGCAAGCTGGCCGGCCTGATCACCGTCAAGGACTTCGTCAAGACCGAGCAGCACCCCAACGCCTCCAAGGACGACCAGGGTCGCCTGCTCGTCGCCGCCGGCATCGGCACCGGTGACGAGTCCTGGGACCGCGCCGGGCACCTGGTCGACGCCGGGGTCGATGTCCTCGTCGTCGACTCCGCCCACGCCCACAACAACCGTGTCCTCGAGATGGTCTCGCGCGTGAAGAAGGACTTCGGTGACCGCGTCGACGTCGTCGGCGGCAACCTGGCCACCCGCTCCGCAGCGCAGGCCATGATCGACGCCGGCGCTGACGCCATCAAGGTCGGCATCGGCCCGGGCTCCATCTGCACCACCCGCGTTGTCGCCGGTGTCGGCGCCCCGCAGATCACCGCCCTCATGGAGGCCGCCGTTCCGGCCCACGCCGCCGGCATCCCGATCATCGCCGACGGTGGCATGCAGTACTCGGGTGACATCGCCAAGGCCCTGGCCGCCGGTGCCTCCTGCGTCATGCTCGGTTCCATGCTGGCCGGCACGACCGAGTCCCCCGGCGACGTGGTGATTGTGGGCGGCAAGCAGTACAAGCGCTACCGCGGCATGGGCTCGATGGGTGCCATGCAGGGTCGTGGCCTGTCCGGTGAGAAGCGTTCCTTCTCCAAGGACCGCTACTTCCAGGCGGACGTCCGCAGCGAGGACAAGCTGGTGCCCGAGGGCATCGAAGGCCGCGTGCCCTACCGCGGTTCCATCGACGCCATCACCCACCAGCTCGTCGGCGGCCTGCGTGCCTCCATGGGCTACACCGGTTCTGCCACCATCGCCGATCTGTGGACCAAGCAGTTCGTGCAGATCTCCACCGCGGGCCTGAAGGAATCCCACCCGCACCACATCCAGCAGACCGTCGAGGCACCGAACTACCACTAGTTCTTCTGCCCTGGCGTGACAGCGCTCTGAATGAAGCAACGTTGCTACGTTCAGAGCGCTGTCGTCGCTTCGGTGCCGCCGCGTTCCACAGGTCAGTCCCGCGCACCGTGCGGTAGAGTTGATCCGGTTAACGACGCCCCGTAAACGGGCACCAGAAAGGACCGCCGCCATGCGCGACTACGTGGAGATCGGAGTGGGCCGCGAGGCTCGCCGCACCTACACCCTGGACGACATCTCCATCGTCCCCTCCCGGCGTACCCGCTCCTCGAGTGACGTGGACACCACCTGGCACATCGACGCCTACACCTTCGGCATCCCCGTCATGTCCCACCCGACGGATGCGCTGGCCAGCCCCGAGTTCGTCATCGAGATGGACAAGCAGGGTGGACTCGGTGTCATCAACGCGGAGGGCCTGTGGGGCCGCCAGGCGGATCTCGACGCCGCCGTCGCCCGCGTCGTCGAGGCGGTCACCTCCGGTGAGAACATGGACCTCACCGGTGCCCAGGCGATCGCCCTGCTCCAGGAGCTGCACTCCGCCCCGATCGACGAGGATCTGCTGTCCGACCGCATCGCCGAGGTCCGCGCCTCCGGTGCCACCGTCGCCGTGCGTGTCTCCCCGCAGCGCGCCCGCGAGCTGGCCCCGCTGGTGATCAAGGCCGGTGCCGAGATCCTGGTCATCCAGGGCACGATGATCTCCGCCGAGCATGTCGCCACCGGTGGTGAGCCGCTCAACCTCAAGGAGTTCATCGGTTCCCTCGAGGTGCCGGTCATCGCCGGTGGCGTGGCCGACTACACCACCGCCATGCACCTCATGCGCACCGGCGCGGCCGGTGTCATCGTCGGTGGCGGCACCAACACCAATGAGTTCGCGCTCGGCATCGAGGTCCCCATGGCCACCGCCATCGCCGATGTCGCCGCCGCCCGCCGCGAGTATCTCGACGAGACCGGGGGCCGCTACGTGCACATCATCGCCGACGGGGAGATCGAGACCTCGGGTGATGTGGCCAAGGCCATCGCCTGCGGTGCTGACGCCGTCGTCCTGGGCACCACCCTGGCTCCGGCCGCCGAGGCCGCCGCGGATGGAGCATTCTGGCCCGCCGTCGCCGGCCACCCGCGCTTCCCGCGCGGCCTGGTCGAGCCCCCGGAGGGCTTCTACTTCGAGGGGGTGGAGACTCCCAGCCTGGAGAAGATTCTCCACGGCCCCTCCACCCAGGCCTTCGGCAGCCAGAACATCGTCGGCGGTCTGCGCCGGGCGATGGCCAAGTGCGGTTACACCGACCTGAAGTCCTTCCAGAAGGTGGGCCTGGCGGTCAAGCGCTAGCGCGTCTGCTTGTTATGGCCCGGTCACCCCGCGTGGTGGCCGGGTTTCGTGCTGTTTCGGGGACGGGGCAGGGCGGGTGGCATGTCAGATCTGACGACGGGTTGTACTGACGACGGCTCGTCAGGACTGCGGGCGGGGGCGACCTGGGCCTATGGCGAGACGATCATG
This sequence comes from Corynebacterium sp., assembly GCF_030535495.1. Taxonomy (GTDB): domain Bacteria; phylum Actinomycetota; class Actinomycetes; order Mycobacteriales; family Mycobacteriaceae; genus Corynebacterium. The sequence continues at coordinate 6,312 of NZ_JAUNRW010000010.1, forward strand.
CGTCAGATGGGACAAGTGACGAAGCGGCGTCAGAGGCGTCCCGTACAGCCCGGTGCCGGGGCGTCGATAGGCGGACGTCGACAAGAGAACGGCATCCACGTCAGTGAGGCCGCGATTTGCGGCGTAGTAGGATCAAGGCCGTGACTTCCGCAACTCCCCGTCCCGTCCTCGTCGTGGACTTCGGCGCCCAGTACGCCCAGCTCATCGCCCGGCGCGTCCGTGAGGCCCGCATCTACTCCGAGGTTGTCCCGCACACCGCCACCGTCGAGGAGATCAAGGCCAAGAACCCGGCCGCACTGGTCCTGTCCGGTGGCCCGTCCTCCGTGTATGCCGATGATGCGCCGAAGCTGGATCCGGCTGTCTTCGACCTGGGTATCCCGGTCTTCGGCATCTGCTACGGATTCCAGGCGATGACCGCCGCGCTCGGCGGCACGGTCGCTGAGACCGGTGTCCGTGAGTACGGCCGCACCGACCTCGACGTCATCGATGACGGTGGCGTGCTCCACGATCAGCTCGCCGCCCAGCACAAGGTGTGGATGAGCCACGGTGATTCCGTGACGCAGGCCCCGGAGGGCTTCACCGTCACCGCCTCCTCGGAGGGTGCGCCCGTCGCGGCCTTCGAGAACGTGGACCGGAAGTTCGCCGGAGTGCAGTACCACCCGGAGGTCCTGCACTCCCCGCACGGCCAGCAGGTGCTCACCCGCTTCCTCACCCAGATTGCCGGCCTGGAGCGTTCCTGGACCCCGGCGAACATCGCCGAGCAGCTCATTGAGGCCGTCTCCGAGCAGATCGGGCCTGATGGCCACGCCATCTGCGGCCTGTCCGGTGGCGTGGATTCCGCCGTGGCCGCCGCCCTCGTGCAGCGCGCCATCGGTGACCGTCTCACCTGTGTCTTCGTCGACCACGGTCTGCTGCGTTCCGGCGAGCGCGAGCAGGTGGAGAACGACTTCGTCGCCGCCACCGGCGCGCGCCTGGTCACGGTCGATGAGCGCCAGGCTTTCCTGGACAAGCTGGCCGGTGTCAGTGAGCCGGAGGCCAAGCGCAAGGCCATCGGCGCGGAGTTCATCCGTTCCTTCGAGCGTGCCGTCGCCGGTGTGCTGGAGGGCGAGCAGGTCGATTACCTCGTCCAGGGCACCCTCTACCCGGATGTCGTCGAGTCCGGCGGCGGTTCCGGTACCGCCAACATCAAGAGCCACCACAATGTCGGCGGCCTGCCGGATGACGTCGAGTTCGAGCTCGTCGAGCCGCTGCGCCTGCTGTTCAAGGACGAGGTCCGCGCCGTGGGCCGCGAGCTGGGCCTGCCGGAGGAAATCGTCAACCGCCAGCCCTTCCCGGGCCCGGGCCTGGGTATCCGCATCATCGGTGAGGTCACCGAGGAGCGCCTGGAGATCCTCCGCGCCGCCGACCTCATCGCCCGCAATGAACTCACCGCCGCGGGCCTCGACGACTCCATCTGGCAGTGCCCCGTCGTGCTGCTTGCCGACGTCCGCTCCGTGGGCGTCCAGGGCGACGGCCGCACCTACGGCCACCCCATCGTCCTGCGCCCGGTCTCCTCCGAGGACGCGATGACCGCCGACTGGTCCCGCATCCCCTACGAGGTGCTCGAGCGCATCTCCACCCGCATCACCAACGAGGTCAAGGACGTCAACCGCGTCGTGCTCGACGTGACCTCGAAGCCGCCGGGAACCATCGAGTGGGAGTAGTCCTCCCCGCGAAAGCAGCGCCCCTATCTTCGGAGGCGCTGCTTTTGTGCTTATCGACGCCCCCGCCTCCGGTACTCGGTGATCCCCGCGGTCAACAGCCACAGCAGTGACCACAGGATCACGGCGGCGGCCACGTCCGGGGCCCAGGGCCACAGGTGGTGCAGGGGGTAGCCGAGGACGTAGGGAAGGATGACCGAGCCCACGGCTACGACTACGGCGGCGGCCACTGCCCACCGCCGGGGCCGGAGCAGCAGGGCGAGCAGGGGTACGACGCAGGCCATCATCAGCCACAGTGACACCCGGGAGGGGGCGGGGAGGGGCTCGGCCCGACCTCCCAGTTCCGTGCGGACGACATTATCGGCCCAGGCGTTGAGCCGATGGGCGTCCAGCTCTCCGTAGTACGCGGTGAGCAGCACCACCGCCCGGTCCCTCTCGGGGACGAGGGTGACGTGGGCGAAGTAACCGGGTACGGCTCCGCTGTGTCGGTAGGCGGTGACTTCGGTGGCCCCGGTGGCGCCGGTGCCAGCGTCGATAAGCATCGTCTCCTCGCGCCACGCGGCGGAGGGGGCGGCGAGCTGCCGGGACGCGAAGTCGCCGAGAGTGGTGATGTCACCGGCGAGGTAGCCGTAACCGAGCCCGGCGGCGTCATGACGCGCCGCCAGCGGCACCCGCCAGGTGAGGAAGGGTGCGGACCCGGCGGGGACGTCACCGTCGGTGACCAGCCCGGGGGTGGTGGGAGCTGCGTCGGGGAAGCGTTCCTCCAGCACCGCCTGCAGGAGCAGGTAGTTGAGGCTGGAGTAGCGGTAGGTGCCGTGGTCACCGAGGGGCAGGGCGGCGACTTCGGGGAGTATGTCGCTGGCCCGGTCGCTGCGGTGGTGGTCAGTGACCGTCACATCATGCGGCAGACCGGACGTGTGCGCGAGCAGATCCGCGATGGTGGTGCCACGGTGGGCGAGCTCCGTGTCCCGCAGGCTCGGGAGGACGACCTCGACCGGGGTGGTCGGGGCGATGCCGGCGTCCTCCACAGCGGCGGCGGTGATGGTCTTCGACACCGACCCGAACTGGTAGATCCGGCCCGGCTGGGTGTTGATGGACTCACTGCGCAGCACGCCTTCGGAGGAGACCACGGCGATGTCCGTCGGTGCCGTGGGGGCGGGTGAGACAGGGGCGCCCACCGCCGCCAGGGCCAGGAACGGGGCCAGCAGCCGGGGGAGCATCAGCGTTCCAGCGGCTGCGCGTCATACGGTACGAGGACGGTGAGGGGGCCGATACCGCCTTCGACCGTCAGGGTCAGCGTGCCGCCGGGGGAGCGGTCGTTGTACGTGCCCCCGATACACTCCATCTCACCGAGCCCCTCCTCACAGTCCAGGACCACGGGCACCGCGGTGGGCAGCAGGACGTCGACGGGGCCGATGCCGCCCTCCACCCTCATCGTGTGGGAGCCCTCGAGGGGCGGGAGCTGCCGCAGGTCGACCTCCAGGGCACCGACACCACCCTGGTAGTTCTCCTGCAGTTCAGCCTCGGCCACGGGGGTGTAGGTCAGGTCCTCGCCGACCGCGTCAGTGTTGTAGAGGAACACGCCGAGGACACCGATGACGATGGTGGCCGCGCTCATCACCCCGACCAACCCGAGAGCCACCCAGGGCCACACCCGCGGCTTGCGGCGCACCGGCTGCGGGACCGGGCCGGGCTCGGGCAGATCCCAGGCGAAGGGGGCGGTGCCGAGCGGATCCCAGGACGGCGGGGTCTCGCGCCCCGGCGGGAAGGCGGTGCCCTCGGCCGGGTAGTAGTTGCTCAGATCGACGGGTGCCGCTGCCGCCGGGCTGGGTACTGGGGTGACCACCGGGTTGGCCAGCAGCCCGGCCGGGGGGTGCGGCATGCGCTGGTGCAGCAGCCACCAGGCACCGAGCATGAGGCTCACGGCCAGCAGCCCCGAGGAGAACAGCGTGCCCTCGGTGCCGAAGGAACCGAAGGTGAGGACGAAGAAGAGCAGCAGCCACCATCCGGCGCGGCGTTCCTTCCGCTCCGCGTCGGTGAGCTCCTCCTTACGGCGGGCAATCGCCATGACGGGGGCGGTGGCCACGCCGTAGCGGGGCATGCACATCCAGGCCAGCAGATACGCGGCAAGGCCGCCGCCGAAGGTGAACAGGGACACGACGAAGAGGACACGGACGATGGTCGGGTCGATCTGGAATCGTACGCCGATGCCTTCGCAGACACCGGCTATTTTGGCGTTGCCGCCCTGCTCGGAGGGCAGCCGCGGCGGACGGGTCTCCCACATGCGGGAGACGGTGTCGCTGAACGATGGTGTGGTGCTCATGTCGTCATTGTCTGTCCTGCGGATGGGGAAAGGTATCGGGATCCACCCTGAATTCGCGGTTTCAGGGTCTGCCCCGATGTGTCCGGGTGCGGGGTCTGCCAAGATCGGGGGCATGAGTAACGCCAGTCCGGTTCCGTACGGGACCGATCCCGCCCGCGCCGCCACCGGCCCCTACCCGGTGTATCTGCGGCCCCGCTCGGGCCGCGTCATCTCGGGTGTGGCCGGTGGCCTGGCGGTGCATCTGGGGGTGGACGTGTTCTACGTCCGCCTGGCGTTCATCATCGGCTCTTTCCTTTCTGGGCTCGGCGTCATGGCGTATGCGGGCCTGTGGATGTTCTCCAAGGCCTCCGATGAGGTGGTGGTGCCCAGGCGCAGGCACCAGTTGTCGCGCCCGGTGTACCTGCTGCTGGCGGTGGTCGGTGGCCTGGGATTCTTCCTGTCCGTCACCTTGATCTCCGGAGTGCCGGGGGCGGTGCTCGTGCCGCTGTTGGTCGCCGGTGTCGGCGCGGTGCTCGCCTGGCAGGCCTACGACCGGGGCCTGGAGTCGGGGCGCAGTTACCTCAGCATCATCGGCGGTGCCGCGCTGGTACTGGCGGGCGTGGTGGTGACCATCTTCTTCGCGGAGAGTTCCGGTGGTTTCGCGGCCGCGCTCATCGCGGTGCTGCTCACGCTCGCCGGGGTGGCGGCGCTGGGTGTGCCACTCATCATCCGGCTGTGGGATTCGCTGGCGGAGGAGCGCGCGGCGAAGGCGGCCAGCGAGGAACGCGCCGAGATCGCCTCCCGGCTGCATGATTCGGTGCTGCAGACCCTCGCGCTCATCCAGAAGCGATCGGATGACCCCGTCGAGGTCTCCCGCCTCGCCCGCGGGCAGGAGCGCGAGCTGCGGCAGTGGCTTTTCGACGCCGAGGAGAAGATCCACCAGACCGTCTTCGCCGCCGTGGAGACCGCGTGCGGTGAGGTGGAGGATCTCTTCGGCATCCGCATCGCCCCGGTGACCGTCGGCGAGGACATTGATCTGACCGAGGACACCCAGGCCGTCGTCCTCGCGGCGCGGGAGGCGATGGTCAATGCGGCGAAACACGCGGGCGTGGAGAAGCTCGATGTCTACGCGGAGGTCCTGGCTGGCGAGCTGTCCATCTTCATCCGCGACCGCGGCGCCGGTTTCGACCCCACCGACGTCCCGGAGGACCGCCACGGCATCCGGGATTCCATCGAGGGCCGCCTGGAACGCATCGGCGGCACCGCACGCATCCGTTCCACGCTGGGGGAGGGCACGGAGGTCACCGTGAGCTACCGACTCCCGGTATCCTGAACTGCATGGTGAAGGTGTTCCTCGTCGACGATCATTCCGTCTTCCGCTCGGGCGTGCGCGCCGAACTGTCCGGCAAGGTGGACATCGTCGGTGACGCCGGTACCGTCGCCGATGCCATAGACGGCATCAACGCCGCGCGGCCCGACGTCGTGCTTCTCGACGTCCACATGCCCGACGGCGGCGGCCTCGCCGTTCTGCGCGGCGTGGGTGTGGAGACGGTGTTCCTGGCCTTGAGTGTCTCGGATGCCGCCGAGGACGTCATCTCGCTCATCCGCGCCGGCGCGCGGGGCTACGTGACCAAGAACATCTCCGGCACGGAACTCGCCGAGGCCATCACCCGCGTCCACTCCGGCGACGCCTACTTCTCCCCCCGCCTGGCCGGTTTTGTGCTCGACGCCTTCGCTGGTGGGGAAGTGGTGGAGGATGCCACCGAAGAGCCCGAGCGTATCGAGGACCCGGTGGTCGACGCCCTCACCCGCCGCGAGCTCGAGGTCCTGCGCCTGCTGGCGCGCGGCTACACCTACCGGGAGATCGGCTCCGAGCTGTTCATCTCCGTCAAGACGGTGGAGACCCACGCCTCCAACATCCTGCGCAAGACCCAGCAGTCCAACCGCCACGCGCTGACCCGGTGGGCACATTCGCGGGACCTGGACTAGTGGCGCGCGAACCGAAGACCTACGAGTTCAACCTCGCTCGTGTGCTCGTGGCCGCGGCGGTGTTCACCGCGCTGGTCGCCTGGCAGGCGGACCTGTCCTGGAACTGGTGGCTGCCGGCGTTTTTCGTACTGGCCGCCGTCTTCGCCCTCATGCACGCCTTCTACAACTGGGCGAACCGCAAGCTCAACGAGATGGGGCGTCGGGCGCGCGAGGTGGAGGAGCAGTTGTAG
>NZ_JAUNRW010000010.1:12632-41066 GCF_030535495.1 Corynebacterium sp.
CCGCAAGCTCAACGAGATGGGGCGTCGGGCGCGCGAGGTGGAGGAGCAGTTGTAGCGGCTCGGGGGCGCTCCCTCGGTAGAGAGGTGTCTCCGGGTCCGTGGGCTCGGGATCGCTCTGATACCTACGTCATGCCCCCGAGCCCCGGAAGGTCCCTTACGCGTACGCCAGCGCCCGGGTGCCGTCGATGTGCGGGAAGATCAGGTACATCCATCCGAACACCGCCGCGCCGACGAGCACCGTGCCCCACACCGGCAGCGGCGCGAACACGGGCACGATCATCAGCGCCAGCCACACGAGGAACAGGGGCAGCAGCTGGCCGATCTGCGGCTTGTGCACGGCGTTGTGGCGTTCGAGGAACTCCTTGATCTCGCGGCGGTAGGGGTGGCTGAACATGAGCAGCAGCCCGGCGGCGATCGCCACGATCATGACGCCGACCTGGATTCCGCGCGCGAGCCCCGTCGACAGCACCGCCACGCCGAGCGCGATGAGCAGTGAGGTGCCCACGCGGACGAGCAGTGGGGTCGGGATGGGGGTCTGGCGGGCGCGGATATCGGAGTACATGGAGGTCAACGCTACCAGTTGACGGGTGTCGGATCCCGGGTGCATACTGGAGCAGTGAATCAAACAGGTGTTCGGAAATTGCAGGAGGTGGACGACCTCGCGGGCCTCGACCGGGCCGAGCAGGTCGCCCTCCTGCGTTCCCGGATGGCTTCCCTCGGCGGGGTCGTCGAGAAGCCGGTTGTCGATGAACCCGAGGTCATCGCCACCCCCTCTGACCTGGCTCGGGCTCTACCCGGTGGGGGCCTGGCGCGCCGGGCGGTCACCCAGGTGGCGGACTGTCCGGCGCTTGTCGTCGAACTCATCGCCCAGGCTACCGCAGGGGGTGGACATGTCGGCCTGGTCGGGTGGCCGGAGCTCTCGCTCGCCGGTGTGGTCGATAACGGGCGTCTGGACAATGTCATCGCCGTGCCTGATCCGGGCATCGATCCCCTCGGGATCATCGGGGTGCTCGTCGAGGGGCTCGATCTGGTGGTTGCCCGCTGGGCCGTCCCCCTGGAGCTCTCGCCCGTGCGCGCCCGCCCCCTGCTGGGCAAGCTGCGCGGCGGTTCCGCGGCGCTGGTGCTCGTCGGGGCCACCGTCCCCTCCCCGCAGGCGCGGATCGACGCCGCCGTCACCACCTTCCGCGGCATCGGCCAAGGGGCAGGGCGTATCCGGGGCGTCGACATCGCCGTGCGCGTCGAGGCCAAGGGGCAGGCTCCGGCGTCGACGACCGTGACGGTGGGCAGGCGGGCCGAACTGAGGGTGGTCTGACATGCGTGTCGCCGCCCTGTGGTTCCCGGACTGGCCGGTGCAGGCGGCCCGCATCGACGACGAGGACCTGCCCGCCACCCTCGCCATCGCCCGCCAGCACCGCATCCGCGTGTGCTCGGCCGCTGCCCGCCACGCCGGGGTGCGCCGCGACATGCGGGTACGCCAGGCACAGGCCGTGTGCCCCGGCCTCGTCGTCCTCGACGAGGACCTCGACCGTGACGGCCGGATGTTCGAGTCCATCGCCGCCGGCCTCGACGACGTCGCCTCCTCCATCGAGGTGCTGCGCCCCGGCCTGGTCATCGTCGACGCCGGTGCCGCGGGTCGCTTCCACGGTTCGGAGGACCGGGCCGTGGAGATGCTTGTCGACGCCGCCGCCCGCCGCGGCATCGACGCCCAGGTCGGGGTGGCCGATGAGATCGCCACCGCGCTCATCGCCGCCCGCGTCGGCGCGGGCCAGGTCGTCCCGGAGGGCGGCTCACGGGTGTTCCTCGACCTCCAGCCCGTCACCCTGCTGGCGGCCGAGTCCTCGCTGCACTGTGATCATGCCCTGGTGGAATCGCTCGGCGACCTCGGCGTGCGCACCCTGGGAGAACTCGCCGCCCTGCCCGCCACCGCCGTGAGCACCCGTTTCGGGGTGGCCGGGGAGCGTTGCCACCGCATCGCCCGCGCCGCCGCGGACCGCCGCGTGGCCCCGGAGCTGCCCGCCGCGGACCTCTCGGTCGCCGTCACCCCGGAGGATCCCATCGACCGCGTCGACGCCGCCGCCTTCGCCGCCCGCCAGCTGGCCGCCACCCTCCACGAGAGGCTGCGCACCGCCGGGCTGACCTGCCTGCGGCTGCGGGTGCTGGCGGAGCTCATCGACGGCACCCGCCTGGAACGCATCTGGCGCACCCGCGAACCCCTCACCGAGTCCGCCACGGCGGACCGGGTGCGCTGGCAGCTCGACGGCTGGCTCACCTCCGGCGGGTCCGGGGCCATCGCCACCCTCATCCTCGAGCCGCTGGAATCCGCCGCCCCCGATGTCGTCGGCGCCCTGTGGGGTGAGCAGAACGACACCACCGCCGTGCGCCGTGCGGCAAGCCGCGTGCAGTCCACCCTGGGCATCGACAAGGTCCTCACCCCGCGGCTCATCGGCGGGCGGGGAGTGGCGGAGCGGATTGACTTTGTGCCGTACGGGGAGGAACGGGGCGTCGATAAGCAGGGAACCTGGCCGGGCAGAATACCCGGCCCCTTACCGGCCCGCCTGACGCACCCGGCGACGAAGATCCGGATGCTCAACGCCCGGGCGCAGGACGTGGTGGTCACCGCGGAGGCCCTGCTCAGCGACACCCCGCACGCGCTGGGCTGGGGGCAGCACCGCTACCGGGTGGCGGCGTGGGCCGGGCCCTGGCCCGTGGACACCGGATGGTGGGGGCAGGAGGGGCAGAAGGTGGCGCGCCTGCAGGTTGTCGGGCAGGCCGAGAATGAACAGCACCCCCGTGCCTGGCTGCTGCTGTGGCTGAGCGGGGGTGGGTGGCGGATCGAGGCCGCCTACTAGCGGTGGCGGACGTCGATGACCAGGCGGTGCGGATCATGGAGGATCTCCACCGCATACGGCAGCTTCTCCTTCATGCCGATGACGAACTGCGAACGCCCCTCGAAGGTGCCCACCGCCACCACCTGGGTGAGATTGCCGGCACCGGCGATGGTGCCGATGTTCGGGTCCTCGCGGCCCAGCTCGAAGGGGTAGGTCGTGCCGTCGATGTTGACGTCGAGGGCCACCGAACCGGAGACCTCGACCGGGTTGCCGGAACCCTGCTGCTTCGGGGTGGTGGTGTAGTCGACGAACCAGCCCGGCTCGCCGTCACCGACGAGGTCGAAGACGACACGGTCGAAGCCCTCGTGGGCGGCGACGCGGACAGACTCCACCATGAGCATGGCCGGGACGTCCGGGCGGGAGGTCTTCTGGGCCACGTCTGCGGTGCCGAGGGTGTCGGTGGTGCCGCCGAGCGTGGCGGCGGTGAGGGTCTCCATGAGGGAACGGTCCCCGTCGGCGTTGCGTGCACCGCCGGATTCCTGCCCGACACCCGTTCCGCACGCCGCCAACCCCAACGACCCCGCGGCCAGGATGGCGGCGAGGGAGGTGCGGCGTGGTGACATCGTGCGAAGCGGTCCCGGAGAATCACTCATGTAAGTCACCGTAGTCACAGGGGGCCCAAATGATGAACCTGGAGGACGGATAGGGCGGGGATCGTGACCATCTCGTTGTAAAGCAACCCTAAGTGTCGCCGGGTGGCCGGTCAGGCCTGTGGTACACATCGCTAGGCTGGGGACCATGACTGAAGCTGCCGACCTCCGCTGCTCCGACGCGACCGGCGAACCGTTGCCCGGCTCCGCCAAGCAGGAACGCGTCTACGTCATCCTCGAATGGCCCCACGGCTGGAGCCGCGACGTCCTCGACGGCGGTGTCTTCGGCGAGGACCTCACTACCCGTCTCAAGAAGAAGCTGGGCAAGGACGCCGGTCTGCAGCTCATCCGCCACCCCGGCCGCGACGGCCGCCGTGTCACCAGCCACCACCTGTTCCTCGTGTTCGCGGAGGAAGCGCGCGTCGAGAAGCTCATGGTCGAAGGCCCGGAGGCGATCCTCGACCTCGACCTGTCCGGACCGGGCCGCAACAACGCCGAGCCGGTGGACCACCCCCTCGTCCTCGTGTGCACGCACGGCAAACGTGACGTGTGCTGCGCCCTCAAGGGCCGTCCCCTGGCGGCGGCGCTCTCGGAGCGGCACCCCGGCACGATCGTGTGGGAGACCTCCCATACCAAGGGGCACCGTTTCGCCCCCTCCATCCTGCTCATGCCCTGGGGGTACAGCTACGGTCGTCTCAATGAGGAGGCCGGGGATGGCCTGGTGCGCGCGGCGCTCCGGGGTGAGTACTTCTACCCCGGCAACCGGGGGCGGGGCCTGCACGGCCCGCGCGGACAGGTCGCTGAGCTGGCTGTCGCCCGCGAGCTGGTGATGAGCGGGGAACAGCTGTTCTTCGGCAACCTCACCGTCCTCGACGATTCCGACGGGGACGTGGTCGTGGTACATGCCGACGGCCGCTCCTGGCAGGTGGTGCTCGAACAGCGTGACATCGAGGGCGTCATCTCCTCCTGCGGCGATGCGCCGAAGACCGGCCGGGTGTGGGTGGCCACCGATATCCGCCCCGACCAGGCCGACCTGGGCTGGGACGACCGGGAGTGACCTACAGCCCCTCGACGATGTCGAGGAACTCCTCCGCGTAGGACACCCGCTGGCGCAGCTTGGACAGGCGGGCGCGGGCGTCATCATGCACCCGCTCGATGGTGGCGCGGGCGGCGGGGGAGTCGGGGTGCTCGGCGGCGTCGAGAAACTGCTTCATCTCCTCGAGCGTGAACTGCAGCGGCTTCATGCGGCGCACCAGCAGGATGCGCTCCACATCGCGCTCGGAGTAGAGCCGGAAACCACCGGGGGTCTTGCCGGAGGGGGAGACGACCCCGACCTCGTCGTAATGTCGCAGTGAGCGGATGGACAGGCCGGTGCGCTCGGCGACCTCGCCGATCTTCATGCCTGCCTCCATCATCGGCCCCTTCCGGTTTGTGGGATCACAACTCTACCGTTACGGTAGGTTTCGTTTTCCGGTGTTCTGCCTATCACCGTATCCTCCGAAAAGGGAGCAGCCATGTCTCACCCGCTTATCGACGCACCCACCGGCGTCGTGGCCTCCTTCCGCCACGCCTTCTCCTCCCCGGCGCGCCTGCGCACCGAGGTCCTCGGCGGGCTCGTCGTGGCCCTGGCGCTCATCCCGGAGGCGATCGCGTTCTCCATCCTCGCCGGGGTGGACCCCCGCGTCGGACTCTTCGCATCGGTGACCATGGCCGTGACCATCGCCTTCACCGGCGGACGCCCGGCGATGATCTCCGCCGCCACCGGTGCCGTCGCCCTGGTCATCGCCCCGGTCATGCGGGACCACGGCTACGACTATTTCATCGCCACGGTGCTGCTGGCCGGTGTCCTTCAGATCGTCATGGCGGTGCTCGGCGTCGCCAAGCTCATGCGTTTCATTCCGCGGTCGGTGATGACCGGCTTCGTCAATGCCCTCGGCATCCTCGTGTTCGCAGCCCAGCTCACCCACCTGTGGGACGTGCCCTGGCTGGTGTACCCGCTGTTCGCGCTCGGCATCGTCATCATGCTCGGCTTCCCGCGCCTGACCACCGTGGTGCCCGCCCCGTTGGTGACCATCGTGGTGGTCACCGGCATCGTCGTGCTCGCCGGATGGACCGTCCCCGATGTCGCCGACCAGGGGGAGCTGCCGAATTCCCTGCCGGAGCTGTTCGTTCCGGGTGTCCCGCTCACGGTCGAGACCCTGCAGATCATCGCCCCCTATGCCTTCGCCATGGCCCTGGTCGGACTCATGGAGTCGCTCATGACCGCCAAGCTCGTCGACGACATCACCGACGTCCACTCGGACAAGACCCGCGAGGCCTGGGGCCAGGGCGTGGCGAACCTCGTCACCGGCGCCTTCGGCGGCATGGGCGGCTGCGCCATGATCGGCCAGACGATGATCAACGTCCGTGAGGCCGGTGCCCGCACGCGCTTATCGACGCTGCTCTCCGGCGTCTTCCTCCTCATCTTCGTCGTCGCCCTGGGCGACATCGTCGGACTCATCCCCATGGCGGCGCTGGTGGCGATCATGGTGCTCGTGGCCCTGGGCACCATCGACTGGCACTCCCTGCACCCGCGCACGCTGCGACTCATGCCGCGCAGCGAGACCCTGGTCATGGCCGTCACCGTCGTCGGGACCCTGGTCACCCACAACCTGGCCGTGGGTGTCATCGGCGGCGTTCTCACCGCGATGATCATGTTCGCCCGTCGCGTCGCCCACATGGTGGACATCGAGACGGTGCGGGAGGGTGACACGAGCATCTACCGGGTCACCGGCCAGCTGTTCTGGGCCTCCTCCAACGACCTCGTCTACCGCTTCGACTACTCGGATACCGCCGAGCGGATCGTCATCGACCTCTCCGCCGCGGAGGTGTGGGACGCCTCCACCGTGGCCACCCTCGACGCCATCCAGCAGAAGTTCCGGGCCCGCGGTCAGGTGGTCGACATCATCGGCCTCGACGGCCCGAGCAAGTACCGCCTCGACCGGCTCTCCGGGAAGCTGGGGTAGCCGTGAGCGCGCTTCAGGAGTGGGTCACCGCGGAGCGGGGTCGGGCGACTGCCGCGCTGGGCTTGCTCGGTGATCGGCCAGAACCCGCCGGGGAGGGTCGCGACCGGGAAATGTCGATTGCTTGGCGAACAATCGCCTTATGACCAATTATTGGCTGGTCAGGATGGTCAGTGCACGCTCGTTGATGAAGATCTTCTGTCGTCCGACCTTCATTTCCCGGAGTAGCCCGGAGTCGGCGAGCAGGGCCAGCCAACCGGAGGCTGTCTGCCGCTTCGCCAGTCCGGAGTCGATGACGTCCTGGATCCGGATATACGGATTCACCATCAACAGTTCCGCGAGCTCCGCGGCCGGTGCGGTGGATCCGAGACTTCGAATCTCGGTGGCTGTCTGTTCCTGAAGTTGGCGGAGTTGATCGATCAGAAGGTAGGCCTCGCGTGCCGCTTCCTCGACACCCCGAACCATGAACAGGACCCATTCTTCCCAGCACTCCTCTTCAGTCACGGCGCGGAGAAGCCGGTAGTACTCCGACTTGTTGGCCACGATGTAGCCGGACAGGTACAACACCGGGAGCTTCAAGAGCCCTTCCTGAATGAGCAGGAGCACGTTGAGGATGCGGCCGGTCCTGCCGTTGCCGTCGTGGAAAGGGTGGATCGCCTCGAATTGATAGTGGGTCACAGCCATCAGCACCAGAGGGTCCAGGTCCTGCTCTGAGTAGATGAATCGTTCCCAGGCCGAAAGGTGGCGCTCGATGATCTCCCGGCCTTCCGGCGGTGTGTAGATCCTCGTCTGCCGCGCCGGATCCCCGATGAAGGTGCCGGGCTTGTCGCGGATGAGTGCCTTGCGTCCCTGGAGGATCGCCCCGATTTCCTCCGCGGACTTGAAGGATAACGGGCGGTGCTCGAGCCGCTCGACTCCCCGATGAAGGGCGGCGCTGTAGCGGAGAGCCTCCTTCGTGGCCGGCGAAGGATTGGAATCGACAGCCCACGCGGCTCGGAACAGCTCGTCATTGGTGGTGACGATATTCTCGATCTCGGTGGAGGCCTGCGCCTCCCGCAGCGGAATCGTGGCGGTGATGGCGCGTAGGTTCCGGATCAGCCGACATGCCGTGTCAAGTGCCGCCAACTGCTTGTGAGCCGACACGACTGCCTTGAGTACCTGTTTCGTCTCGACGTCTGCTCGCGGCGGGAGGGGAGGCAGGTCGTTGAAAGGAACGTTGGGGTCGAACTCCGACTGCGATGCGCTCATGTCGACAGCGTAAGCATATCCTCCGGATATGCCGATTTTTTGGCCAAGAATCGACATATGACCATTGCGGGATCGTGTGACCTGCGCCGATGTCGGAACGGGGAAGGGCCGGGACCCATCGGTCCCGGCCCTTTCATTGTCTGGCCGTCTAGCGGCGCATGATCCTCCGCGAGAGCCAGTTGCCGAAGAGCTGGGCGAGCTGGACGATGATGACGATGACGATGACGGCCGCGTAGGTGACCTCGTAGTCGTAGGCGCGGTAGCCGTAGACGATGGCGAAGTCACCGAGGCCACCGCCGCCGATGTAGCCGGCCATGGCGGACATGTCGACGACCGCGATGAAGATGAAGGTGTAGCCCAGGACCAGCGGACCGAGGGCCTCCGGGATGATCACGGTGCGGATGATCCGCCAGGGGCTGGCCCCCATGGCGCGGGCGGCCTCGATGACACCGGGGTCGATGGCCACCAGGTTCTGCTCCACGATGCGGGCCACGGCAAAGGCCGCGGCGATGCACATGACGAAGATCGCCGCGGAACGCCCGATGGTGGTGCCGACGAACTGGAGTGTCACCGGCGCCAGCATCGCGATGAGGATGATGAAGGGGATCGGGCGGACGAAGTTGACCAGGATGTTGAGTACCCAGTAGATCGGCTTCGACTGCAGGATGCCGCCGGCTCGGGAAGTGTAGAGCAGCAGGCCGATGAGGAGTCCGCCGATGCCGCCGAAGACCATGGTCAGCGCCACCATGACGAGGGTGTCGCCGATGGCGTCGACGAACGTGCCGCCGAGGCGATTCCAGTCGGCCGCGAGATGGGTGGTGGTCATCGCGTGATCTCCTCGATGTCGGTGGTGCGGGACAGGGTGTCGCGGAACCGGTCAATCGCGGCGTCCGGGCCGGTGAGGCGGACGGTCATCTTTCCGAAGGACTGCCGCTGCAGGGTGGTCACACCGCCGTGGACGATGCTGATACCCAGTCCGTCCTCCCGGGCGGCGGCCGCGGCGGTGAAGAAGCCGGAGTCCTCGGTGAGGTTGATGGTGAACAGGCGGCCGTCGTGGGCGAGAAGATCCTCGGCCTCGACGAGGTCGGGGGTGTTGCGCAGCGAGGTGGAGACGAAGCGCTGCGCGACGGCGGTCTGCGGGTGGGAGAACACCTCGTAGACACTGCCGTACTCGACGACCTTGCCGGCCTCCATGACCGCGACCTTGTCGGCGATGGAGCGCACCACGTCCATCTCGTGGGTGATCACGACGATGGTGATACCCAGCTCGCGGTTGATCTCCCGCAGGAGGTTGAGCACGTCGTGGGTGGTCTCCGGGTCGAGGGCGGAGGTGGCCTCGTCGGCAAGCAGCAGGCGCGGGTTGGTGGCCAGGGCGCGGGCGATGCCGACGCGCTGCTTCTGACCTCCGGACAGCTGCTCCGGGTAGTTGGTGCCCTTGTCCGAGAGTCCGACGAAGTCGAGCAGCTCGGCCACCCGCTTCTTCCGCTCCGCCTTGCCCATGCCCGCCAGCTCCAGCGGGTAGGCGATATTGCCGGCCGCGGTGCGGGAGTGGAAGAGGTTGAACTGCTGGAAGATCATCCCGATGCCCCGGCGGATGGAGCGCAGCTTGGACTCGGGGAGGCCGACGACGTCGGTGCCGTCGAGAAGCAGCTGCCCGGAGGACGTGGAATCCAGCCCATTGATGAGGCGGACGAGGGTCGACTTGCCGGCGCCGGAGTAGCCGATGACGCCGAGAATCTCACCGGGTTCGACGGTGAGGGTGACGCCGTCGACGGCGCGGGTCTCAGTCTTCTGGTTGGTGAAGACCTTGGTCACGTCGCGGAACTCGATGCGGGTGCCGGTGCGCGGCCGGGTGGGGGATGCGGACACTGTGTCGGACACGGGTGCGGGGGCCGTTCTGGGAGGGGATGGGTCAAAGACATGCTCAACCCCGCCGCACGCAGGCGACGGGGCAGGCATGAACGTGGTGTCTTACTGCTCGCCGGCTGCGAGGCGGTCCATGATCTCGAGGAGATCCTCGCTCGGACGCTCGACGGTGACGGCGGTGTTGCCGGAGGACTCCATGATGGCGTCGGTGACGGCCTGGTCCTTCCACAGCTCGGCGAGACGGTTGAGGGTCTCGTCGTCGGCCTTGTCCGGGGTGGTCACCCAGACGTTGATGTAGGGCTCAGCCTGCTCGTTGTCCGGATCATCCTGGAAGATGGCGTCGAGCGGGTCGATGCCGGCGCGCTCCAGGAAGGAGTTGTTGATGACGGCCGGGCGGCCCTCGTGGAAGACGGTGGTGGTCTGCGCGGCGTCGACGGCGATGACCTCGACCTTGGAGGCCTCGGTGTCGATGTCGGCGGGGGCCGGGTCGAGCAGGCCCTCCTCGCGCAGGGTGACCAGACCGGCCTGGACGAGGACGTTGATGGCGCGGCCCTGGTTGGTGGCGTCGTTGGGGATGGCGACCTCTTCGCCCTCGATGCCGTCGAGGCTGTCGTGGCCCTGCCAGAACAGTGCCAGCGGGTAGATCTCGGTGGAGGCGTAGGGGACGAGCTCCTCGCCGGCGCCCTCGTTGTAGGAGGCCAGGAACTTCAGGTGCTGGAACTTGTTGACGTCGATCTGGCCCTGGGCGAGGGCGTCGTTCGGGGTGTTGTAGTCGGAGAACGGCACGATCTCGATGTCGATGCCCTCTTCCTCGACGAGGTCGGCGAAGACGTCCCACTCCTTGAGGTTCGCGTCGGTGGTGCCGATGCGGATGGTCTCGCCAGCGGCGGCTGCGGTGGTGGTGCCGTCGGCTGCGGTGTCGTCTGCGGAGTCGTTGCCGCAGGCGACGAGGCCCACGGAGGCGATGGCGGCGGCTGCGGCGCCGGCGAAAATTCGACGGAGAGTCATGGTGGTTTCCTTCACTGTTGATCTGCTGGTTGCACAACCTAGCACCAGGCGTACCGCTCTGTCTAGCCGGGGTCGGGGCCTAGTTGGTACGTCTGTTCGATTCCGGGTAGATTGCGGGGTATGCGGTTCAACGGCGGTGCGCCCCTCAACTGGTCGCGGCTGGAGCGTATCCTCTCCGGTCGCCCCGGCCCCACGCCCGTCCCCGTGGATCACCTGGACGACGATGCTTATCGACGTCCCCCCGTCACCCCGCCCACCGTCGGATTCGCCGAACTCCACGCCGTCAGTTCCTACAGTTTCCTCGGTGGCGCGAGCGAACCGGAGTCCCTCGTCGAGCGGGCCGTGGAGTTGGGCCTGGGCGCGTTGGGCCTGGTGGACCGCGATGGATTTTACGGGGCGGTGAAGTTCGCGGAGGCGGCCGCCGCAGTCGGGCTGCCCACGGTGTTCGGGGCGGAGCTGACCCTGGGGGAGCGTATCCTGCCGGTCCTGGCACGCGGGCCGGAGGGCTACCGGCGGCTGTCGCGCCTCATGGCGGACGCGCACATGGCCACCGGGGTGAAAGGGGAGGTGGCCTACCCGCCCCTGCCGGAGATGGCGCAGGCGCTCGGCGGCCACGGCGTCCTCCTCCTGGGCCCGGAGTGGGCGGGGGAAATCGAGCGGATGATCGACATCTTCGGTCCGGAGGATGTGGTGCTGGAGTATGCCGTGACCATGACGCCGGAGGATGTGGACCATCACGAGAAACTCGATACCTGTAGACGGCATGGTCTACGGGCCGTCGCCACCGCCCTGCCCGCCGCCGCCACCCGGGACCAGGCCCGTCTGGCCGGGGCGAAACGTGCCCTGGCCCGCAGGCTCTCCCTGGGGGATGCGGAGGCGGAGCTGCACCCCATGGGGGCGCCCTGGATGCGCTCCGGCGAGCAGATGGCGGCCCTGCTGCCACAGCGCCCGGAGCTGCTCGCCGAGACCCTCACCCTGGCGCGGGAGTGCGCCTTCACCCTCGACCTCGTGGCCCCGGACCTGCCGGACTTCCCCACCCCGGCCGGGCACACGGAGATGAGCTGGCTGGCGGAGGTGACGAGGCAGCGGGCGGAGCGCCGGTACGCGAGCAGGCCGGATGAGATCCGGGCCCGGGCGCAGGCGCAGATCGACCACGAGCTGGCCGTCATCGAGGGGCTGAACTTCCCCGGCTACTTCCTCATCGTCATGGACCTGGTCGACTTCTGCCGCGACCACAACATCCTGTGCCAGGGGCGTGGGTCGGCGGCGAACTCGGCGGTGTGCTTCGCGCTCGGCATCACCAACGCGGAGCCGATCTCCGCGGGACTGCTGTTCGAGCGTTTCCTCTCACCCGACCGGGACGGCCCGCCGGACATCGACATCGACATCGAGTCCGGGCGCCGCGAGGAGGTCATCCAGTACGTCTTCGACCGGCACGGCCGGGACAAGGCGGCCCAGGTGGCCAACGTCATCACCTACCGCACGAAGGGCGCACTGCGCGACGCCGCCCGCGCGCTGGGTCACCCGCCGGGCGCAGCCGATGCCTGGAGCAAGGGCACGGCCGAACCCCCGGCGGAGGTCGTGGCACTGGCCGCCCAGTTCCGGGGCCAGCCCCGGCACCTGGGCATCCATTCCGGCGGCATGGTCATCTGCGACCGCCCCATCGCCGACGTCGTGCCCGTGGAGTGGGCACGGATGAACAACCGTTCCGTCGTGCAGTGGGACAAGGACGACTGCGCCTCCGCGGGCCTGGTGAAGTTCGACCTGCTCGGCCTGGGCATGCTCGAGGCGCTGCACCACATGATCGATCTGGTGGAGGAGCAGCACGGAGAGCGCATCAACCTGTGGGAACTCGATCTCGCCGACCCCGGTGTCTACGACATGCTGTGCCGCGCCGATGCCGTCGGTGTGTTCCAGGTCGAGTCCCGCGCCCAGCTGTCCACCCTGCCGCGCCTGCGCCCCCGGTGCTTCTTCGACCTCGTCGTCGAGGTCGCCCTCATCCGCCCCGGCCCCATCCAGGGCGGCTCCGTCCACCCCTACCTGCGGCGGCGCGCCGGGAAGGAGGAGATCACCTACGATCACCCCGTGCTGGAGAAGTCCCTGGGCAAGACCCTGGGCATCCCGCTGTTCCAGGAGCAGCTCATGCAGATCGCCGTCGACGCCGCCGGGTTCTCCGGGGCGGAGGCCGATTCCCTCCGCCGCGCCATGGGGTCCAAGCGCTCCCCGGCGAAGATGGCCGCGCTCAAGGACCGCTTCTTCCGGGGGGTGTGGGAGACCAACGGTATCCCGGCCGAGATCGCCGAGAAGCTGTGGAACAAGATCGTCGCCTTCGCCGCCTACGGCTTCCCGGAATCCCACTCCCAGTCCTTCGCCTCCCTGGTGTACTTCTCCGCCTGGTTCAAACACCACTACCCGGCGGAGTTCTGCGTCGGCCTGCTGCGCGCCCAGCCGATGGGCTTCTACTCCCCGCAGTCGCTCATCCAGGATGCCCGCCGCCACGGGGTGGAGATCCTGCCCGTCGACGTGCAGGTTTCCGGGGAGCAGGCCCGCGTGGTCGACGGCCGCATCCGGGTCGGCCTGGGACTCATCAAGGGTCTGGGAGCCGAGGCCGCCGCCCGCATCGAGGCAGCCGCCCCCTTCGCGGATATCCCTGACCTGGCGCGCCGGGCGGATCTCACCGTGGCGCATGTGGAGGCCCTGGCCCGGGCCGGGGCGCTGGAGTGTTTCGACGTGGACCGTCGACAAGCACTGTGGCAGGCGGGTGTGGCCGCCACCGAGAAGGCGGGCATGCTGCCCGGACTCTCGGCCATCACCGCACCCGCGCTGCCCGGCATGAACGCCTTCGAGCTCATGGTCGCCGACATCGCCGCCACCGGCGTCACCCACGACCGGCAACCGATGGAGATGCTGCGTGCCGCGCTTGCCGACGCCGGCGTCCTCACCGCCTCCTCCCTGCGTTCGGTGCCGGACGGCACGCGCGTGCGGGTGGCCGGGGTGGTCACCCACCGGCAGCGGCCGGGTACCGCCTCGGGGCTGACCTTCCTCGGGATGGAGGATGAGACGGGGCTGCTCAACGTCATGGTCTCCGTCGGCCTGTGGAACCGGCAGCGGGTGGTGGCGCGGACCTCGAAAGCCCTGGTGGTGCGCGGAATCGTGCAGAACGCCTCCGGGGCGGTGACGGTGGTCGCCGACCGGCTGGAACCGCTCGTGCTGGGGGAGTGGTTGAGCCGGGGGTCGCGGGACTTCCACTGAACGGTGGGGTCGCGGGGTGCGCCTACAATTGAGGACATGAGCATGACACAGGGGAGACTGGACCAGATCGCCGAGGAGATCGCCCGCGCCACGACCGTTGACGATGTGGTGGCGGCCCTGATCCGGGAGTGTGATCTCTCCGCCGCCGAGGCCCACCGGCTGGTCGGGGTCCAGGCCGATCACCTGTCCACCGAACTGCTCCCGGCCGGGGAACTGCCCACCGGCGAGGTCTATGACCAACAGCGCTACGAGAACTGGCTCACCCGCGAGCTGCGCACCACCTTCGATTCCGCCCTGGAGAAGGTGGAGGAGGATGTGGCGGGCTTCCTCAAGGTGGTGTTCGGCCGCGGGGATGAGCCGACGGCAGAGTTCAACGCCGCCATCTTCCTCGGGTCGAAGAAGCGGGTGGCGCAGGACATCTCCTCGGTGTCCGTCGCCTACTTCTGCCGCGACGGGATCGCGCACCTCAAGGAGTACGGGGCCGCGTGGGCAGAGCACCCCTTCACCTCCCCCGGCTGGTCGCGGGTGGGTACCTATGAGGTCCACCGGGACGACGAGGGGCTGTAGGCGGTCACTTGTCGGAGGTGAGGGCGGCCCAGCCGAAGGAGATGATGACGGCGGCTGTGAGCCAGACGATGAGGAAGTAGATCAGCGCGGACCAGGACCAGAGGTTGTCGGTGAAGCCGTAGGTGATGATGGCGGCGATGAGGGCGGCGACAGCGGCGGAGGCGGGGAACTTGGCGGAGACGCTCTCGGAGAGGTTCATGCCCGGCAGTGTAGTTTGCCTGACGAAACCTCGCGATCGCTACAGCCAGCGGTCCCGGATCATCTCGAAGGCGGCGAGCACCACGGCCGCGGCGATGGTGCCGGCCAGCCACACGCCGAGGAAGAAGAGGATGTCGACGATGTCCAGCGGCATCTCGCGGGTCAGCAGCGTGGAAATGAACGCGATGATGACGGCGATGGTCGCACCGGTGGGGATCTTGGACTGGAGATACTCGAGGGCGATCACACCGGTCAGCGTAGTCACTTAAGGTGGGGGCCGTGAATCCCGTCTCCCCGAAACTGACCACCGCCCGCTACCTGGGTCGACTGCCCTGGCTCATCGTCCCGCTCGTCGCCTGCGCCGTCCTCGCCTGGTGGCAGAGCCCGTGGTTCTGGATCGGGGCCGGCGTCGCCGCCGCCCTGCTCATCTGGCAGATCTGGCTCATCCCCGCCCAGGTGAAGCTGCTGGGTTGGCAGGAGACGGAGGATGAACTGCTCATCACCAAGGGAAAACTGTGGCACACCTTCACCGTGGTGCCCTACGGGCGTATCCAGTTCGTCGACGTCACCGCCGGGCCGATCGAAAGGGCGCTGGGGATGAAGACCCTCAAGCTCCACACGGCCTCGGCCTCCTCGGACTCCACCGTGGAGGGCCTGCCCGCGGACACCGCCGACGCGCTGCGTGATCGCCTCGCCGTCCAGGCCCGGGAGAGGATGAGCGGGCTGTGAGCGGGCAGGATTTCCGGCGGGTCCACCGCCTCACCCCGCTGTTGCGGTTCTGGACCGTCATCCTCGCGGTGCTGGCGGTGGTGGCGGTCAACGTCAACCTCACGGTGCTCACCCGGGCGTGGACCTGGCTGGAGGAGGGGCAGTTCCTGCCGTTGCTCGGGGCGGCGGGTGTCTTCCTCCTGGCCTGCGCGCTGGTGTGGTTCGCCTCCCAGGTGTGGTGGAAGGCCATGGGTTTCCGGCTCGGGGAGGAGGAGGTGTCCCTCCGTCACGGTGTCCTGAGTAAGAATCTGCGCACCGCGCGCTATGACCGCATCCAGGCCGTCGACGTCGTGGAGAGTGTCATCGCGCGGATCTTCGGGCTGGCCGTCGTCCGGGTGGAAACGGCCGGCGGAGGCGATTCCGTCATCGAGATCGCCTACCTGCCCAAGAAGGAGGCGGAGGCCGTCCGCCACGAGGTCCTCGCCCGCGCCCGCCGCACCCCCGACACGCCTGCCGACCTCGCCGCTCCCGAGGGCACCCCCGCCGCGGTGGAGACCGGGCGGGTCATCATCCCGGAGATCCCCATCGCACGCTCCCTGGCGGCCGCGGCGCTCCAGGGCAGCAGCATCGGCGGTGTCATCGCGGTGGTGGCGATCTTCTTCTCGCCGCTGAGCTGGGCGACCCTCATTCCCGTGGTCTTCGGTTTCCTGCCGGTCATCTGGAACCAGATCGACCGGGCCTGGCGGTTCACTGCGCGTCTCGACGACGCCACCCTCCACCTCTCCTACGGCCTCGCCGATCGCCGCCGGCAGTCCATCCCGCTGGAACGCATCCACGGGGTGCGCCTGACCCAGCCCCTCCTGTGGCGGGCCACCGGCTGGTGGTTCATCGCCGTGTCGGTGGCCGGCTACGGGCAGACGACCGGACGCAACGCCGCGACCACGACGATCCTGCCCGTCGGCTCCCGCGCCCAGGCCGATGCCCTGCTCGCGGTCATCGCCCCGGTCCCGCTTGTCGACGCCCCCACGTTCACCTCCCCCGCCCGCGCCCGCTGGGTCTCACCCATCGACCTGCACCAGCAGTCGGTGACGGTGCGGGAGGACGCGGTGATCACCCGGAAGGGACGCCTGTCCACCCGGATCAGCCTCATCGACCCCGCCCACATCCAGGAGCTCTCGCTCACCCGGGGGCCGCTGCAGCAGATCTTCGGCCTGTGCACGGTGCGCTTCGACCTGGTGCCCGGCCCGGTCCGTATGGCCGGGGAGGATCTCACCCCTCAGGACGGCCACGCGCTGCTCAACCAGCTGCGTCAGCGCACCCTGCCCGCCTACAACCCGCCGGGAAACCCCAGCTGACGCCACGCCTCATAGGTGGCCACGGCCGCCGAGTTGGACAGATTCATCGACCGCCGCCCCGGGACCATGGGGATGCGCACCTCGGCCTCCAGCCGCGGGTGCGCCAGGTGCTCCGGCGGCAGGCCGGTGGGCTCGGTGCCGAAGAGCAGGGCGTCGCCGTCCCGCCACTCCACCTGCGTGTGCCAGACGGTGGCGCGGGTGGTGAAGGGGTGGATGCGGGAGGAGGGGAGCGTCGATAAGCACTCCTCGAAGGAGGCGTGGACGGTGACCTGCGCGAGGTCGTGGTAGTCCAGGCCTGCGCGGCGCAGGTGCTTCTCGTCGAGGGAGAAGCCGAGTGGTTCCACGAGGTGGAGGTGCGCGCCGGTGCCCGCGCACATGCGGATGGCGTTGCCCGTGTTCGGGGGAATGACGGGGTTATCGAAGATGACGTGCAGTCGGGCCATTCCCAAGAGTCTAGGATGAGGGGCGTGACTGCGATCAAACTTGACGGACAGCTGTATCGGAACGAGATCTTCGAGGATCTGGAAAAGCGCACCGCCGCGCTCAAGGAGAAGGGCATCGTGCCCGGCCTGGCCACGGTGCTGGTCGGTGATGACCCGGCCTCGCACTCCTACGTGAAGATGAAGCACCGCGACTGCGAACAGATCGGCATCAACTCCATCCGCAAGGACCTGCCGGCCGACGTCTCCCAGGAGGAGCTGCTGGCCGTCATCGACGAGCTCAACAACGACGACGCCTGCACCGGCTACATCGTCCAGCTCCCGCTGCCGAAGCACCTCGACGAGAACGCCGTCCTCGCGGCGATCGACCCGGACAAGGACGCCGACGGCCTGCACCCGGTCAACCTGGGCAAGCTGGTGCTCAACGAGCCCGCCCCGCTGCCGTGCACCCCGAACGGCTCCATCCACCTGCTGCGTCGCTTCGGTGTCGAGCTCAACGGCGCGAAGGTCGTCGTCATCGGCCGCGGCGTCACCGTCGGCCGCCCCATCGGCCTCATGCTCACCCGCCGCTCGGAGAACTCCACCGTCACCCTGTGCCACACGGGCACGAAGGACCTGGCCGCGGAGACGAAGGAGGCGGACGTCATCATCGCCGCCGCCGGTGTGCCCCACATGCTCACCGCCGACATGATCAAGCCGGGTGCCGCGGTGCTCGACGTCGGTGTTTCGCGTCTCGACGGTAAGCTCGCCGGCGACGTCCACCCCGACGTGTGGGAGGTCGCCGGTCACGTCTCGCCGAACCCGGGTGGTGTCGGCCCGCTCACCCGCGCCTTCCTGGTGGCCAACGTCGTCGAGAGGGCGGAACTGCTGGCAGGTGAGTAGTCCACTGGATAATCCCCACGACCTGTCGGTGGCGCCCTCGCGGCTGCCCCGCTGGGTGCAGTGGGGATTCGTGGGGTGCTTCGTGCTGGGCGTGACCGTGGCGAGTGTCTTCGCCCTCACCGAGCACTGGCGCCGCGCCACCTTCGTCCTCGGGGTGTCCCTGTTGTGGCTGGCCGTGGTGCGCTACACCTGTGACTCGCGCATCGTCGGGGTGTTCGCCGTGCGCTCCCGGCGTTTCGACGCCGCCTTCTGCACCGTGCTCGGCGGCGTGATGGCCTTCCTGGCGGCCTCGGTCGACGCGCTGGGGAGCTAGATGAGGTAGCCGTCGTCCTCGTAGTCGTCGTCGCTGAGGACACTGAGGACGAGGAAGCGGCGGATGATGCGGTCCATCTGCCGGTATTCGGCCAGGAAGGCGTCGTGGCCGACGGGGGAGGAGATCCGGGCGATGCCCATGAGCTCCGGGATGTTGCGGGAGAGGTGCTCCTGCTGGTGGTAGGGGTAGAGGATGTCGGTGTCCACGCCGACGATCATCGTGGGCACCCGGCAGGAGCCCAGCGCCTTGTTCAGCCCGCCGCGGCCCCGGCCGATGTTGTGGCGGTTGAGGGCCTCGGTGAGGACGACGTAACTGCCGGCGTCGAAACGCTCGACCAGCTTCTTCCCGTGGTACTGCAGGTAGCTCTCCACGGCGAAGCGCTGCCCGGGGGAGCGGAACTCGCCGAGCGGGTTCTCCCCGTCCTGGCGGCCGGCCCCGAAGCGCTCGTCGAGCTCCTGCTCGCCGCGGTAGGTCAGATGCGCGATGCGCCGCGCGGCGGCCAGGCCGGCGTCGGGGGAGGAGCCGGTGCCGTAGAAGTCACCGCCCTGCCAGGCCGGATCCCGCTCGATGGCGGAGATCTGGGCGGTCTGGATGCCGATCTGCCAGGCGCTCGCCCGGGCTGAGACAGCGATGACGCACGCGGCGTTGAGCTTCTCCGGGTACATCAGGGCCCACTCCAGGGTGCGCGCCCCGCCCATGGAACCGCCGAGGACGGCGTGGATGCGGGAGGCGCCGAGGGCGTCGAGAAGCATCTTTTCGGCGGTGACCTGGTCCCTGATGGAGATCGCCGGGAACCGCGACCCCCAGCGGCCGCCCTCGGGGTGCTCGGAGGCCGGGCCGGTCGAGCCCTGGCAGCCGCCGATGACGTTGGTGCACATGATGCACCAGGCGTCGGTGTCCAGCGCTTTACCGGGACCGAGGAGATCGCCCCACCAGTCGGCCACATCGGTGTCGCCGGTGAGGGCGTGTTCGACGAGCACGAGGTTGTTGGTGCCGTGAGGATCGCCGCGGAACTCACCCCACCGACGGTAGGCGATGGTGGCGTCCGTGACGGTGCCACCCGCCTCCGTGGGCAGGTCGCCGATGGGGACGTGGGCGAGTTCGCCCTGGGGGGCCAGGTGGAGTGTCACGAAACTGGTCTCCGTCTGCGGGGTCGGGGTGAGATGCTGGAGAACTAAGCGTACCGGTCGGACTAGACGGCGTCGAAGGCGCGCTCGAGGTCGGCGATGATGTCCGCCACGGCCTCGATGCCCACCGAGAGGCGGATCGTCTTCTGGGTCACCTGGGCGCGGGCCAGACCGGCCTCGTCCGACTGGGAGTGCGTGGTGGACGCCGGGTGGACGACCAGGGAACGCACGTCGCCGACGTTGGCCAGGTTGGAGTGCAGCTGGAGGGCGTCGATGAAGCGCCAGGCGTTCTCGCGGTCATCACCCGGGGCCTCCAGCTCGAAGGTGAGCACGGAGCCGGTGTAGGCCAGGCCCAGCTTCTCCTTGACGGGCGCGTAGGGCGAATCCGGGGAGCCGGCGAAGTTCACCTTCGAGACCTTCGGGTGGTTGCGCAGGAACTCCACGACCTGCACGGCGTTGTCGTTGTGGCGCTCGACGCGCAGCTGGAGGGTGTCCAGGCCCTGCAGGGTGATCCAGGCGTTGAAGGGGCTGATCGCCGCACCGGTGTCGCGCAGCAGACCCACCCGGGCCTTGAGGCCGAAGGCGGCCGGGCCCAGGTCGGCGTACTTGAGGCCGTGGTAGGCGGGGTCCGGGGTGATGAACTGCTCGTGCACGGGCCGGCCGTCGCGCTCGACGGTCCAGTCGAAGCTGCCGCCGTCGACGAGGATGCCGCCCAGGGCGGAACCGTTGCCGGTGTAGAACTTGGTCAGCGAGGCCACGACGATGTCAGCTCCCAGCTCCAGCGGGCGGACCAGCGCGGCGGTGGCCAGGGTGTTGTCCACGATGAGCGGCACGTTGTTGCGGTGCGCGACCTCGGCGACGGCCGGGATGTCGAGGATGTCGGCGGCCGGGTTACCGAAGGTCTCGCCGTAGAAGGCGCGGGTGTTCGGCTGCACCGCGGCCTGCCAGGACTCCGGATCATCCGGATTCTCCACGAAGCTGACCTCGATGCCCAGGCGCTTGAGGGTCACCTGGAAGAGGGTCTCGGTGCCACCGTAGAGGTGCGGGGAGGTGACGATGTGGTCGCCGGCGCCGGCCAGGTTGAGGATGGCGGCCGTCTCCGCGGCCTGCCCGGAGGCGAACGCCACCGCGTGGACGCCACCCTCGAGGGAGGCGATGCGATTCTCCAGGGCCTCCACCGTGGGGTTGGTCAGGCGGGTGTACACCGGGCCCAGGTCCTCGAGGGCGAAGCGCTGCTTCGCGTGCTCGGCCGAGTTGAAGACGTAGGAGGTCGTCAGGTGGATCGGCTGGTTACGCGAGTTGTTGTCCGAGTCCAGGGTCTGGCCGGCGTGGATGGCGCGGGTGGCGAAGTCCCACTGGTCTGCTGCGGAGTTGTCGTATTTGGTCATGCGGGACAGCGTAGAGC
This sequence comes from Corynebacterium sp., assembly GCF_030535495.1. Lineage (GTDB taxonomy): Bacteria > Actinomycetota > Actinomycetes > Mycobacteriales > Mycobacteriaceae > Corynebacterium. Next base: position 33,482 of record NZ_JAUNRW010000010.1, read on the forward strand.
CCCGCGGGGCACTAGTAAACCGCTCTGTCTATTTTTGGCGGAATGCCCGTGATCAACCGTTGAATAAAAACACCGCCGTGGCCCCGGAAACCCCGCCCCCGCGGTGTCGATACGCCGGTGTTAATTAAGGCCGTCGCAGATCACGTTGAACATCGACGGCCGACCCAAGACCCCGGAGGTCTTGTCGTCGGACGGGTTGTAGTACCCGCCCAGGTCCACGGCGGAACCCTGGTTGTCGATGAGCTCCTGGTCGATGGTCGCGGCCTCGGCGGACAGGGCCTCGGCGACCGGGGCGAAGGTCTCGGCCAGCTCGGCGTTCTCGGTCTGCGCGGCCAGCTCCTCGGCCCAGTAGGAGGCCAGGTAGAAGTGGGAGCCACGGTTGTCGATCTCGCCGACCTTGCGGGACGGGGACTTGCCCTCGGCCAGCAGCTTCTCGGTCGCCTTGTCCAGGGCGTCGGCCAGGACGGCGGCCTGGGCGTTGTCCTGGGTGCGGGCGACGTGGCGCAGGGACTCGGCCAGGGCGAGGAACTCACCGAGGGAATCCCAGCGCAGGTGGTTCTCCTTCTCCACCTGCTGGACGTGCTTCGGGGCGGAGCCACCGGCACCGGTCTCGAAGAGGCCGCCACCGGCCATGAGCGGGACGACGGAGAGCATCTTGGCGGAGGTGCCCAGCTCGAGGATCGGGAAGAGGTCCGTGTTGTAGTCACGCAGGACGTTACCGGTCACGGAGATGGTGTCCTCGCCGCGGCGGATGCGCTCGACGGAGAGCTTGGTGGCCTCGACCGGGGAGAGGATGCGGATGTCCAGGCCCTCGGTGTCGTGGTCGGCCAGGTACTTCTCCACCAGGGAGGTGAGGTTGCGGTCGTGGGCGCGCTCCGGGTCGAGCCAGAAGACGGCCGGCATGCCGGAGATGCGGGCGCGGTCGACGGCCAGCTTGACCCAGTCCTGGATCGGGGCGTCCTTGGTCTGGCAGGCGCGCCAGATGTCACCCTCGGAGACCTCGTGCTCGAGCAGGACTTCACCGGCGGAATTGCGGACCTCGACCTTGCCGTCGGCGGCGATCTTGAAGGTCTTGTCGTGGGAGCCGTACTCCTCGGCCTTCTGGGCCATGAGGCCGACGTTGGGGACAGTGCCCATGGTGGTCGGGTCGTAGGCGCCGTTGGCCTTGCAGTCCTCGATGACGGCCTGGTAGATGCCGGCGTAGGAGGAGTCCGGGATGACGGCCAGGGTGTCCTGGGTCTCGTCGTTCTTGTTCCACATCTGGCCGGAGGTACGGATCATGGCCGGCATGGAGGCGTCGACGATGACGTCGGAGGGCACGTGCAGGTTGGTGATGCCCTTGTCGGAGTTGACCATGGCCAGGTCCGGGCCGTTGGCCAGGGCCTCGTCGAAGGCGGCGCGGATCTCCTCGCCGTTGTCCAGCTTCTCCAGGCCGGAGTAGATGGAGCCGAGGCCGTTCTCGCCGTCGAGGCCGGCAGCCAGCAGCTCATCGCCGTACTTGTCGAAGACCTCGGAGAAGAAGGAGCGGACGACGTAGCCGAAGATGATCGGGTCGGAGACCTTCATCATGGTGGCCTTGAGGTGCACGGAGAAGAGGATGCCCTCGGCCTGGGCGCGCTTGACCTGGTCGTCGAGGAAGGACTTGAGGGCGTCGGCGCGCATGACGGTGCCGTCGACGACCTCGCCGGCCTGGACCTTGAGGTCATCGCGCAGCTGGGTCTCGGTGCCGTCGGCGGCGACGTGGATGAAGGAGAGGGTGTCCTCGGCCGGGAGGATGACGGACTGCTCGTTGTGGCGGAAGTCATCGGCGTCCATGGTGGCGACGTTGGTCTTGGAGTCGGCGGACCACTCGCCCATGCGGTGCGGGTTCTTCTTGACGAAGTTCTTCACGGCCTCCGGCGCGCGGCGGTCGGAGTTGCCCTCACGCAGCACGGGGTTCACGGCGGAACCCTTCACGGAGTCGTAGCGCTTCCGGGCGTCCTTCTCCTCCTCGGTCTGCGGGGAGTCGACGTACTCGGGCAGGTCGTAGCCCTGCTCCTGCAGCTCCTTGATGGCAGCCTTGAGCTGCGGTACGGAGGCGGAGATGTTCGGCAGCTTGATGATGTTGGCTTCCGGAGTCTTGGCCAGCTCGCCGAGCTCGGTGAGAGCGTCGTCGATGCGCTGCTCCTCGGTGAGGCGGTCCGGGAACTGCGCCAGGATACGGCCGGCCAGGGAGATGTCGCGGGTCTCGACGTCAATCCCCGCGGTGCCGGCGAAGGCCTCCACCACAGGCTTGAACGAGTAGGTCGCGAGCAGCGGGGCCTCGTCGGTGCGGGTCCAGATGATCTTTGCCATGTATCTCCCTAACGCTTTCTTCTAATATCGGCTGTGTCAACGGCCAAGGATACCTGTTGTCACAGCCTCGGGTGTAGGGGAGGCAGTGGGATATCTCCCTTAGCCCCGCATTGACACGCCCTGTTTCCAGTAGCCCATGAACGCCACCTGCGACCGTTCCACCTCCAGCCCGCGCACCAGATGTCGCCGCAGGGAGGTGACCATCCCGGATTCGCCGGCGATCCAGAAGTAGCTCCGGACCGGGCTGAGCTTATCGACGCCACCGCGGTCGTCCAGCTGCTCGCCGGAGGAGGAGAACTGCGGGGTCTCCCATACCAGATCCTCGGCCGCCGGCTCCACGCCGTGGGTGCCGAAGTGCTCGAGAATTCTCTGTCCGGGAGCCTGACCCTGCCGGGGCAGCCAGGTGATGCGCATGGACTCCGGGGCGGTCACGGGCAGGATGTCCGCGTCGGTGGGTACCTCCACGACGACGCTGCCCCGGGCGGTGTCCGGAAGATCGGAGAGAATGCGCGCCATGGCTGGCACAGCCGTCTCGTCCCCGACCAGCGTGATGGCGGAAGCATCCCCGGGAAGGAACTCGATGCCCGCCCCGGCGGGCGTGTCGACGCCGGGCCCGACGATGATGATCGGGTCGCCGGGGCGAGCGGCGTGCGCCCACTGGGCGGCGGGTCCCGTGGCGCCGTCCTGCAGGTGCAGGACAAAGTCGATGACCAGGAATCGCTGTTGGCCACTGTCGTAGAGATCGCGGACGGAGTAGCTGCGCATGTGCCCCCGTTCCTCCTCGGGGAGGACGGACCACTGGGCGTACCAGTCGGCCGCCGGGTCAAGGAGCGGAAGCGTTCCGCGGGAGGTGGGGAAGAGCACCTTGATGCGTTGGTCGAAGAAGGGCCCAGCGGCGCGGAAGTGGCGGAGGGGGTCGCCGCTGAGCGTGATGCGCATGAAGTGGGGGCTCAGGCGCTGCGTGTCGTGGACGTGGAGGTGAAAAGGTCGGAAACTCACGCGGTGGCCTCGCTGGTGGCGCTGGTAGCGGTGGAGGCGGACAGTGCCCGGTGCCGGCCGATGGGCACGACAAGGGGTGTCGCGGAGACCGGGTCGCGCAGGATGTGGGACTCCAGGTCGAAGACCTCCCGGATGACGTCCAGGGTGATCACCTCGGCGGGAGTGCCGGCGGCGACGACGCGGCCGTTGGCCAGGGCGACGAGCCGGTCGCAGTAGCGGGAGGCGAGGTTGAGATCGTGGAGCACCATGACCACGGTGGTGCCGCGTGTGGCGTTGAGGGTGCGCAGCAGATCGAGGATCTCCACCTGGTGGGCGATGTCGAGGTAGGTCGTCGGTTCATCCAGCAGGAGGATGTCGGTGTCCTGGGCCAGGGCCATGGCGATCCACACCCTTTGACGCTGCCCGCCGGAGAGTTCGTCGACACTGCGCTCCGCCAGATCGGCGATGCCCGTGTCCACGAGGGCGCGGGCGACGATGTCGTGATCGCGCGCCGACCATCGTCCGAACAGACCCTGGTGGGGTGTGCGCCCGCGGCCGACCAGGTCGGCGACGGTGATGCCCTCCGGGGCGAGCGGGGACTGCGGCAGCAGTCCGAGGAGGCGGGCGAGCTGGCGGGCGGGTAGGTCGGTGATGGGGGCGGCGTCGAGAAGCACCTGCCCCGCGGTGGGGTGCAGGAGGCGGGACAGGGCGCGGAGCAGGGTGGATTTGCCGCAGCCGTTGCCGCCGATTATGGCGGTGACCGCGCCGGGCAGGATGTCGACGTCGAGGCCGGCGAGCACCTGTCGGTCTCCGTAGGACAGCGACACCTGGCGGGTGCTGAGGGTGTGTGAAAAGGTCATGTGGAGGATCCCAATCGTCGGGAGCAGATGAGCAGCAGGATGAGGTAGGGGGCGCCGATGAGTCCGGTGATGACGCCGACGGGGTAGCGGGTGCCCAGCGCGAACTGGCCGATGAGGTCCGCGCCGAGCATGAGCAGCGCCCCCACGAGCGCGGCGGCCGGGACCGGGGAGGCTGCCGGGCCCACCAGGCGCATCGCGATAGGCCCGGACATGAAGGCGACGAACGCCACGGGGCCGCAGGCGGCGGTGGCCACCGCGATGAGTGCCACGGCCGCGACGATGACGGTGATGCGGGTGGCCGCAACCGGCACCCCCAGCCCAGCGGCGAGGTCATCGCCCATGCGCAGCACCCCGAGCCGGTGGTCGAGCGCGATGACCAACGGCACCATCACTGCCACGGACACGGCGACCGGCACTACCCACGGCCAACTGGCGGCGTTGAGCGATCCGGTCAGCCATCGGGTGGCGGTGGGCAGATCCCAGGCGGCCGCGCGGGACAACGAGTAGGTGACCACAGACTGCAGCAGGGCGGCGACGCCGATGCCGATGAGGATCAGGCGCGAGCCCGTGAATCCGTGCCGGATCGAGAGCAGATAGATGACGCCGGCGACGAGTAGGGCCGCCAACAGCGAGAACGCAGACACCGCGGCCTGGTTGAGATGCCAGAACACGATGCTCACCACTCCCGCCGCGCCCGCGCCGGAGGAGATGCCGATGATGTCCGGCGACGCCAGCTGATTGCGCAGCAGGGTCTGGAACACCACCCCGGAGACGCCGAAGGCGCATCCGGCGAGCACCGCCAGTGCGGTGCGGGGCAAGCGGAGCTCGCCCACGGTGTAGGAGGCGCCGGGAACCTGCTGGCCGATGATGACGCGCGCGATGTCGAGCGGGGTGTAGAAGGTGTCGCCGACCATGAGACCCGTGCCCACCAGTGCCGTGAGCAGGAGCGACAGGTACAGCAGGCGACGCCGGTAACGGGCACGACGACGGGCCCGCGCCGCGGTGAGGGCCGGGAGCACGTCAGCGGTCGTGGTGGGGTGGATGCTCACAGGTCACGGACTTTCTGTCGACGGACGATCCAGATGAACAGGGGTGCCCCCAGGACCGGGGTGAGAATGGCCACGGCGATTTCGCTGGGACGGGCGATGACCCGTCCCACGGTGTCGGCGCCGACGAGCAATACCGCGCCTGCCAACGCCGAGGCGGGCAGCAGCCAGCGGTGGTCGGTGCCCACGATGAGTCGGCACAGGTGCGGCACTATGAGCCCCACGAAGCCGATCGGGCCGGCCAGGGCGGTGGCCGTGCCGCACAGGATGACCGCCCCGAGGGCGGCGAGCAGCCGGGTGACAGCCGGGTGGGTGCCCAGCCCGGCGGCGATGTCGTCGCCCAGCGCCAGGGCGTTGAGTCCGCCGGCGCTGATGACACACAACAGGGTGCCGACCAGGAGGAAGGGGATCCCCAGGGAGAGGTGGTCGAAGCTGGCGCCGCCGACGGAACCGATCTGCCAGAAACGGAAGGTGTCCATGACCTCGACGCGCGGCAGCAGCACCGCGCTGACCAAGGAACTGGCGGCGGCCGCCGTGGCGGCCCCGGCCAGCGCCAGGGTCATCGGTGAAGGCCCGCCGCCCCGCCACCCTCCGGGGCTGCTCAGCGATCCCACGACATAGACGAACACCGCCGCCACCGCTGAGCCGAGGATGGAGACGAGGAAAGTGGGCACGGTGGCGCTGAGGCCGAAGAAGGCGATGCCGATGACCACGGCCAGGGCGGCGCCGGAGAGCACCCCGAAGATGCCGGGGTCGGCCAGGGGATTACGGGTGATCGCCTGCATGGACGTCCCGGCGATGGCCAGGGCCGCGCCGACGAGCACCGCCAGTGCTGTGCGGGGCAGGCGCTGGGTGGCGGCGGCCTGGTCGATGGTCTCGGTGTGGCCGAGGAGGGCGGCCCAGGCGGCGGCGGCGTCGATGTCGCGGGCGCCGAAGGCCACCGAGGCCACAACGCTCAGCGTCAATGCGGCCATGAGGCCGCCGAGGATGAGCAGGCGGGTGGAGGCGGTCTGCACGGGCGCTATTTCAGGGCGTCGGCGAGCAGGGCGACGTAGTCGTGGATGCCCCACGGGATGGACAACGGGGAGGGGTTGGCCGCGGCGGAGAGGGGGCCGGTGCCCAGGAAGGCGACGTGCCCGTCCCGGATCGCGGGGATCTTGCCCATGAGGGGATGGGCCTGCAGTGTCTCGAGGGTGGCCTGGTTCTCGGCCGGGTCATCGGAGCCGTAGGAGACGATGAGGTCCACGTCCCGGAAGGATTCGACGTCCTCCACAGAGCGTTCGATCCAGAACTTCTCGGCCGTGGTGCTCTCGGCGCGCACCACCTCCGGGACACCGATGCCGGCGTCGGCGAGGAAGCCGGCGCGCGGATCCTGCGTGCTGTAGAAGCCGATGGTGGACAGGTCGTTCTGGCCGCCGAAGGAGGTGAACAGGACCTTGGCCTCGCGCAACTGCGGGTGGGCGTCGAGGGCGGTGTCCACCTCGTCGGCGAGCTGGGCGTTGAGTCGGTCGGCGTCCTCACGGAGTCCCAGCCCGGCGGAGTCCAGGGTGATCATGTCTTCCAGGGAGGTGCCCCACGGGATGCCGGGGTAGGCGACGACGGGGGCGATCTTGCTCAGTTTGTCGTAGTCGTCCTGCGTGATGCCGGAGTAGGCGGCGAGGATGACGTCTGGTCGGGTGTCGGCGATCTGCTCGAAGGGGACGGCGTCTGTTTCGTCGAAAAGCACAGGGGTGGGGGCGTCGAGTTCGCTGAGTTTGTCCTCGACCCAGGGGAGGATGCCGTCGCCGTCATCGTCGCCCCAGGTGGCCTTCGACATGCCGACCGGGACGATGCCCAGGGCTAGCGGAACTTCGTGGTTGGCCCAGCCGAGGGTGGCCACCCGTTCGGGCGTTGCCTCGATGGTCGTGGTGCCGAAGGCGTGCTCGACGGTGGTGGGGAAGCCCGCGGCAGCGGTGTCGGTTTCGGCAGGGTCGGCGGTGGGGGTGTCATTGGCGGTGCAGGAGCTGAGCGTGACCGCGGTGAGGAGGCAGGTGAGAGTGCCGGTGAGGAAGCGGCGGCGGGGGAGGGCGGGCACGGTGGTCCTTTCGGGTACCAGGGGTCATTAGGTAAGGCTTCGCTAACCTAGCATGACGTGATGCGGAAAGGAAGGCGGCGAGATTGCCCGTCAGTGTCCCCCGACTACAGTGATCCCAATGAGCCTGACCATCGCCTCCGTCAACGTCAATGGAATCCGCGCCGCCGTCAAGCAGCGCAACGACGACAATCCCGGCATGCTGGCCTGGCTGTCGCAGTCCCCGGCCGAGGTGGTGCTCCTCCAGGAGGTACGCGCCACCGTCGAGGAGTCCGTCGCGGCCCTCCAGCCGGCGC
>NZ_JAUNRW010000186.1 GCF_030535495.1 Corynebacterium sp.
TCCTGGTCAACAACGCCTCCCGCCAGATCTGGCACGACGGCATCGAGAACATCCCGGACGAGGATTTCGACGCCACCATGAAGACCAACATCTACTCCTACTACCGCGTGACCAAGGCGGCGATCCCGCACCTCAAGGCCGGTTCGTCGATCATCTTCACCTCCTCGGTGCAGGCGTACAACCCCTCCCCGCATCTGCTGGACTACGCCCTGACGAAGGCCGCGCAGAACAACCTGTCGAAGGGCCTGGCCGAGCAGCTCGCGCCTGAGGGCATCCGCGTCAACGCCGTGGCACCCGGCCCGGTGTGGACCCCGCTGCAGCCCTCCCACGGGCAGCCTCCGGAGAAGCTCGAGGGCTTCGGCCAGCACTCCCCGGTGGGCCGGGCGGGCCAGCCCGCGGAGCTGGCGGGAGCCTACGTGTTCCTGGCCTCCGACGAGGCGTCGTTCGTCATGGGTGAAACCCTCGGCGTCACGGGTGGCACCCCGACGCCTTAAGCGTCGACGTTGCCCTGCTTCCACGTCTCCCACGGGATGTTCCAGTCCCCGAGGCCGTCGTAGCCGGACAGCGTCCCGCCGACCGTGTTCTGCACGACCACGGGGTCGCCGCGCTTGACGGTGTTCTGGAACCACTGCGCGGCCTCGGTGGTGACGTTGATGCAGCCGTGGGAGACGTTGCGGTAGCCCTGGTCCCCCACTGACCAGGGGGCGGCGTGGACATAGATGCCCGACCAGGACATCTGCGTGGCGTACGACACCGGCGTCTTGTATCCGCCCTCGTCATAGGCCAGGCCGTAGGTCATGGAATCCATGACCATCGACTCCAGCTGATCGCCGATGATGTAGGTGCCGTTCGGGGTGGCCCAGCGGGCGGTGTCGCGCCCCAGGGAGACGGGGATGGTGCGCAGCGCCTCGCCGCCCCGGTAGACGGTCATCGACTTGGTGGCATCGTCGACGACGGTGCGCACGTCCTCGCCGATGGTGAAGCTCATCTCGTTGTCCTGCGAGCCGTAGGTGCCGCCGCCGAGGTGGGCACCGTAGAGATCGGCCCGGACGCTCACCGAGGTGCCCGGCTGCCAGTACTCCGCCGGCCGCCAGCGCAGCTCGGAGTTGTTGAGCCAGTAGAAGGCTCCCTCCACCGCGGGGGAGGTGGTGATGGTGATGGCATCCTGCGCGGCCTGCCGGTCCTTGATCGCCACGCCGAAACGCATCGTGATGGTCTGCGCGACGCCGACCACGGCGCCGTCGAGAGGCGCCAGCGCCACCCCGCTTGTCGACGCCGGACTCGGCGTCTCAAACACCGTCGTCGACGTCTGCCCCGCCCTGTCCTTCGCGACAATCGTGTACGTCCGGTGGTAACCGAGAACCTCCGCGGTGGTCCACGTCTTCTTGTCCGCGGACAGCTCCGACTCCACGACCTTGCCGTTCTGGTTGGTCATGGTGACCGAAGTCAGCCCCTCCTCGGAGGTGACGGTGACGGGCACGGAGGGATCGACATCCTCCGCACCGTCTTTGACCGACACCTCCAGCGGCGCCGGAGCCGCCGCCGTGACGGTCTCCTCCGACCCGCTTATCGACGTCCGCTCAATCGTGCAGGCCGTCATACTCAACGCCACCAGCACCGCCACACCCCAGCGCAGTGGGGACCTCAAGACCTTCACGTACTACCTCAGCAACTCTCCAGCCGACGGTGGTGAGCCGTCGCGAACAACCGCCACCCTACTTCTCCCCGCACACAACACCAAGATCGGACACATCACGATCCGGCATCACAGGTGAACGACACGTTAAATCCACAGCCTGACCTGGCGATTTTGTGGGTTCCACGAACGCCTGTTATATTTTTCTTCGTTGCCCGGTCAGCCCGGAAGACACCAGCGCCATTAGCTCAATTGGTAGAGCAACTGACTCTTAATCAGTGGGTTCGGGGTTCGAGTCCCTGATGGCGCACCA
>NZ_JAUNRW010000011.1 GCF_030535495.1 Corynebacterium sp.
TGCAAGAGATTACGTCTAGTCAGAACGCGAACAGGCGTTGTGCAGAAACTTGAACGCTGTACAGGAGGGATGTTGCACAACAGCCGGTGAACGCGCTCCAGGCATGACCCCGCTCAGCGTCGCCGCCACACCCACCAGGTCAGGCCCACGAACACGGCCGCCAGCAGCCCCGGCCAGAGCGCGGGCTCGGGGGAGAAGAGGTTCACCACCGCCTGCACCAGGGAGAGGAAGGCGAAGAATCCGAGGAATCCCAGCAGGGTCTCGTGCTGCAGTCTCCGGCGCGGACCCCGGGAGCTATCGTCCACGGCGCACCCTCCGTCGCTGCCACAGCCCCACCGCCAGCGCCACGCCCCACACCAGGAACAACGGATCCCATATCCAGGCGTGGCCGATGAGCGCCGGTCGGTCCACTGCAGCGGGCAGCGGAAGCACGCCGGCGAGCATGAGGTTCGTCGTCAGGGTGTTGACCCCACCCCACACGATGAGGGCGGCGGCGCCGAGCCAATAAAGGATGCGGGCCCAGGGGGCGTCGATAAGCAGGGGGCCGCAGGCCAAGGCGAGCTTGAGGACACCGACGACCGCGAGCACCCAGGACAGGCCCGCGAACTGGTCGGTGACCGCCTCACCGACGGTCTCCAGCAACCAGGTGCCACCCGCCGCCCAGTAGAGGCTGAAGGCGCCGTGGATGACACCGGCCAGGGCCGCCACCCACAGCGCCGCGGCCCGTATCACGCCTTCACACCACCGGCGGTGAGGCCGGAGACGATCCGGCGCTGGAAGATGAGCACCATGATGATGAGCGGCACGGTCACCAGGGCACCCGCGGCCATGATCGAGGCATACGGGTACTCGAAGGCGCTCGGTCCGGAGAAGCGGGCGATGGCCACGGTGACGGGCTCGGTGGCGGTCGTCGAGAGCTGACGCGCCAGCATGAACTCGTTCCACGTGGCGATGAACGCCAGGATCGCGGTGGTGAACAGGGCCGGAGCCGCCAGGGGCAGCAGGACCAGGCGGAAGGCCTGGCCGCGGGAGGCGCCGTCGACACGCGCGGCCTCCTCCAGCTCCCAGGGCAGCTGCCGGAAGAAGGAGACCAGGGTGTAGATGGTCAGCGGCAGGGCGAAGGAGATGTTGGGGATGATCATCGCCCGGTAGGTGCCGATCCACCCCAGGTCACCGAACAGCTGGAACAGCGGGGTGACCAGCGCGATGCCGGGGAACATGGAGGCGGCGAGGATGATGCCGGTGACCAGGCCCTTGCCCGGGAAGTTCAGCCGGGCCAGGGCGTAGGCGGTGAACACGCCGACCATGACGGCCAGGGAGGTGGTGGCCACGGAGATGAACAGGGAGTTGACGATGGCCCCGAGGAAGTCGTTGCCCTTGTCCGTGGCCAGCGCATCCTGGAAGTTCTCCAGGGTGACGTGGGTGGGCCACGGCGTGGTGTCGAAGGTGTAGCGCTTGTCGCGCAGGGCGACGATGACCATCCAGTAGAAGGGCGCCAGGCCCCAGAACATGATGAACAGCACTCCCAGGTAGTGCCACAGTGTTGCGCGCTTCATCGTGAAACCTCCTCTGCCTGCTTATCGACGTCCCCGTCCACCGGTTCCCCACCCAGTTCCGCGCGGCGATCGGGTTCCTTGCGTTTCTTCGCACCCGGGACCTTGCGACCCTTGACCCCGCGTTGTCCGGAGACATCGGCGCCGAGGAAGCGGATCATGATGAAGGCGACGCCGAAGATGAGCAGGAAGATGAGCGTGGAGATGGCGGAGGCGGAGTTGAAGTTGTTCTGCCGCATGTCCTCGACCACCAGCTGGGAGATCGTGGCGGTCGGCGAGTTGGAGGAGGCGGAGATCATGATGACCGGCAGGTCGTACATGCGCAGCGCGTCGAGGGTGCGGAAGAGCACGGCGACCATGAGCGCGGGTTTAACCAGCGGCATGGTGATCTGCCAGAACTGCTGCCAGCGGGAGGCGCCGTCGACACGCGCGGCCTCGTAGACGTCCTTGGGGATCATCTGCAGGCCGGCGAGGATGAGGAGCGCCATGAAGGGGGCGGTCTTCCATACGTCGGCGATGATGACCGCGGATCTGGCGGCCCAGGGGTCGGTCGTCCAGGAGATGCTCGTGTTGAACAGGGAGTTGACGATGCCCCGGTCGGCGAAGATGAACTGCCACAGCTTGGCGGTGACGGCGGTGGGGATCGCCCACGGGATGAGCACGGCGGCGCGGACGATACCGCGGCCGCGGAATTCGCGGTTCATCGCCAGGGCCATGAACATGCCGAGGATGGTCTCCAGGGTGACGGTGACGACGGTGAAGAACAGGGTGATGCGGACGGCCGGCCAGAAGTCGGTGGCCAGCACACCCGGGGGGCAGGTGGTGACGTTGCCGGAGGGTGACATGCACCGGTTGGACAGCCAGTAGAGGTAGTGGTCGAATCCGGCGAAGCCGCCCTCGACGAAGAGCCCGGTCGTGGGATCGAGTGAGCGGTCGGCCTGGAAGGACAGGAAGACGGCGCGGAGGATCGGATAGCCGATGACGATGGCCAGGACGATGAGCGCCGGGGCGATCAGCCAGGCCGCTGAACGGGCCTGGCCGGCACGTGTGTTCATGTGCGGCTCCTTCGGATAAGTGTTACATCACACAGAACCACAAAAGACCCGCCCGAGGGGGCAGGTCTGGTGTGGTGTTGCCTATCGAGACTGACGCGGTCGCTTAGTTGGAGGCCTGCTCGATGGCGGCCTTCATGTCGGCGGTGGCGTCGTCGACGGACTTACCGGCGGTCAGCGCCGCGTAGGCGTTGTCCTGGACCGCCTTGGAGATGGCGGTGTAGAACGGGGAGACCGGACGCGGTGCCGCGTTCTCCAGGGACTCCTTGAGAGCCGGGAGGTACGGGAACTGCTCGACCAGGGCGTCATCCTCGTAGATGGAGGCGAGCACCGGCGGGAAGGAGGCCTCGGCGAAGGAGGTCTGGTTCTCCTCGTTGATGATGAACTGGATGAAGTCGAGAGCGGTGAGCTTGTTCTCGGAGTTGATGTTGATGCCGTTGTTGTAGCCACCCAGGGTGGACACGCCGACCCCGTTCTGGCCGACCAGCGGCTGGACCTCGAAGTTGCCCGCGATCTCGGAGGTCTCGTCCTCGGCGTTGGTGAACATGTACGGCCAGTTGATGGCGTAGGCGGTGTCGCCGGCGACGAATGCCAGGTTGGTCTCCTCCTCGGTGGCGGAGGTGGACGCGGAGGCGATGGTGCCGTTCTCGTAGGCGTCGACCAGGGCCTGGAGGCCGGCCTTGGACTCGTCGGAGTCGACGGTGACCTCACCGGCGTCGTCGAGGACGGAGCCGCCCCAGCCCTCCATGAAGCCGACGGTGTTGACGGTCAGGCCCTCGTACTGCTTGAGCTGCAGGGTGAGGCAGTCGCCCTCGATGTCGGCGCAGGAGGCCTCGAGCTCGGCCCAGTTGGTGGGGGCCTCCGGGATGATCTCGGTGTTGCGGAACAGCAGCTGGCCGTTGGTGTTCTGCGGCAGCGCGTAGAGGGTGCCGTTGTAGGTGGCGGACTCCACGGTGGACTGCAGCAGGTCGGAGGTGTCGACCTCCAGGTCGCCGGTCAGCGGGGCGAGCCACTGGTTGGCGGCGAAGTCGGCGGTCCAGACGACATCCAGCGCCATGACGTCGTAGTCGGAGTTGCCGGCCTGCAGGGACTGCACGAGGGTCTCGCGCTGCGCGTCGGCCTCACCGGCGAGCTCGGAGAGGGTGACCTCCTCGTCGGGGTTCTCGGCGTTCCACTTCTCGATGATCGGGGTGATCTTGTCGGTGTCGTTCTTGCCCATGGCGAAGGTGATCGGGCCGCGGCCCTCCTCCGAATCGGAGGCCGCCTCCGTGGTGGTGGTGGCGGTGTCCGTCGCCGTGGCGGTGGTGGTCTCGTCGGTGCCGCCGTCATCGGCACAACCCGCGAGAACCACGGTGGAGACGATGGCGATGGCCGCCAGGGAACGACCCGGGCGCTTCAATGCGATGTTCATCTGTGATTCACCTTTCGGAAGCAGTGTGTGCCCCCAAATGTAGTGACGCAGGTAATACCTCCGGCCCGGAATGGCCCCGATCACCCCTTGTCGGGGGTGGTTATCCGAGGCGCTCGCCGGTGCCCGGATCGAAGCGGTGGGCCAGGGCCGGATCGAAGGCGAACGTCACGGGGGCACCCCGCGAAGGAACCTCCTCGTGGCCCAGACGCGCAACCAGACGCACACCATCGCTGGAGGCGTACACATAGGATTCCGAGCCCAGCTCCTCCACCAGGTCGACGACTCCCTCGCGTCTCACCCATCCGTCCGGGAGCTGCTCGTCGACGACGACCCGCATCGCCTCCGGTCGCACACCCAGGGTGACGCCGTCGCCGGGGAAGAGATTCATCGACGGCGAGCCGATGAAGCCGGCGACGAAGTCGTTGACGGGGGCGTCGTAAAGCTCGCGCGGGGGAGCGACCTGCTGCAGGATGCCGTCTCTGAGGACGGCGACGCGATCACCCATGGTCATGGCCTCCACCTGATCGTGGGTGACATAGACCGTGGTGGTGCCCAGGCGACGCTGGAGGGCGGCGAGCTCGGCGCGGGTCTGCACGCGCAGTTTGGCGTCGAGGTTCGACAGAGGCTCGTCCATGAGGAAGACCTTCGGATCCCGCACGATGGCCCGCCCCATGGCCACCCGCTGGCGCTGGCCGCCGGACAGGTCCTTCGGCTTGCGGTCGAGGAACTCCTCCAGGCCGAGCATCTCCGCCGCATTCTGGACGCGCTGGTTGATCTCGCTGGCCGGCATCTTCGCCAGCTTGAGGGCGAATCCCATGTTCTTCGCCACGCTCAGGTGCGGGTACAGGGCGTAGTTCTGGAAGACCATCGCGATGTCGCGGTCGCCGGGCTCGACGCCGGTGACGTCGGTGCCGTCGATGAGCAGGTGCCCGGAGTCGACGGGTTCCAGGCCGGCGAGGGCCCGCAGAGTCGTCGATTTGCCGCAGCCCGAGGGGCCCACCAGGACGAGAAACTCACCGTCCGCGATCTCCAGGTCCAGCTCGTGGACCGTCGGGCGCTCGGCGCCGGGATAACGGATGGACACCTTGTCGAATGTGACCGTTGCCATGGGGAAACGATAACACCGGAGACGGGTGTCGCGGCGCTACAACCGCGCCGTGACCTTCTCCGCGGTGGCGATCTCCGCGAGGCGAGCAGCGTCGACCATGCCGGCCACGACCACGGCGGAGCCCCCGGCGGAGAGGGGTTGCAGGACCGCCGAGACCATCCCTTCCTCAGTGGTCCAGCCCGTCGACAGCACGCGCTCGGGCGTGCCGGCGGCGATGACGACGTCGAAAAGCGCGGGCGCGGGCCCGAAGAAGTCATCGCCGTAGAAGCGGACGGTGGGCCCGAAGTCGATGGCGCCGGCGGGCAGTGTGCCGCCGGACTCGACGACACCGCGGCCGAAGGGGTCGTCGGTGACCAGGACGATGTCACGGCCCGGCCCGGTCCACTCCTCGAAGCTGTCGGGGGAGGTGAACACCACATCACCGTCGCCGTCGAAACCCCACTCCACGTCGGCGGCCAGGGCTCCGAGCACGATGGCCACGGACTGCCAGCTCACGGGCAGGTCGAGGACGATGCGGGACGAGGAGTCGAGGTCGAGTTCCTCGATGAGCATGTTGCCCACTTTCGCCGCCCAGTTGTCCAGGGTGAGGGCGGAGAAGTCGAGGCGGGCGCCGGTCGACTCGTTGTAGACGGTCAGTCGCGGGGCGGAAGGGTCGGTCCGAAGCAGATGTGCGAGAAGCTCCATGCCGCCCCATCGTAGGCAGGTGGCGGAATTGGTGTCTGACATAAGAACCCGTGCATGTTGTTGTTCGCGTACCTTTGAGGAGAAAGATCCGGCCCATAAGGCCCCATAAGGCACTGAAGACTAGTAGAGAGCCCCTGCGTGAGCGCCCCCTCCACCCGCACCATCAGCATCGTCATTCCCTGTCTCAATGACGCCGAACTGCTGCGCCGTTGCCTGGCCTCTCTCGCGGAACAGGAGGTGGCGCCGGAGGAGATCATCGTGGTGGACAACGGCTCCACCGACGGAAGTGCTCAGGTGGCCGCCCGGTCCGGAGCGCGCGTCATCACCGAACCCCGCCGCGGTATCACCTGGGCGACGCACGCCGGTTTCGACGCCGCGACGGGCGCCATTCTCGCGCGTATCGACGCCGACGTCATCGCCGCCCCCGACTACGTCCGCCGTCTGCACGCGGCGTGGGATGCCGCGGAGCGCTCCCCGGGGCGCCGCGTCGTCGGGGTGACGGGCGTGGCCCGCTTCGCCCTGCCCGGGTGGCGGGGGGATCTCGCCAGCGCGCTGTATCTGCGTGCTTATCGACGCAGCGTCGGCGCCGCCCTGGGCCACCACCCCCTGTTCGGCACGAACTACTCGGTGCGGGCCGAGTGGTGGCGAAAGATCCGCACCCGCCTCGATTCGGCCGACACCTTCGCGCACGAGGACATGCAGATGTCCTTCGAGGTGGGCCCGGACGAGACGGTGTGGTTCCAGCCGGACCTGACCCTCGACATGGACGCCCGACCGCTGTACGGCGGACGCCAGATGATCCGGCGTTTTCGCCGGGGGATGCACACCATTCTCCGTGCCTGGCGGCACCACCCCCCGCAGCGGCGCCTGGCCGCGCGCGGGGTGCTCGGGGCTCGCCTGCAGGAGGCTCTGACATGAATCTCCAGCAACGGGTCGACGCCAGTATGGCGTTGCTCAACGATCACCTGGCGTCGATAAGCACAGTGGCGCCGGCGCCCTCCCGCCTGCTCGATCACGCCTACCAGGGAGTATCCACCTTCGCGCTGGGAGGCAAGCATCTGCGCGCCCGCCTGGTCCACCTGTCCGCCGGTGAGGTCAGTGGCGCGCAGCTGGAGGCGGCCACGGTGTTCGGTGCGTGCGTGGACATGATGCACGGCGCGTTTCTCATCCACGACGACATCATCGACCGGGATGACACCCGCCGCGGTCATCCCACCGTGCATGCGGCCGTACGCGACGAGTTCGGCGACGAGCACCTGGGTACCTCCATCGGCATCACCGCCGGTGACCTGGGGCTCAACAGCTCGATCGGCATCCTCATCCACTCGACGCTGCCGGACACGCTCGTGCGGGAGGCGCTGCGCATCCTCAATGCCGCCGCCCAGCAGACCATCGTCGGGGAGATCCTCGACATCGCCCATTCCATCACCGTTCCCGACCCGGAGCTCGTTCGTCTGAGCAACCACCTCAAGACCGCCGACTACAGCTTCGGGGCGCCACTGAAACTGGGGGCGCTGGCCGCGGGCCGGGACCCGGCACCCATGGAACCCATCGCCCGCGAACTGGGCCGGGCCTATCAGGCCGCCGACGACATCGCGGGCACCGTGGGGCACAGCGGGCAGACCGGCAAGCTCGCCGGCGGCGATGTCCTGCACGGCAGGGCCACCCTGGTCACCATGCGTATGGGTGATGACACGGACGTCGATCCGCTCCGTCTGGCCGACATCATCGCCGACGTGGTGGGGGAGGGGCAGGCCCACCTGGACGTCGCGCGCACGCTCATCGACAAAGCTGCCCTGGAACCCGGCATCCGGAAGGATCTGCACGACGTGACCGACCGGATCGAAGGGATGTTGCGCACCTATGCCTGACGCCGACTATCTCCGCCGCTATGACCGGATGGCCGTCAAGGCCGCCCACCAGGTCATCTCCTCCTACTCCACGAGCTTCTCCCTGGCGACGGGCCTGCTCTCGCCCAGTGTGCGACGTGACATCCGCAACCTCTACGCCATGGTGCGCATCGCCGACGAGATCGTCGACGGCACCTGCGAGGTTTCCGGCGCCAGCCCGGCCCAGTGCCGGGAGCTTCTCGACGCCTACGAGTCCGCCGTCCTCGCCGCCCCCGAATTACGATTCCACGTTGACCCGGTCCTCCACGCCTATGCCGAAACCGCCCGGCGCTGCGACTTCGACCCGGAGCATGTGCGAGCCTTCTTCGCCTCCATGCGCCGCGATCTCACCCAGTCCAGCCACGACCAGGACAGCTTCGACGAATACGTCTACGGATCCGCCGAGGTCATCGGGCTGTTGTGCCTGCAGGCCTTCCTGGTCGATCACCCGGTCGGGGCCGCGGAGCGACAGCGCCTCCAGGCCGGGGCCCGCGCCCTCGGATCGGCCTTCCAGAAGGTGAACTTCCTGCGCGACCTGCGCGAGGACGCCGGCATCCTGGGGCGCAGCTACTTCCCCGATATTGATCTCACCGCGCTGAGCGAGGTCGAGAAAACGCGGCTCGTGTCGCAGATCCGGGAGGAGTTGGCCACCGCCACCGCCGTCATCCCGCTCCTGCCGCTGACCGCCCGCACCGGGGTGCTGGCGGCAACGGAGCTGTTCGCCGAACTCAACGAGCGTATCGACGCCACCCCGGCCCCCGCGCTCCTGCGCGGACGCGTCAGCGTGCCGCGCCGCACCAAGGCCGCCATCCTGGCGAAAGCCGTGGCGCGTTCCTCCCGAATGAAAGCAGGCAACACATGACCTCACAGACCGCCCTGGTCATCGGAGCCGGAGTCGCCGGCCTGGCCACCGCCGCCCTGCTGGCGAAGGAGGGATACGAGGTGACGGTGGTGGACAAGCTCGACACCGTCGGCGGGCGCGCCGGGGACCTCACCGTGGAGGAGCATCCCGGTTTCCGCTGGGACACCGGACCCTCCTGGTACCTCATGCCCGACGCCTTCGAGCACTTTTTCCGCCTGTTGGGCACCACCAGCGAGAAAGAGCTCGACCTGGTCGACCTCACGCCCGCCTACCGCGTGTTCCCGGAGGGGGATGCACCGGTCGACGTCCCCAGCGGCGTGGACGAGGCGGCCGCCCTGTTCGAGTCCATCGAACCGGGCGCGGGGCAGAAGCTGCGCGATTACCTCGACAGCGCCGGGGACAGCTATCAGATCGCCCTCGACCGCTTCCTCTACACCACCTTCTCGGCTCTGCGGCCCCTGGTCCACCGCGACGTGCTCACCCGCACCGGCCGCCTGGCGAGGCTGCTCACCGGCTCCCTCCAGGACTTCGTGAACAAGCGTTTCCGGGACACCCGCCTGCGCCAGATCCTCAGCTACCCGGCGGTCTTCCTCTCCTCCCGCCCGGACACCACCCCGGCGCTCTATCACCTCATGAGCCACACCGACCTGGTCCAGGGCGTGCGCTACCCGGTGGGTGGTTTCACCTCCGTCGTCGCGGCCCTGCACCGCCTGGCGCTGGAACAGGGGGTGAGCTTCCGGATGTCCACGCAGGTGACGGCGATCGTCAGCGTCGATAAGCAGGTGCGCGGGCTACGGGTCCGCACCAGCGACGGCCGGCTCGAGGAACTCGCCGCCGACATCGTCGTCTCCGGTGCGGATCTCCATCACACGGAGACCCGCCTCCTGCCGGCCGAATTACGTACCTACCCGGAGAAATACTTCGCCAGGCGGGATCCGGGAATCGGCACGGTGCTGGTCATGCTCGGGGTGCGCGGGCGCCTGCCGCAGCTCGTCCACCACAATCTCCTGTTCAGCAAGGACTGGTCGACCGACTTCGACGCGGTCTTCGACGGCCCGCAGGAGGAGCGGCCGCTGGATTCCTCCCGGTCGATCTACGTGTCCATGCCCTCGGCCACCGAGGACGGCGTCGCCCCGCCGGAGCATGAGAACCTCTTCGTCCTCGTCCCCGTGCGCGCTGATGAATCACTCGGGCACGGCAGCCTGTTCCGTGGTTCCGGATCCCCCGCGGTCGAGGCCATCGCGGATGCCGCCGTCGCCCAGATCGCCGACTGGGCCGGGATCCCGGATCTGGCCGAGCGCATCGTCACCCGCCACACCGTCGGGCCGGCGGACTTTTCCGAGCGCTACCACGCCTGGAGCGGCGGCTCCATCGGCCCCGCGCACACCCTGGGGCAGTCCGCTTTCTTCCGCGGGAAGAACGTCTCCGGGAAGGTGGCGGGCCTCTACTACGCCGGTGCGACGACCGTGCCCGGGGTGGGTGTGCCCATGTGTCTCATCTCCGCGGAGAACGTGATCAAGAGGCTGCGTGGCGACACCAGCCCCGGACCCCTGCCCGAGGAGCACCCATGACGTTTGCGTATCTGAGCATTCTCCTGGTCTCGCTGGTCTGCATGGTGTTGTGCGACTGGCGCTGGAAACTGGCGTTTTTCTGGGATGCCCGCCGCGCCGCCGTCATCTCGGTGCTCATGGTCGGAGCCTTTCTGGTGTGGGATGCCCTGGGAATTGTCACCGGCTCCTTCTACCGCGGCGCCTCGCCGTACATGACCGGCATCGAACTCGCCCCGGAGATGCCCATCGAGGAGCCGATCTTCCTGTTCTTCCTCACCTACCTGAGCATCAACCTCACCTCCGGGGCCCGCCTGCTTCTCGACGCCCGGTCCCGCCAGGCGGTCGCGTGATGTACCTGCTCATCAGCCTCCCCTTCCTCGCCCTCGGCCTGGCACTCGCCTGGTGGCGCCGGGACATCGCCCCCCGCCAGTTCACCGTCACCGCCCTCGTCATGGCGGTGCTCCTGGTGCTCACCGCCGTCTTCGACAACCTCATGATCTGGGCCGATCTTGTCGGCTACGGGGAGCAGCAGCGACTCGGCCTGCACCTGGGACTGGTTCCGGTCGAGGACTTCTTCTACCCGATCTTCGCCGCCCTGCTCATCCCGGCCCTGTGGCCGCGGAAACGACGTGACACGTGAGAACGCTCCGCGGCATCCTGGCCGCCTCCCGACCCATCAGCTGGGTGAACACCGCCTTCCCCTTCGGCCTGGCCTACCTACTGGTCGGGGGAGGGCTGGACTGGTTGTTCTGGGTCGGTGTGGTGTTCTTCCTCATCCCGTACAACATCGCCATGTACGGGATCAACGACGTCTTCGACTACGAGTCCGACATCCGCAATCCCCGCAAGGGGGGCGTGGAGGGCGCGGTGCTGCCGAGGTCCATGCACGCCCCGCTGCTGTGGGCATCGGTGGTGACCACCGCACCGTTCCTGGTGGTCATGTACGCCTCGGGCACCTGGCAGTCGGCGTTCTGGCTGACGGTGTCGATGCTGGCGGTCGTGGCGTACTCGGCTCCGCCGATGCGTTTCAAGGAACGCCCGGTGCTCGACTCGCTCACCTCCTCGGCGCACTTCGTCACCCCGGCCATTGTCGGCGCCAGCATCCGGGTGGGGGATCTACCGGGGTTTTTCTGGGTGGCCGTCGGCTCCTTCTTCCTGTGGGGCATGGCCAGCCACGCCCTCGGCGCGGTGCAGGACGTCAAGGCCGACCGGGAGGGGGAGCTGTCGTCGATCGCCACCGCCTTCGGCGCCCGGGCGGTCACCCGTCTGGCCGCCGGGGCCTACCTGGTGGCGGCCGTGTTGCTGTTCCTGCTGCCCGCGCCGGGCTGGATCGTGGCCCTGGCCGGGCTGGGATATGTGGCCAACACCCTGCGCTTCTGGAACATCACCGACGACACCTGCGAGGATGTCAACCGCGCCTGGCGGGTGTTCCTGTGGCTCAATTACTTGGTCGGCGCCATTGTCACGGTGTCTTTGGCGACGGTGTACCTGTAGAGCCAGGAGATCGATGTCAGTTCCCAGACCACAGTTGTGGGGAGAGTAGAGGTGTGTCCTCGATGCGTACCAGGCCGTCGTCGAGCGTTCGGAACTGGGCATAAATCTTCCGAAGGTGTCCACGGTCCGTGATCACCTGGCGCCTGATCGCGGTGCTCAGGATGTCTAGTGTCGATAGCAATCGGAGAGAACCACAATGTGCCCCGGCTGTCCTCAGCCTCTCGAGGCGCTCCGCCTCGCGGATCGCGACCCTGGTGCCTTCCCCTTCATCGATCATGACGATGACATTCTCGCCAGCTTCAGCGCTGACGACGGCGTGGGCGATGACCATGGTCTCGCCCAGGTCCTTCTTCTCGAGCTGCCGCTGGTCGAATTTCTGGCCCGACAGGCGATGCACAGCCCTGGCTAGTTCAGGAGTCGGGGTATCGGACAACACCCGCAGGAGCGTGTCCGGAAGACGCCCCATGACTGTGGATGCGGGGTGAAAGCGGGAATCTCTGCGGGCTTTTCCGGCAATCTCTGCCCGTACGATCTCGGGAATGCTCACAGGGCCGACGATCTGGAAGAGGAGCCGTTCCTGACGGGCAGAGAAGAAGGTGAGTCCCGGTCCGGCATCCATGATCGTCGGGTGTGAGGTCATTCGTCGCTCAACTCGGCGATCGCACGGTCAATGTCTTCGGAATTTGCAAGAATGTCGTCCTCCGTGGCCCGAAAACTCCCTGCCGGTGATTCGCGCCTGGCGATCCCGGATTCTCCAAACTCTGCCTCCACCTGCTCGACGGGAACCGACCGAAGCGTTGCCACGGTTCGGACAGTAACTACTCCGGCCTCGTAGCCGGCAATGGCGCGGGCCAGTAAGCGCTGCGGGACTCGCGGAGCCCGGGATTCCGCTGACAATGCCCCGTAGCGATCGGACCAACCGAAACGCGTTGCCAGTTGCGGAGTGGTCAGGCGCATCCAGTCCTCCTTCGTGGCTTCGTCGATGGAACCGTGCTCGCACAAGGCAATGGAGGCGACAGCGGGGGAGACGAGGAAATGCTGCACGATCGCGGACAGCTCGACAGGAGTCAACATCGTTGTTCCTCGACGGCGAGTGATGTCGAGGTAATCGGTGATGCCCTGCTGAGGGATGAGCAGGTGTCGGGCGAAGGCATCTGCCCGCTTTTCCTCGAAAGGGCGGGCAGAAAGATCGCCGTCGTAGTTGATACCCCAGTCGTCGTGGAGAACATGGCACATTTCGTGGGCGAGGGTACTGCGTTGGCGCATCGGGTGGGGCGTGGCGGCCACGCCGATGAAGACAGCACCGGTGAGGGGATCCCGCATGCTCATCCCGTGCTGGTCTGGATGTGCCCCGATATCAACCACAGCGACGTCATATCCGAGAGTCTGGTCGATGAGGCTCACCAGGTCACCGAGCGGTTGCTGTCCGAGCCCATGATCCCGACGGAAGGACTCTGCTGCCACCCTGCCGGCGCGCTCCGACTTGCTGGGGTAGTAGCCCACGTCAATCGACCTCGGGGATCGCATAATCGTGGAGGAAGTCATTGAGCTCCAGGTAGAACATGAGCTTGTCTCGCATGGCTCGCATATCGGAGCTGTTGGTGGCCCGCGCTGCCTCTTGTACGCGGTGTGAGAGGTCGGCGTGGCCCGTGAGCTGACCAGGTGTCCATCCGGTTGCTTCCGCGATGAGGATGATCTCCGGCATCGTTGCCTGTCGGGACCCGGTGATGATGCGCGATAGGGTGGCCTGCGCGATCCCGGTCCTGTGGGCGAGCGCGCGCTGGCTCAATCCGGCTTCGGCACGGGCCCGATCGATTGCCTGGCATGTAGTGTTCGATGTCGCCATACCGTCACCTCCTGAATCATTATGGAAACTATGATTCAGTTTAGGGGTCGCGGGTAGGCAAAGCAATATTGCCCCCCTGCTCCCGGGAACCTTTCGGCCCTGCGCGCAGTCTAAGTAAGGTGCCCCCGCGCATCCGGCGCGGGCCGACCCTGGGGGAACCACCTTGACCACGATCACCGCCGACCGCCTGTCACGCATCCACGACGAATGCCTCACCCGCCTCACTCCGCACTTTCCCGACGCCCGTTTCCTGGACGACACTGAGATCATCCTTGACGCCACCACCGGTGCCACCGCCGACATCAGCAGACTCCTCGGCATGATCGAGGACAACGACGACGCCGTCGAGGACGAGGTCATCGACTACTACTGGGGTACGCTGCTCGGTCCTGTCCGGGAGGCCACGGGCAATCCGGACGGGCTGCGACTCGACCGGCGCCGCGTGCTGGCCACGGTGACCAAGGTCGTCCACCGTATTGACGCACTGCCGGGGGATGTCGACGGCTTCCCCTTCACCGAGGACCTCATGTTCGTCTACGCACTGCGCGAGAATGACGCCATCCGGCTGCTCCCACTGCGGCAGCTCACCGAGCTCGTCGACCTCGAGGTCCTCGACGCCGCCGCCAACGCTACGATCGAGGCCTACTCGCGCGGCCCCGAAGTCCTCCGTGAGATGGGCGGGGTGATGGTCCGGGGTCTCAAGCAGACGCCGTCGATCGCCCTGCTTGTCGACGCCTGCCGCAAGAACCTCCAGCTCGATCCGTGCGAACACGGCTACTTCGTCTCGATGCCGACCCGCGAGCACGTGTTCATCGTGCCGGCGACGCAGGCCTCCATGTTTCTTGCGCTGATTGAGTGCACGGCGGGGACATTCAGCGGATCGAAGGAACCCCTCTCGCCCAGCATCTTCCACGTGCAGCAAGGGCATTTCCACGAGGTGATCGGCCCCCGCGGAGTCCAGCTCAACGACGTGCTCCTCGACCTCCACGGACCCATCGAGGAGTGGCCCCTGGAGGAGAACTACTGGGACGGGTGCTACGCCGCAGAGCTCGGTGATCCCCTCCACCCGTAGGCCCTTTCAGGGGTGAGCGTGGCGGGTATCGCGGGAGCCGCCCATCATGGGGTCACCGAGCCCTCAACGCCCCGACCAGTAAGGACCCGTCATGCAGCCGACCTCCGACCACCCCTACTCGATGGCCAAGCGCGCCGGGGACTTCATCTTCGTTTCCGGGGCTCTGTCCGTGGACAGGGACTACCAGCCGGTGGAGGGCCGCAGGGAGGCCCTCGCGGCCGCACTGGAGCGCTTGACCGAGCGCCTGGCCACCGAGGGCGGAGAACTCACGGACCTGGTCAAGCTCACCTACTTCGTCACCGACATCACCTTGCGGGAGGAGGCCAACGAGCAGTTCTCCGAGTACTTCGCGCAGGCCCGCCCGGCCCGGACCTTCCTCGAGGCCGCGCGCCTGCCCTACGGGGCCAGCGTGGAGATCGACGCGATCGCGTACGTGGGGGAGTGAACCCTAGTTCACACACCGCGGGCCGTCGCCGCCGGCGTCGATCTCCGGGGTGACGTCCTCCTCGCTGAAATCGGAACCCGGGGTACCCACGCCCGCCCCGGAATCGGGGCCGACGGAGGAGTCGCCGACCAGCGAGGCGTCACCGAGGGGGCCGTTCCAGTCGTCGTGGGTGACCACGATGAGGGTGTCCGAGGTGAGTCCGTCGTTGGCGGTGACCTCCAGGCCGCCGAGGGCCTCAGCCAGCGCGATGGCATCCGGGTCGGTGGGATCAGCGGCGACGACCTGCGAGGTGGTGTAGATGCCGGCCAGGGCGTTGGTGACCTCGACGACGTCGTAGCCCTCCTCGGTGAGCCAGCCGCCGACGTTGCCGGCCAGGCCGGTGGTGACACCGGCGTTGAGCACGTGGATGTCCTTGTCCGCGAGCTGGACTTCTGCGGGGGGAGCGTCCTCGGTGCCACCGTCGTCTGCCGGCTCCTCCTCTTCCGCGCCGAGCAGTTCCTCCATGAAGGCGTGCACGGTGGGGACATCGACGGTGACGATGGATTCGCCGTAGTCGCCGACACCGTCGATCGAGGTGACCGGGATGGTGTTGAACACGACGTTGCCGCCGGCGAGATTGGCCAGCTGGTTGGCGAAGGACATGATGTCCCAGTTGTCGTCGATGACCACGGAACGCTCGACGGCGGTGCCCATGTCGCCGAGCTTCTGCGGATTCGTCAGCGTACCGGTGGCCAGCACCTTGCTCACCAGGGAGGCCATGTAGGCCTGCTGGCGGACGATGCGGTCGAGGTCGCCGCGGGGCAGGCCGTGCCGCTGGCGGACGAAGGCCAGGGCCTGGGCGCCGTCGAGGGTCTGCACTCCGGCATGGAAATCGGCCCCGGAGAACTCGTCCTGGACAGCCTCGTTGAGGCAGACGTCGACGCCTCCCACGGCGTCAGTGAGCAGGACGAAGCCGAACAGTCCGATCTCGGCGTAGTGGTCGACCTCCACGCCGGTGAGATCGGAGACCGCACTGATGAGCCCCTGGCGTCCGGCCTCGTTGCCCATGGACTCCATCTGCTGTTGGCCGGACGCACCGCCGGTGACCAGTTCCTCCATCGTGCTCGTCTTGTGGGCGGCGAACACACCGTTGATCTTCATGTTCCCGAAGTCCGGATCAGCGACGTAGGTGTCGCGGGGAATCGAGATGGCGGTGGCGGAGGATCCGTCGTTGGGCACGCGGATGACCATGATGGTGTCGGTGTTCTCCTCGCCGTCATCGACACCGGCGCGCAGGCGCTCGAGCTCCTCGGCGGACAGGGGGTTGCCCTGGGCGTCGGTACGCGAGTCGGAGCCGACGAGGAGGATGTCGGTGGCACCGTCGTCGGGCTTGCCCTTGAGCCCCTGACCGCCGCCGAGGGTGAGGTTGCCGGCCGAGGCCACCTCGGTCCCCAGGCGTCCGACGGCGAAATACCCCATCCCGGACAACAGGAGGGTGAGCACGGACAGTACCGCCACCACGGTCTTCACCGGGGCCGGACCGTACTGGCGCGCCGGAGACGCAGCGGTTGGGGCGGCCTGGATGTCGCGCACGCGGCGGTACTTCTCACTCACGGGGCCTAAGTCTAGGTCATCGGGAGTGGCGTAGCGGTCGCACGACATCGAATCCCACTATGCTCAACTCATTGTGACTATCTCGCCGACACCGCCGGTCGCCGTCATCACGGTGACCTACTCCCCGGGCCGCCATCTGCAGGCCTTCCTCGACAGCCTGCCCGCTGCCACCGACAGGGGAGTCCATGTCGTGCTCGCGGACAACGGCTCCACGGACGGGGTGCCGGAGAAGGCGGCGTCGATGAGCGGCAATGTCGAGTTCCTGCCCACCGGCGGCAATCTCGGATACGGCACCGGCATGAATGTCGGCGCCCGCCACCTGCGTCCGGCGCGCGACGCCGGAGAGATCGACTCCCGCTACCTGCTCCTGAGCAATCCGGACGTGGTCTTCGGGGAAGGGTCCGTCGATAAGCTGATCGACTGCCTGGAGCGCCACCCGGAGGCCGCGGCGGTGGGCCCGCAGATCGTCGAACCCGACGGCACCATCTATCCCAGTGCGCGGGCGGTGCCCACGCTGGGCAACGGTATCGGGCATGCCCTGCTGGGCCAGATCTGGCCCTCCAACCCCTGGACCAGGTCCTACCGGGACAACACCGACATGGACCGGGAACGGGCGGCGGGCTGGCTGTCCGGCTCCTGCCTGCTCGTGCGGTGGGAGGCCTTCGATGCCGTCGGAGGCTTCGACGAGCGTTACTTCATGTACATGGAGGACGTGGACCTCGGCGATCGTTTCACGCGCGCCGGGTTCCGTAACATCTACTGCCCCACAGCCCACATCACCCACGACAAGGGGCATGTGGCGGGCCTGCATTCCGACACCATGCTGCCCGCCCACCACGAGTCGGCCTATCGTTTCCAGGCGGACCGCCTCCCCCATTGGTGGCAAGCGCCCCTCCGGGGGCTGATCCGGCTCGGGCTCCAGGGGCGCAGCATCATTGCCGTGGCCCGGGCACGTACCAACCGAAAGGACTCCAGTGTCTGAACTCAGTGTTGATCCCTCGCGTACTGATGCCGTCATTCTCGTCGGTGGCCGGGGCACCCGGCTGCGCCCGTTGACCGTCAACACGCCGAAGCCCATGCTGCCGACGGCCGGTTATCCGTTCCTGCAGCATCTGCTCGCCCGCATCAAGGCGGCGGGCATCACCCACGTCGTGCTCGGCACCTCCTACCGGGCCGAGGTGTTCGAGGAGTACTTCGGCGACGGTTCCGAGATGGGTCTGGAGATCGAGTACGTCGTCGAGGAGGAGGCGCTGGGCACCGGCGGTGGTATCCGCAACGTCTACGACAAGCTGCGCAACGACACCGTCATGGTGTTCAACGGCGATGTCCTGGGCGGCACGGACCTGCGCGCCATCCTGGCGACCCACGCGGAGAAGGAGGCCGACGTGACCATGCACCTCGTGCGTGTCCCGGACCCGCGCGCCTTCGGCTGCGTGCCCACCTCCGAGGACGGCCGGGTGCTGGAGTTCCTGGAGAAGACCGAGGATCCGCCGACCGACCAGATCAACGCCGGCTGCTACGTCTTCCGCCGCGAGATCATCGCGGACATCCCCGAGGGGCGCGTGGTCTCTGTCGAGCGGGAGACCTTCCCCAAGCTCCTCGCCGAGGGGCGCCGGGTGTTCGGCCACGTCGACTACGCCTACTGGCGCGACATGGGCCGCCCCGACGACTTCGTCCGTGGTTCCTCTGACCTGGTGCGCGGCATCGCGCATTCCCCGCTGCTGGAGGGCCGGACCGGTGAGTCGCTTGTCGACGACACCGCGGGCGTTGCCGCCGGCACGATCCTGGTCGGTGGCACGTGGGTCGGCCGGGGCTCGGAGATCGGGGCGGGCTGCCGTCTCGACGACACCGTGGTCTTCGACGGCGCCACCATCGAGCCGGGTGCGGTCATCCGGGACTCCATCATCGCCGCCGGCGCGCGGATCGGTGCCAACGCCCGGATCACGGGGTGTGTCATCGGTGAGGGTGCGCAGATCGGCGCCCGTTGTGAGCTGGAGGGCGGAATGCGTGTCTGGCCAGGTGTGATCATTCCGGACAATGGAGTGCGTTTCTCCTCGGATGCATGACGACACGCCGATAGGGGCCTGAGATTCCTGTCAGTTGTTGCCAGGGAATCTGCCCACCACTACATGTAGTACCCCCTCCGCCCACCCCCCGGAGGTTTTTGCTGTTACTGGTGTGACTAGTGGGATTAGCCGCCTGCATAAACGGCGGGCGGCGCGATATTCCCCCCGATTTCGGTTGACGACATTTAGTGATCACGTGTGTAATCACATCAGTGTAAGAAGCACCACAACCAACCACCGATCGGAGAAGGGGGACACCGTGGAAGACATGGCTAACGGGGCCGTTCTCCGTGGAGGAGTGGCCAGTATCAATGGATCGGCTGCAGAGATGAGCCTTGATGAACTCTTCGGCGCCGTCGAGCAGGAGTGGCAGGACCAGGCTCTGTGCGCCCAGACGGACCCGGAGGCGTTCTTCCCGGAGAAGGGCGGATCCACCCGCGAGGCCAAGCGCATCTGCCAGGCCTGCGCGGTGCGCGATGACTGCCTCGAGTACGCCCTCGAGCATGATGAGCGCTTCGGGATCTGGGGTGGACTGTCCGACCGAGAGCGCCGCCGCCTGAAGAAGCAGATCGGCTGACATTCCCGGTGACCTGAGCGACCCTGCGGGGTCGCTTTCGCGATTCCGGGCCCCGGGGATCCTAGAGCTGGAAATCGGGGTCGATGTCGCGGGGATCCAGATTGAGGTAGTGCGCCACCAGGGCCGTGAGAATGGTGGTGAGCAGTTCCTCGCGCTCCTGCGGGGTGGCGGAGCGCTGGTCGATCGGCATCCGGAACACCACCAGGCGGGCTCGGGTGGGCCGCCCCTGCGAATCGATGCCCGCCGGGATCACCCGGCCGAGGGGGACGGGGCCGTCGGCGACGATCTCGTCGGGCAGGATGCTGTCCGCCCGCAGGCGCATGCGGGGCACGGTGTCGACCGCGATGTCCAGGTGGGCCAGCTGCTCGGGGTAGGAGTGCTGGATGGGGGCGTAGGCCTCCAGCACCGCGACGTCGAAGGACTCGCCGCGGGTGCGGTAGCGCGGGGCCTCCATGGGTAGCAGCGGTCCACGCAGTCCGCGGCCGCGGCGGTCGCGGAAGGTCCTGGTGTGCATGTCCCAGATCTTAGGCAGTGCGCACGGCGGGGCGGGGGCGGCGCGCGCCAGGGGTACCGGATTCTCAAGGAAGGGTTTAGACTTGGTGGCCGTGAGCCAGTTCCGACGTTGTTCCCGCCCGGGCTGCGGCAAGCCTGCCGTCGCCACCATGACGTACGCCTACGCCGAGTCCACCGCCGTGGTGGGGCCGCTGGCACCGGCCGCCGAGCCCCACAGCTGGGATCTGTGCGACCACCACTCCGAGAAGATCACCGCGCCGCTGGGCTGGGAGATGCTCCGGGTCAACCACATCGACATCGACGATGACGAGGACCTCACCGCGCTGGCCGAGGCCGTCCGGGAGGCCGGCCGGGTCACCAGCGGTCTCGTCGACTCCGCCGGCCCGGAGCTGCACCCGGAGGATCCGGCCGACCCCGACTCGTCCCCGCACCCGGTCCACCGCGCCCGGCGCGTGTACGACGAGAAGCAGCGCCGCCGCGCGCATCTGCGAATCATCAGCAGTGATGAGGCCGAATCCGAGTAGGGAGTATCATCGGGGCCCATGACCAAGCACAACCGTGACGATGTCTCCCGCGTGATCAAGGCCTACGATGTCCGCGGCGTCGTCGGCGACGAGATCACCCCTGCATTCATCCGGGACACCGGAGCCGCCTTTGCCCACCTGCTGCGCGGAGAGGGTGAGACCACCGTGGCCATCGGCCACGACATGCGTCCCTCCTCCCCGGAACTGGCCGACGCATTCTCGGAAGGGGTGCGCTCGCAGGGTCTGGACGTGATCATGCTGGGCCTGACGTCCACCGATCAGCTCTACTTCGCCGCCGGCACCCTCGGGTGCGCCGGAGCGATGTTCACCGCCTCCCACAACCCGGCGCAGTACAACGGCATCAAGCTGTGCCGTTCCGGCGCCCGCCCGGTCTCCCAGGACACGGGCCTGCGTGACGTCACCGACATGCTTGTCGACGGTGTTCCGGAGTACGGCGGTGAGGCCGGTGTCGAGAAGCAGCAGGACTGCCTCGAGGTCTACGGCGAGTACCTCCGCGACCTGGTGGACCTGCACAGCATCCGCCCGCTCGTGGTCGCCGTCGACGCCGCGAACGGCATGGGCGGGCACACGGTGCCGGAGGTGTTCAAGGGTCTGCCGCTGGACGTGCGCGCCCTGTACTTCGAGCTCGACGGCACCTTCCCCAACCACGAGGCGAACCCCCTGGATCCGGAGAACCTCAAGGACCTGCAGACGTTCGTCGTCGAGCAGAAGGCGGACATCGGACTGGCCTTCGACGGCGACGCCGACCGGTGCTTCGTCGTCGACGAGAACGGTGACCCCGTCAGCCCCTCGGCGATCACGGCCGTCGTCGCCGAGCGCTACCTGCAGGACCACGCGGGGGCGACGATCATCCACAACCTCATCACCTCGCGCTCAGTGCCGGAGATCATCGCCGAGAACGGCGGCACGGCGGTGCGCACCCGCGTGGGCCACTCCTTCATCAAGGCGAAGATGGCCGAGACCGGTGCCGTCTTCGGCGGTGAGCACTCCGCCCACTACTACTTCACCGAGTTCTTCAACGCCGACTCCGGCATTCTCGCCGCGATGCACGTCCTGGCGGCACTGGGCAGCCAGGACCGCCCGCTGAGCGAGATGATGGCGCAGTACGAGCGCTACGAGGCCTCCGGGGAGATCAACTCCACCGTGGTGGACCAGGCGGCCAGCACCCAGGCGGTGCTCGATGCCTTCGCCGACCGCACCGCAGCCGTCGACGACATGGACGGGGTCACCGTGGATCTCAAGGACTCGAAGGCGTGGTTCAACGTCCGCGCCTCCAACACGGAGCCGCTGCTGCGCCTCAACGTGGAGGCCCCGACGCGCGCCGAGGTCGACGAGCTGGTCGCCGAGATCCTCAGCGTCATCCGCGCCTGAGAGCGCGTTTGACGTCGCGCCGGAGACGCTCGCGGCGCGCGGCCGGGTAGAGCTCATCGGCCAGCGCCCCCGCGGCCTCCCGGCGCTCGCCGACATCCGCGACACCCGGGCCCGGGTGGGTCGGCTCCTCCAGGGTGCTCACCGGCCATCCCGACCCGACGGAGGAGTGTTTGACCTCGTAGTAGTCGCCGTCGTGGACGGATACCGCGATGCCCCGGGCGCCGCGGGCGGCGGCAATGAGATGCGGATGGAAGCGGGTGGAGATCCACGTCTGACCGGCCCGCGCCGGCAGCCCGTGGGTCCACAGTTCATCGAAACCGACGAAGCGCGCCTCCCTCGTCAGCTCCGGGTCCAGCCGGCACATGGCGTCCCACACGACCCAGTCGCCGGCCGGGATGCACTCGACGAAGGCGAGGTCATCCCCCGTCGTGCCGAGCTCCCGCAACTGCCGCACGAGACGCCCGGCCAGTTCCTCCACCCCGATGCCCAGCAGGTCGGACTGCGCGGACACGACCGTGCCGCGCAGGCGGGCATCCTCGGGGCCGTGCCCGAGCCCGTGGTGGGAACGGGGATCGGCGGCCGCCAACCAGGAGTCGTCCTGCCCGGCCTCAGCGGGGGCGTAATCCCGGGACGGGGTGTCGCGGACGGTGATCGAGTCGAACAGGGACCACCAGTGGTTCAGCTCACCGGCGATTCCCCGGCCCGGGTGCAGCCCCTGCCCGGTGGCCACCCGCAGCGCAGCGGCGTGACCGATCGACGCGGCGGCGGTGACGATCCGGATGTGCTGCGGCCACAGGTCGGTGACCCACCCGCCGCCGAGCAGGTGCACCACATCGGCCGACTTGGCCAGATTGAGACCCGAGATGAGGCGGGGGCGGCGGGTCGGGTCCGCGATGGCGGTGGAGACCTCCGCCGGGGAATCGCAGCCGTCGGCCAGGCGCCACAGGGTGTCCGTCACGGTGAGATCCGGGTGGACGTTGTGATGGAGGACCGCGGCGATGCCGGGGGAGTGGCAGTCGAGGATGACGCGGGCACGGGGGCGTCGATAAGCAAGCTCGCGTAACCATGCAGAGACGATGAACTCGTCCCCGAAGTTCGGGTGTCCGGCTGGCGCGATCAGATAGATGACGTCCGACATGACCCCATGGTGACACACAGGGTCCTCACAGAGCACGCGCACTATCCTGGATCGCATGGATGACAGCTCTCTCGACGCCTATCTCGACGGCTCCACCTATCAACGGGAGACGGTGCGGTTCTACGACGTCGCTCACGAGGGCGCCCAGGTGAGAGCAGTCGCCGGGGCCATCGAACGCATGGAGGGCCTGTACCGCCTGCAGCCGCGCAGCCTCGTTGTGCTGGCCACCGACCAGGTCGCGGCCGCCGCCGCGCGTGTCGTGGTGCGGATGCGCGCGCCGTTGCGGGTGCCGGTCGTCGTGACCGACACTCTGCCGTCCTATGTCGGAGCCCTGGACATCGTCATGGTGGTCGGCGACCGGGCCGATGATCCGGACACCTCCCGGGGGCTCATCGCCGCCGACCGCCGCGGCGCCACGACCCTGCTCGTCGGGCCCCCGCGCGGTCCCATCCTCGAGGACGCGCCCGCGGGGACCGTCATCATTCCGGCGCTGCCCACCGCGGCCGGGGCCTCGCCGGCCCGCACGATCATCGCGGTCGCCACCGTGCTCGACCTGCTCGAGGAGGACCCCGACCTCGTCGCCCAGCGGCTGGAGGACATCGCCGGGAGAATCGACGAGGAGCTGGAACAGCTGTCCCCGGAGCGCGACGTGGTGGTCAACCCCGGCCGTCAACTGCGGGGATACGCCGACATGGCCCGCGTGGTGCACACCGGCCGCTCCCGTCACGGCTTCGCCGTCGCGGAGCTCATGTCCGTGCTGTGGTCCCAGAAGGGCCTGCCCTCCGGCGTGGTGGCGTGGGATGAACTGGAGTTCGCTCCCCAGGCTCCGGTCCGCGATGTGTTCCACGACCCCTTCCTGGATGGCCCGGTCGATTTGGTACCCTTGAGGACTGTTGTCTGGGCAGAGGACCCGGACGTGGCAGCCGCGCTGCCTGATGCCCTCGCCGTCACCTGCGAGACCCCCGGCATCGGAGAACTGGCCGCTGCCCTGCAGCTGATCACACGTGGACTGGCAGCCACCACGTACGACCTGCCCGACGCACCAACTGAGGACTACTGAATGCAGAAACTCACCGGCACTCCCCGGAGTTATCCCTGGGGTTCACGCACCCTCATCCCCGAGCTGCGTGGAGAGCCGACCCCCTCCTCCCGTCCCGAGGCAGAAGTGTGGTTCGGCGCGCATCCCACCGGCACCTCGCTTATCGACGACCGCCCCCTGACCGACATCATCGCCGCCGACCCGGCGGCTGCGCTCGGCGATCGTGTCCTCCGTGACTTCGGCGACGGCCTGCCGTTCCTGCTCAAGCTGCTCGGTGCCGCCGAGCCCCTGTCACTCCAGGCCCACCCGTCCGCCGCCCAGGCCCGGGAAGGGTTCGAGCGGGAGAATGAGCAGCGGATCCCGCTGAACGCACCCAACCGCAACTACCGGGATCCCTCGCACAAGCCGGAGCTCGTGGTGGCGTTGACCGATTTCCACGCGATGGTCGGTTTCCGTCCGCTGGAGAAGACGCGCGAGCTGTTCGCCGCGCTGCAGTGCCCGGAGCTGGACCGTTACCTGACGATCCTCGATCCCCGCTCGGAGGAGGACAGCCTCCGTGGCCTGTTCACCACCTGGATCACCATCCCGTCTGCGGCGCGGATCGCGCTTATCGACGCCGTCATCGCCGCCGCCCAGTCGGAACTCGACCGCGGCGACTGGATCTCCGATGTCCTGCGGACCGTCCTGGAGCTCCAGGACCGCTACCCCGGTGACATCGGCGTCCTCGGGGCACTGCTGCTCAACCACCTGGTGCTGGCACCGGGTGAGGCACTCTACCTCGACGCCGGCCACCTGCACGCCTACGTCTCCGGACTTGGTGTGGAGATCATGGCCAACTCCGACAACGTCCTGCGCGGCGGACTGACCTCCAAGTATGTCGATGTCCCGGAACTCGTGCGCATCCTCAACTTCCACTCCGTCCATGATCCGGTGGTCACGCGGGTGGAGGGGGAGTACCAGGTGCCGGCGGCCGAGTTCCGTCTGTTCCGCCACGACCTCGCTGCCGCGGAGGCCTTCACCTTCACCCATGACGGCCCCGCCATCGCACTGTGTACCGCCGGCGAGGTTCAGCTGGGCAACCTGGGGCTGCGCCCCGGGGAGGCCGCCTGGATCCCGGCGTCGGACCCCGCCTGGGAAGTGTCCAGCGTCGAGGGCGGCCAGCTGTTCATCGCCTGCGTCTGACAGGCCACCGGGCGCTGACCGGCGGCCCGTCACCACATCAGGGGCGGAAGGGCAGCCAGCGGGACGGATGCCACCACGCGGAGCCATTGGGCGTGGTCGCCTGTTCGACC
This sequence comes from Corynebacterium sp., assembly GCF_030535495.1. Classification (GTDB taxonomy): domain Bacteria; phylum Actinomycetota; class Actinomycetes; order Mycobacteriales; family Mycobacteriaceae; genus Corynebacterium. The sequence continues at coordinate 25,101 of NZ_JAUNRW010000011.1, forward strand.
TGCGGCTCGCCGGTCTGCGGCTGGTCCGGGGAGGGGGTCGGCGCGGCGGGCGCCGTGGGCTCTGTGGGAACCGGCGCAGATGCGGGATCCTGGGGGTCAGCGTCGCCGTTGTCCGGGACGAGGGTGTCCGGGGTGGAAGGCTCAGTACCTTCGGTGGGCTCAGTGGGCTCGCCCGGCTGACCCGGCTGACCCGGTTCAGTGGTCTCCGCCGGCCCGGTAGTCTCCGTCGTCCCCGTGGTCCCCGTGGTCCCGGTCGCGTCCTCCGGGTCCGCGTTCTCCGGGGAGAGCGGCGTCGGCTCTGCCGGAGCGGGCAGCGCTGCGGTGGGACGGACATTCTCCGGGCGATAGACGGTCGTCGGGGTGATGGAGGTGGGAGCGGCCTGGACGAAGGCGTGGGGGGCGAGGAAGGGATCGTCGACAAGCGGGGGTGTCGGCGCCTGCGCGGCAGCTTCGGTGGTCGTTTCGGGCTCGGCCGAGGTGGTGGTCACCTGCGGCAGCGTGGTCTCCTCCGAAATTGTGGCTACCTCGGGGGTCTGCGTGGCAATATCAGAGGCGGAAGGGGTCGTGGGCGTGCTGGCCTGCCAGACTCCGTATCCGACGGCGGCGGCAACCAGCAGGCCGACGAGGATGAAGATGTAGACGTGACGCGTTTCCGTTCTCATCTGCCCGTCCCTTCCTGTATCGGTAACAACTCGATAACAACATAGCAGATGAATAAGTAGGACTCGAATAGTTTTGCGGCCCGTACTGATTGTGCACGGGGAATCCGCACCCGCATGAGAGAGGACAATGCCATGAGCACCTGGGATGTCGCCATCTTTAATGAAGACGACAACATCGACTTCCTCGATGAGCTCAACGATCTCGACGATGACGACGTGGTGGAGGCGGTGCGTGACGCCTGCCTGCTCGTGCTCAAGCAACCCAACGTCTCCGACGTGGAGCGACTCAACGGACTGGCGGCAGCGACCATCGCCGCCATCTGGGCCGGGGCTCCCTTCTCGTCCGGCGACGTGGCGGATTCCCACCCCTTCATCCGTGAGCTCATCGGCTCCGGCGACGAGGCCCTCAACGAGGCCGCTGCGGAACTGCTCGAGTCGGTCGAGGTCGACGAGGACATCGACGCCTTCACCGAGGCACTGTCCTAGATGATCATCGCCATTGAGGGGATCGACGGCGCGGGGAAGAACACCCTCGTCCGTGCCATCCGGGAGCACGTCGCGGCGGACGTCCTCGCGTTCCCGCGGTATGAGGTTTCCGCGCCCGCCCAACTCGTGCAGGAGGCCCTGCACGGCCGCATGGGCGATCTCACCGACTCCGCCTACGCCATGGCGACGTTGTTCGCCCTGGACCGCCACGGTGCCCGCGAGGACCTGGCACCCTACGTCGGAAGCGAGCGGATCGTGCTGCTGGACCGCTACGTCGCCTCGAATGCGGCGTACTCGGCCGCCCGGGTGGGGGATGACCGGATCATGGACTGGGTGCACGATCTGGAGTTCGGCCGCCTCGGGCTCCCCCGACCTGACCTGCAGGTGCTGCTGGCGACGGAACCGGACACGGCGTCGCTGCGCGCGCAGTCCCGGGAGCAGCTCGACGCTTCCCGGGAGCGTGACCGCTACGAGCGGGACGCGGGACTGCAGCAGCGGACCTATGATGCGTATCTGAGGCTGGCCGAGCAGGGCTGGGCGGGTCGCTGGATAGTGACCACTGACTCGGACGTAATATTGCAAGAGATCGCGAACATTACTCAAAGAATGTGAGTTTCCATGGCACCCAAGATTCTCGTTGTCGACGATGATCCGTCGATCTCCGACATGCTCACCCTGGTCCTGGAGACGGAAGGATTCGATCCGGTCCCGGTCATGGACGGCAACGAGGCTGTGGCGGCATTCCGCGAGCATCAGCCGGACCTCATTCTCCTGGACCTCATGCTCCCCGGCATGAACGGCGTGGACATCTGCCGTGCCATCCGCCAGGAGTCGAGCGTGCCGATCGTCATGCTCACCGCCAAGACCGACACCGTCGACGTGGTCCTCGGACTGGAGACGGGTGCCGACGACTACATCACCAAGCCCTTCAAGCCGAAGGAACTCATCGCGCGTATCCGCGCCCGCCTGCGCCGGACCGATTCCGAGCCCACCGAGAACCTCGAGGTCGGCGATCTGACCATCGACGTTCCCGAGCACACCGTCAAGCGTGGCGACGAGGAGATCTCGCTCACCCCACTGGAGTTCGACCTGCTGCTGGAGATGGCCCGCAAGCCCCGCCAGGTGCACACGCGCGAGGAGCTGCTGGAGAACGTCTGGGGCTACCGTCACGCCTCGGACACCCGCCTGGTCAACGTCCACGTGCAGCGACTGCGCGCCAAGATCGAGAAGGATCCGGAGAACCCGCAGATCGTGCTCACCGTGCGCGGTGTGGGTTACAAGACGGGTCTGGCCGAATAGGGGAGGCACCCCATACTGTCGACGATCGCCGCCTACTTCAACCGGGCCTATGACCGTGTGAGCGAGATGTGGCGGACCTCGCTCCAGGTCCGCGTCATCGGCTCGATCTTCGTCGCGTCCGCGGTCGTCATGTTCATCCTCGGGATGGCGCTCATCTCGGTGGTCACCTCACGCCTGGTGGACTCCAAGTTCGACATCGCCAACTCCGAGATCGACCGCGCCCGGGTGGCCGTGGAGCAGCAGATCGACGCCACCTCCGCGACGTCGACGCTGCAGGTCAGGCTCAACTCCGCCCGCGCCTCCCTCACCCAGCAGACGGACCAGACCGGCGCGTCTGCCGTGTATGAGCCGGTCCTGGTGGTCACCCAGCAGGACGGGTCGACGCTCACCTCCCCGGAGGGATACCGGATCCCGGAGAAACTCCGCCGCTTCGTCTCCGAGGATCAGGTGTCCTTCCAGTTCGCCACCGTCGACCGGACGGATGGCTCGGCCTACAACGCGCTGGTCATCGGAACACCCACCGACGCTGATGTGCCGGACCTGCAGGTCTACCTCGTCATGTCGATGGAATCGGATGAATCGACCCTGGCTCTGCTGCGCGGCCTGCTCTCCGCCGCCGGAGTGGTGGTGGTCGTCCTCCTGGTGGGCATCGCCTGGCTGGCGACCCAGCAGGTCACCGCACCGGTCCGCTCCGCCTCCCGCATCGCCCAGCGCCTGGCCGCGGGCCACCTGCGGGAGCGCATGATCGTCGACGGTGAGGACGAGATGGCCCGTCTGGCACTGTCCTTCAACGACATGGCGGAGAAACTGTCGAAGCAGATCCACCAGCTCGAGGAGTACGGCAATCTGCAGCGCCAGTTCACCTCGGATGTCTCCCATGAGCTGCGCACCCCGCTGACCACGGTGCGCATGGCGGCGGACATGATCGCCTCGGACCCGGACAGCCTCGAGCCGCACACCCGGCGGGCATCCGAGCTGATGATCCGCGAGCTGGACCGTTTCGAGGAACTGCTGGCGGATCTGCTGGAGATCTCGCGTCACGACGCCGGCGTCGCCGACCTCTCCGAGGCGCGTATCGACGTCCGCTCGTGCATCACCTCCGCCTGGGAACAGACCCGGCACCTGGCGCAGAAGCTGGAGGTCGACGTGCAGTTCGACACCCCGGATGAGCCGGTGATGATCACCGGGGATTCCCGCCGGATCGAGCGCGTCCTGCGCAACCTCATCGCCAACGCCATCGACCACTCCGAAGGCAACCCCGTCGTGGTGGCCCTGGCCGCCAACGACGACGCCATCGCCATCACCGTCACCGACCACGGAGTGGGGCTTAAACCCGGGCAGGAGGAGCTGGTGTTCAACCGCTTCTGGCGCGCCGACGCCTCCCGTCGCCGTCACTCCGGCGGCACCGGCCTGGGCCTGGCCATCGCCCGCGAGGACGTGGTCCTGCACGGCGGGCTCCTGGACGCCACCGGCACCGCGGGGGTGGGATCGCAGTTCCGCATGGTGCTGCCCCGTGAACCGCGGCAACCGGTGGCCACCAGCCCCCTCGAACTGGAGGCTCCGACGTCATGACACATCTGCCCCGACACTCCCGCCTGCGCACCCTGGCCGCGGTGACCGCCTCCCTGGCCCTCCTGGTCGGCTGTACGACCCTGCCGAACAACACCGAACCCCAGGCCGTGAGATCCTTCGAGCCGCAGATCGAGGAGGACTCCAACCTCGGCCCGCAGCCCGGGCGGGAGCCTGATCTGCTGCTGCGTGACTTCTACACCGCCAACGCCCATCCGACCCAGGATTATCAGGTGGCCCGCTCCTACCTGGCCAAGGACACCGCCCAGCAGTGGAACCCGCATGATTCCGTCCTGGTGGTCAACCGCATCGATCTGGTCACTGCGGCCGGCGCCACCAGCGAGGAACGCACCTTTAATGTCCGGGGCGCGGTCGTCGGCCGCATCGCCCCCGGTGGGGCCTATGAACCGGAGCACGGGGTCTATGAGGCCACCGTCGAGATGGTGCGGGCGAACGGGGAGTGGCGCATTGAGTCGCTGCCCTCGGGTGTGGTGCTCGAGCGCACGGAGCTGCGCAACCAGTTCCAGCCGCAGCGGCTGTTCTTCCTGGACCCCACCGGTCAGGTGCTCGTCTCCGATCGCCGCTGGATCTACTCCGGACACCAGTCCCTGGACACCGCCCTGGTGACACTGTTCATGGAGGGGCCCTCGCCCTCGCTGGAGCCCGGCGTCCGGGAGGTGCTGCCCCCGGAGGCGACCTTCGCGGGTGTCTTCGACGGGGCGTACCACTTCACCGGTTTCGCGGATGTCGACGCCGATGCCCGGCTGCTGTTCGCCGCCCAGCTGGTGTGGACACTGGCGGTGGCGAACGTGCCGGAACCCTATTCCGTCGTGGTGGACGGGGAGCCCCTCGAGCCCGGGTATGAGACCCTGAGCACCGATGACGTCGCCGAGTTCAACCCGCGGGTCAACCAGACCGCTCCGGTGCCGTTGTACGCGCTTACCGACGGGGTGGTCAGCCGTGTCGCCTCCAACCAGGTCACCGCAGTCGAAGGGGAGCTGGGGCAGATCGGCGGGATCGAGTCCGTCGACATCTCCGCGGAAGCCAACGCGGCGGTGGTTCGGCGGGAGGGTGACGAGTCGGTGCTGCTCACCGGAGTTCTCGACGGTGACCTCACGGAGGTCCTGCGGGCCGAGACGATCTCCCGTCCCACGTTCGAGGTGGACTCGAAGAACCAATGGGTGGTCGTCGACGGCGAGCGGCTGGTGCGGGTGGTGCAGTCGGGCCCCTCGGGCGAAGTCAGTGATTCCGAGGTCGTCATCGATTCGGATGCCGAAGGAGAGATCTCGGTCATCCGCCTCTCCGGCTCCGGCGCCCGAATCGCGATGATCATCGAAGGCCGTGTCCATGTGGGTGTCGTGGAGCGCCCGGGGCCGGCGGAGCGACGGGTGGTCAACGTCCGGGAGCTGGCCCCGCAGCTGGGTGGGACCGCCCTGTCGTTGGACTGGCAGCCGGACGGGTCACTCCTGGTGGGCACCTCCACGCCGGAGACCCCGGTGTGGCGGGTCGAGCAGGACGGGTCCGCGGCGACCTCGCTGCCCTCGGGCAACATCACCGCCCCCGTGGTGGCGGTGGCGGCCACCCCGTCGATGCTCTACCTCACCGACGCGCAGGCCACCCTCCAGTTGCCCACCACCGGCGGGGACAGCGTCTTCTGGCGTGAGGTCTCCGGTCTGCAGGGCCAGCGTGCGGCGCCGGTGGCCGCCAACTGACATGGATCTCCTCCTGCCGCGGCGGTGCGCCGGGTGCGGCGCTGCGGGCGCGCACCTGTGTGCCCGGTGCCGACAGGTGTTGGCTACCCCGCCGCAGCGCATCCACACCCGCATCGATCCGCATGTCCCGGTGTGGTCGTTCGGACCCTATGCCGACACCCACCGCCGCGTGGTGCTCGCTATGAAGGAGCAGCAGAACATGGCCGTCCGCGCGCATCTGGGTGCCGTGCTCGCGGCGGGTATCCGGCATCTGGTTGCCCGGGGAGAGCTGGAGGGGTTCCCGGCCCCCGTTCTCGTGCCGGCGCCGACCCGCGCCCGGAACGCGCGACTACGCGGCGGTGACCCGGTCACCGCCGTGTGTCGCGCCAGCGGGTGGACGGTGAGCAGCGCACTGCGTCACCGGGACTCAGTCGCGGACCAGGTGGGACTCGGCGTCGATAAGCGCCGCGACAACCTCGCCGGAGCAGTGGAATTGCGCCGTGTTCCGGGCGCTCCGGTGCTGCTTATCGACGATGTCGCCACCACCGGGGCAACGCTCGCTGCCAGCTCAGAGGTGCTTTTCGCGGCCGGCTGCACCGTGAGTGGGGCGATTGTGATCTGTCACGCATGAAACTGCGGGGGTGATGGCCACCCGGTTATGACCAGATGTACGATGGGGGTTACTGAAGTTGTCCCACCACTAGTAGGGAGGAAGCAGATGACATCACCTGCTGAGAACACCGATGTCCTGAGCCCCGAGGCACAGGTCACTATCACGGGCCGCAACGTTGAGGTGCCGGAGCACTTTGCCGAGCGCGTCAACTCCAAGCTCGCCAAGATCGAGCGGCTCGACCCGACCCTGACCTTCTTCCACGTGGAACTCCAGCACGAGCCGAACCCGCGTCGTGAGTCGGAGTCCGACCGTATCCAGATCACCGCCACCGGCAAGGGCCACCTGGCACGCGCCGAGGCGAAGGAGGACAGCTTCTACGCCGCACTCGAGACCGCTCTGGCCAAGATGGAGCGTTCCCTGCGCAAGGTCAAGGCACGTCGCTCCATCTCGCGTTCCGGCCACCGCGCCCCCACCTCGACCGGCGTCGCCGCCGCCGAGATGGTCGCGGAGGCCCAGAAGGCCCGCGAGGAGAACCAGTACGACGTCGATCCCTATGCCGAGTCCGTGCAGGATGTCGTCCCGGGTCAGGTGGTCCGCACCAAGGAGCACACCGCCACCCCGATGAGCGTCGATGACGCCCTGTCGGAGATGGAGCTCGTCGGACATGACTTCTACCTGTTCATCAACGAGGAGAACAGCCGTCCGTCCGTGGTGTACCGCCGCCACGCGTTCGACTACGGTCTGATCTCCCTCGCTGACGAGGAGAAGTAGTTCTCGCTGTCACACCCGTACCGATGCCGCCGCTCCCCTCCCGGGGGCGGCGGCATCGTCGTCGTTGCGTACAATGACCCGGAAGAACCTCATGATCATCTCACCCCTAAGGACGACTGCACGTGTTCGGACTGTCCAAGCTGCTTCGCGCCGGTGAAGGGCGCACCGTCAAGCGTCTCAACAAGATGGCTGAGCAGGTGCTCGCCCTCGACGATGAGTACACCGCGCTCAGCGATGAGGAGCTGAAGGCAAAGACCGAGGAGTTCCGGGCTCGCCTGGCCGACGGTGAGACCCTCGACGACATCTTCCTCGAGGCCTTCGCCACCGCCCGGGAGGCCGCCTGGCGGGTGCTCGGCCAGAAGCCCTACCACGTCCAGGTCATGGGTGGCGCGGCCCTGCACTTCGGCAACGTCGCCGAGATGAAGACCGGTGAGGGCAAGACCCTGACCTCGGTGCTGCCCGCCTACCTCAATGCTCTGTCGGGCAAGGGCGTCCACATCGTCACCGTCAACGACTACCTGGCCAAGCGTGACGCGGAGATGATGGGCCGTGTCCACCGCTACCTCGGCCTGGAGGTCGGCGTCATTCTCTCCGAGATGCAGCCGGAGCAGCGGCGCAAGGCCTACGCCGCGGACATCACCTACGGCACGAACAACGAGCTGGGCTTCGACTACCTGCGCGACAACATGGCGCGCTCCCTGGCGGATCTCGTGCAGCGTGGTCACCACTACGCCATCGTCGATGAGGTGGACTCGATTCTTATCGACGAAGCACGTACCCCCCTCATCATCTCCGGGCCGGTGGACGGCTCCTCGCAGTTCTACAACGTCTTCGCCCAGCTCGCCCCGCGCATGAAGGAGGGCATCCACTACGAGGTGGACCACCGCAAGCGCACCATCGGTGTGCTCGAGGACGGCGTCGGCTACGTCGAGGACCAGCTGGGTATCGACAACCTCTACGCGCCGGAGCATTCGACCCTGGTCAGCTACCTCAACAACGCCATCAAGGCCAAGGAGCTGTTCACCCGCGACAAGGACTACATCGTCCGCAACGGCGAGGTCATGATCGTCGACGCCTTCACCGGCCGCGTGCTCGGCGGCCGCCGTTACAACGAGGGCATGCACCAGGCCATCGAGGCCAAGGAGCAGGTGGAGATCAAGAACGAAAACCAGACCCTGGCCACGGTCACCCTGCAGAACTACTTCCGCCTCTACGACAAGCTGGCCGGCATGACCGGTACCGCCGAGACCGAGGCCGCCGAGCTGCACCAGATCTACAAGCTCGACGTCGTCCCGATCCCCACCAACCGCCCGAACGTGCGCGAGGACCTCACCGACCGCGTCTACAAGACGCAGGAGGCCAAGTTCGCCGCCGTCGCCGACGACATCGCCGAGCGCGTGGCCAACGGCCAGCCCATCCTCGTGGGCACCACCTCCGTCGAGCGTTCCGAATACCTCTCCGAGCTGCTGCAGCGCCGCGGCATCGCGCACAAGGTGCTCAACGCGAAGTACCACGAGCAGGAGGGCCAGATCGTCGCCCAGGCCGGTCTGCCGGGTGCCGTCACCGTGTCCACCAACATGGCCGGCCGTGGTACCGACATCGTCCTCGGCGGCAACCCCGAGGTCATCCTCGACATCAAGCTGCGCGAGCGCGGACTCGATCCCTTCGAGGACGAGGAGGCGTACCAGGCCGCGTGGGACGAGGAGCTGCCGCGCGCCCGCGAGCGGGCCAAGCAGCTCGGTGACAAGGTCCGCGAGTCCGGTGGACTCTATGTCCTGGGCACCGAGCGCCATGAGTCCCGCCGCATCGACAACCAGCTGCGTGGCCGCTCCGCCCGCCAGGGTGACCCCGGAGCGACCCGCTTCTACCTGTCCATGCGTGATGAGCTCATGGTCCGCTTCGTCGGCCAGACCATGGAGAACATGATGAACCGCCTCAACGTCCCCGATGACGTTCCGATCGAGGCGAAAATGGTCACCAACTCCATCAAGGGCGCGCAGGCCCAGGTGGAGAACCAAAACTTCGAGATGCGCAAGAACGTCCTCAAGTACGACGAGGTGCTCAACGAGCAGCGCAAGGTCATCTACGCCGAGCGCCGCTCGATCCTCGAGGCCCGGGACATCCAGCAGTACATCCGCAACATGATCGACGAGACCGTTACCGCCTACGTCAACGGCGCCACCGCCGTCGGCTACGTGGAGGACTGGGACCTGGATCAGCTGTGGAACGCCCTCGAGTCCCTCTACGGCCCGACGTTCACCTGGCAGTCGTTGCTCGAGCGACACGGGGGCGAGGTCTCCGCGGAGCAGCTCCGGGACGCCCTCGTCGCCGACGCCAACGCCCAGTACGACGAACTGGAGACCAACGTCATGGCCATCGGAGGCGAGGCCCAGATGCGCAACATCGAGCGCATGGTCATCCTCCCGGTCATCGACACCAAGTGGCGCGAGCACCTCTACGAGATGGACTACCTCAAGGAGGGCATCGGCCTGCGCGCCATGGCGCAGCGCGACCCGCTGGTGGAGTACCAGAAGGAGGGCGGCGACATGTTCGACGGCATGAAGGAGGGCATCAAGGAGGACACGGTGCGCAACCTGTTCATGCTGCGCAAGCAGTTCGCTCCGCAGGAGGCCCCGGAGACCACCGAGGTCTAATCCCGGCTGCTGCCTACGGCGACGGGCCCCACGGGTGCTGATGCACCTGCGGGGCCCGTCGTCGCGGTTACACGGAAGCGTAAGGATCCCGCATGCCGATGTACTGCAGAGTGGTGTACTCGGCCAGGCCCTCCGCGCCGCCCTCGCGGCCCATGCCCGACTGCTTGACTCCGCCGAAGGGAGCTGCGGCGTTGGAGATGACGCCGACGTTGGCACCCATGAGGCCGAACTCGAGGCCGTCGGCGAGGCGCCAGAGACGGTCGATCGACTCGGTGTACACGTAGGATGCCAACCCGTACTCGGTGTTGTTGGCGATCTCGAGCGCCTCCTGCTCATCACGGAAGGTGATGATGGGGGCCACCGGTCCGAAGATCTCCTCCTGCGCGACGCGGGCGGAGGCGGGGACGTCGACAAGCACCGTCGGGGAGTAGAAGTAACCCGGTCCCTCGCCGCGCTCGCCTCCGGTGAGGATGCGGGCACCCTGGGCGACGGCGTCGTCGACAAGCTCGGTGATGGAGTCGCGGGCGTTGTCGTCGATGAGCGGACCGCAGGTCACGCCCTCATCCAGCCCGTTGCCCAGGGTGAGTTCGCTGATGCGCGCGGCGAAACGCGCGGCGAACTCCTCGGCGACCGACTCGTGGACCAGGAAGCGGTTGGCGGCGGTGCAGGCCTCGCCGATGTTGCGCATCTTCGCCCCCATGGCACCCTCGACGGCGGCCTCCAGATCAGCGTCCTCGAACACGAGGAACGGCGCGTTGCCGCCCAGCTCCATGGAGGTCCGCAGGACGTTGTCGGCGGCGGCCTTGAGAAGCTGCTTGCCGACGGGGGTCGAGCCCGTGAAGGAGATCTTCCGCAGGCGGGGATCGGCCATGAGCGGAGACGAAATGGCAGAGGCCGAAGAGCCGGAGACCACATTGAGAACCCCGGCGGGCAGGCCCGCGTCGATCATCGTCTGCGCGAAATACTGCGAGGTCAGGGGCGTGAGCTTGGCCGGCTTGAGCACCATGGTGCAGCCTGCGGCGATCGCCGGGGCGATCTTGCGGGTGGCCATGGCCAGCGGGAAGTTCCACGGGGTGATGAGCAGGCAGGGGCCGACCGGCTTGCGTCGCGTGAGCATCTGCAGCGTGCCCTCCGGGGCGGGGAACGTGCGACCGTAGTCGCGCACCGTCTCCTCGGAGAACCAGCGCAGGTACTCGGCACCGTAGGTGACCTCGCCGCGGGCCTCGGCGAGCGGCTTACCCATCTCCAGCGTCATGAGGGTGGCGAACTCCTCCGCCCGCGCGTGCACCAGCTCGAAGGAGCGACGGAGCAGTTCCGCGCGTTCCCGGGGTGCCGTGGCGGCCCACTCGTGCTGCACTTCGCATGCGGCGTCGAGCGCCGCACGGGCGTCCTCAGACCCGGCCGACGCCAGGGTGAGCAGAACCTCACCGGTCGCCGGATTCTCGACGTCGAAGGTGGCCCCGTCGGCGGCCTCGCGCCAGGTCCCGCCGATGAGCAGGCCGGTGGGGACCTGGGAGAGGAGTGCGTCGGTGTTGATGGTCATGGAAGGCTCCTAGGGTGGGTCAGTCGAAGAGGATGATCTGGCGTAGCGCCACGCCGTCGGCGAGGAGTCTTCCTTCACGCTACAGCTGCGCGCAGCGGGGAATGCCCACGCTGGGGACAGTCGAACGCAGGTAGCTGCCGTGGCCGCGGCACAGAAAGTGGCCGGAGGGTTCGTTAAAGCACGCGGAAGCTGAGCAGCCGTCCCTCCTGGGCGCGCCCGGTGAAGGCGTAGGCACGCCCGCCGGAGACGGCGGTGCCGAAGACCTCGCCGCCGGAGCGCAGATGCAGTGTGTCTATCCGCACGGTGCCCCGCAACCCCTGCCGCTGGCGCGCGGCGACGTGCAGGCGCACCGGGCCGGCGAAGCGGTCCGGTGCCAGATGGAGGACCGGGCGAATCCCGAAGCAGGCCTCGAGGGCGATTCGGGTGAGTGCCTCCACCCGCCGCTGGGAGCCGGTTTCCGGGGGCGGTGGGGGAGGGGTGGCGTCGATAAGCAGGGGTCGGGGGGTGAGCACCTTGAGGTGCGTGAGACCGGGGACAGGGGACAACATGGCTGCTCCAGTGAGTCACCGGGGACAGACGCAGGGTGGGCTGGGTATCATTGTGGCACGTAGACAGCGATATGACATGAGGGAGCAGCGAGTGCGTGGACTGATCGTGGACTTTGTCGGGGTTCTGGATGGGCCGGAGGAGGATCAGCGCCGCTGGCGTGAGTTGTTCGCCGCCGCCAAAGCCAACGGCGTGTCCACCGCCATCCTGTCCAACGATCCGGGGGGCCCGGGGGCAGAGGGGATTCGCGAGTGGGAGTACAAGGGCATCGTCGACGCGGTCGTCCTGTCCGGGGAGATCGGCGCGGAGAAGCCGCAGGCGGAGGCCTTTGCCGCTGCCGCCGCCGCCCTCGACCTGCCGATGAACGACTGTGTCCACGTCGATGACTCCATCCTCAACGTCCGCGGCGCCGTCGAGGCCGGCCTGGTGGGTGTGCTCTACCAGGTGTTCGATCGTGCGGTTATCGAGATCTGCTCCATCTTCGACATCGAGGGCGAGTTCTAGCGTGCGCGTCTACCTGCCGGCGACCTTCGGCATGCTCACCGCCCTCAACGAGACGGGGGTGATGGCGGCGCGTTCCGGGTGGGGGTTCGCCGCGACGCCCGCGCTCCTGGAGTTCTACACCTCCGGGGACGAGGATGAGATCGGATACGCCGCATTCCTCGACGCCGCGGAGGCCTCCCTGCGGTTGCTGGCCATCGGGGACGAGGACACCTTCCCGCACCGCCGGGTGGTGGTCTCCGTGGATGTCGCCGACGAGGTGGTCACCCTGAGCCCGGAGAACGGGGAATCCGTCGTGTCGCTGAGCCCGGCGCAGATCCGGGTGGAGGACATCGCCGCGATCCACATCGACATCCAGGAATCGGAGGAGGCGACGAAGGCCGCGGTCGAGCTTATCGACGCCGCCGATCTGGGCGACGAGGACGCGGAGCTGACCGTCGGTGATGCCCAGGACAATTTCATGGCCTTCTACGACCCCACTGAACTGCCTTTCCTCGTAGAATTGCTCTGAAGTTGTTGTGTCCGTTCATGGACATTTAGGTTACGTTGGCGTAGGCTACGCGGACGTAACCAACACTTTAAGGAGAGGCCGATGACCGAATCGCCCGATGGACTCGCTCGTTTCCGCGGCATTCTGCGCCGATTCACCACGCCACTGCTGCCCGACGACTACACCGTCCTGGCCAACCCGCTGTGGTCGAAGCGGGAGCTGCGCGGCAAGATCGAGAGCGTCGAGCGCTTCCCGGACGACACCATCCACCTGGTCATCCGTCCCGGCTGGGGCGTGCCCGTCACCTTCGAGGCCGGCCAGTACATCGGCATCGGTCTGCGCGTCGACGGCCGCTACACCTGGCGCTCCTACTCCCTGACCAACACCCCGGACACCCGCGACGGCCTGTTCTCCATCACCATCCGCGCGGTGGAGAAGGGCAAGTTGTCCACCCACCTCATCGGTACCGCACGCCCCGGCATCAACGTCCGCCTGGCGGCCCCGGCCGGTGACTTCCACCTGACGTATCCGCTGCCGGAGAAGCTGCTGTTCGTCACCGCCGGTTCCGGTGTCACCCCGGTCATCGCCATGCTGCGCAGCATGGAGGACCACCGCGAAGAGACCGACATCAAGGTCGTCCACTCGGTGCGCAACCGCTCCGATCTCATTTTCGAGGATGTCCTGCAGTCCTACGACTCCCACATCCAGGTCACCTCGGAGGACGGGCGCGTGTCCCCGGAGGTCCTCGAGGAACTCGTCCCGGACTTCCGCGAGCGTGTCGTCTACGCCTGCGGCCCGGCCACCATGCTCGACGAGCTCGAGTCCTGGGCCTCCGACCATGACCTGGAGATCCGCGTCGAGCGCTTCACCCTCGACCGCGCCTCCGACGCCAAGGGTGGCACCATCACCTTCGCGAAGCGGGGCATCGAGACCACCGTCGACGGGGCGACCACCATCCTCGAGGCCGGCGAAGCCGCCGGCGTGCAGATGCCCTTCGGCTGCCGCATGGGCATCTGCCAGACCTGCGTCCGCGAGCTTGTCGACGGCCACGTCCACGACCTGCGCACCGGCGACACCAAGGAGCCCGGCTCCCGCATCCGTACCTGTGTCGGCGTGGCCGCCGGCGACGTCGTCATCGACGCCTAAAGGAGACTTCACAATGGCTATCGACAACATCAAGGCATACTCCCACCTCACCGACGAGGACATCCGCGAGATCGGCCGTCGCCTCGACGCCATCAAGGAGGAGTTCGAGGCGGACCTCGGCGAGAAGGACGTCCGCTACATCAAGGGGCTCATCCGCACCCAGCGCTACATCGAGATCGCCGGCCGCGGTGTCCTCATCTTCTCCGGCTACCGCCCGGCCTGGTTGGCCGGTGTCGCCCTGCTGTCTTTGTCCAAGATCCTCGAGAACCTCGAGATCGGCCACAACGTCATGCACGGCCAGTGGGACTGGATGAACGACCCGGAGATCCACTCCACCACCTGGGAGTGGGACAACGTGTGCCCTTCCTCCCAGTGGATGCACACCCACAACTTCACGCACCACAAGTACACCAACATCCTCGGCATGGACACCGATGTCGGATACGGCGTCCTCCGCGTGACCCGTGACCGCAAGTGGACCCCGCTGCACGCCTTCCAGCCGGTGATCAACATGACCCTGGCCTCGCTGTTCCAGTGGGCCGTCGGCTTCTACGACGTCGAACTGGGCAGGGTCGCCGCCGGCCGCGCCACCTGGAAGGAGACCGCCCCGAAGTTCTGGGAGACCATGCGCAAGGCCGGTACCCAGGGCCTGCGTGACTATGTGCTCTTCCCGGCCCTGTCCGGCCCGAACTTCCTCCACACCGTCACGGCCAACGCCACCGCCAACTTCGCGCGCTCCGTGTGGGCCTACGCCGTCATCTTCTGCGGCCACTTCCCGGATGAGGCCGAGACCTTCACCAAGGAGCAGTGGAAGAACGAGACCCACGACGAGTGGTACCTGCGTCAGATGCTGGGATCCGCCAACTTCAAGGGCGGCAAGATCCTCACCATCCTGTCGGGCAACCTCAACAACCAGATCGAGCACCACCTCTACCCGGACATGCCGTCGAGCCGTCTGCCGGAGATCTCCCAGCGAGTCCAGGCACTCTGCGAGGAGTTCGATCTGCCCTACAACATCGACTCCTTCCCGGCCCAGCTGCTCAAGGTGCAGAAGACCCTGCTCAAGCTGACCCTGCCGAACAAGTTCCTGGCCGCCGACCGCGACAACGCCCCTGAGGTGCGTTCCAACGCGGCCTTCACCAAGTATCCCGAGGTCTCGGAGAAGCTGCACGTCGGAGCCGATGAGCACGGCCGCCGCGCCGGCCTGCGCACCGGCCTGCCGCTGCTCGCCGAGCTGCGCCCGACCGTCAAGGAGGCCGTGCTCAACTTCTCCGGCCGCACCCCGGAGTGGCGTCGGAAGGTCGCTGCCGCCGAGGCCCAGAAGGCTGTGTAGGCCCCCCGCTTATCGACGCCCCGTCACCCGATTGGTGGCGGGGTTCGTCTATCCCTGGGCCCCCTGCAGACAATTACATCCAGACTTTTCGCGAACAGGGATTCTGCAGGAATCTGAACAGCGTTCAGGTATGGGTCTGCAGCCTACAGCTCCCAGCTCGTAGAGAAGATAAGCGGGGTGGCGATGTTCGACATTGTCATTGCGCTCCTCGGCCCAATAGGGGCTTTCCCGGATCCGGGCGAGCTTGTTCGGGGTTAACTAGAGCGTTTGAAGTGAGAGATTGGTGGACCAGCTAGGGCTCCAGCGCCAGTGCATCGTCGTCGTCTCTTCCGGACTCGAAGGCGGATCGCG
>NZ_JAUNRW010000075.1 GCF_030535495.1 Corynebacterium sp.
CACCCTCGATCTTCTCGACCTTGACGAGGTCGCCTTCGGCAACCTTGTACTGCTTGCCGCCGGTCTTGACGATCGCGTACATAGAGGGTTACCCCTTATCTAAACTCGGATCAGGCCCGCCGACCGCGCACCTGGATGGACGTATTTCACTTGCGTTCCGGGGCAGCAGCACGCCTGACCTGCTAAGATCAGACGGCGCAATATCCCCAAAACAGCGACTGTCAAAGACTACCCCGTAGGGGGTCCAAAAGACAAACCGCTGCTAGCGGCTGCTGGTCCGCCGCGTCGCGCGGCGGCGTCCACGGCCTCGCTTCTCGACGCCACCGTCCTCCACCGGGGCCTGCTTCTCTGCGGCTGTCACCGGCTTCGACGGCTCGGCCGCGGTCGTTGTCCGACGCACCGCCCGACGACGGCCCCGCGAGCGGGTCGCCGAAGGAGCGCCCGAGGACACCTCGGAGGGCCGGTTGGAACGCGGCTCCTCCGCAGGCTTCTCGGCAGTCTTCTCCGTCTGCTGCTCCTGCTGCTCCTGCTTCTCCGGAGCCCGGCTGCGGGTGGCCCGCCGGCGACGGCGGCGACCGCCCTCCTCCTGCTCCGCAGTCTTCTCCTCGGCCGGGCCGCTGGACTCGGAACCTGAGAAATCCTCGGACTGCGGGCGGTGGTCCGACCGGGAGTTACCGCGGGTGCGGCGGCGGCGACGCGGGGAGGCGTCGAAATCGGCGACCGCCTGCTGGAAGGACTTCTCCGGCACGTAGTCCGCGCCGGTGGGCTCATCCGGGTCCTCCTCGCCGGCATGGTCGAGGGCGGCGGAGACGATGTCTTCGATCTCGGAGATCTCGGAAACCGTCTCCCGGCCCCGGCTGGTGCCGCGGCGGCCGCGGCGGGAACGGCGGCGTCGAGAAGCATCCCCGGAATCCCCGGCATCCTCAGCATCCTCGGATTCGGTGACCACGACGGAGGCGGCGAGCTCCTCGATGTCGGAATCCGCTCCCGACTCCTCCTCCGCGGACTCCTCGCGCTGCATGGCGCGGGCGGCCGGGTGCTCCTGCGGCTTCTTGCGGGACTTCTCGGGGATCTCCACCGGCTCCTCGACGGGGTCGTCGTGGAGGATGAGCCCGCGTCCGGCGCAGTGCTCACATTCGGTGGAGAAGGTCTCCAGCAGTCCGGTGCCCAGGCGCTTGCGGGTCATCTGCACCAGGCCGAGGGAGGTGACCTCGGAGACCTGGTGGCGGGTGCGGTCGCGGCCGAGGGCCTCCTTGAGGCGACGCAGGACGAGCTCCTGGTTCTCCGGCAGGACCATGTCGATGAAGTCGACGACGATCATGCCGCCGAGGTCGCGCAGGCGCATCTGGCGGACGATCTCCTCGGCCGCCTCCAGGTTGTTGCGGGTGACAGTCTCCTCGAGGTTGCCGCCGGAGCCGGTGAACTTGCCGGTGTTGACGTCGACGACGGTCATGGCCTCGGTGCGGTCGATGACCAGGGAACCACCGGAGGGCAGCCACACCTTGCGGTTGAGGGCCTTCTGCAGCTGCTCGTCGACGCGGAACTGGGCGAAGGCGTCGAGGCCCTCATGCGCGGAGCGCTGGTACTTCTGCAGGCGGTCGAGCAGGTCCGGGGCGACCGACTTCACGTAGGCGTGGACGGTGTTCCACGCGCGGTCGCCGTCGACGACCAGCGAGGTGAAGTCCTCGTTGAACAGGTCGCGGACCACCTTCACCAGCATGTCCGGCTCTTCGTACATGGTGACGGGCTTGGATCCGCGGGAGTTGATCTCGGAGTCCGCGCGGTTCTGGATGTCCTCCCACAGGCGGTGCAGGCGGTCGACATCCGCCGCGATGGCCTCCTCGGAGACGTTCTCGGCGGCCGTGCGGATGATCGCACCACCCTGCCCCGGCACCACCTTCGACAGGATCTCCTTGAGGCGCTTGCGCTCGGGTCCGGGCAGCTTGCGGGAGATGCCGGCGCTGCGGCCACCGGGCACGTACACCAGGTAGCGGCCAGCCAGGGAGATCTGGGTGGTCAGACGCGCCCCCTTGTGCCCGACGGGGTCCTTGCTCACCTGCACGAGCACCTGGTCGCCGGACTTCAGCGCCTGCTCGATCTTGCGGGAACGCCCGCCGAGACCGGCGGACTTCCAGTCGACCTCACCGGCGTAGAGCACGCCGTTGCGGCCCTTGCCGATGTCGATGAACGCCGCCTCCATGCTCGGCAGCACGTTCTGCACGCGGCCGAGGTAGATGTTGCCGATCATCGACGCCTGCGCCTCCGAGGTGACGAAGTGCTCGACGAGCAGATCGTCCTCCAGCACGCCGACCTGGGTCACCATGCCGGGGTGATCATGGCGCTGGCGCTCGCGCACCACCATGGTGCGCGCCACGGACTCGCGGCGCGCCAGGAACTCGGCCTGCGAGACGATGTGCTTCTTGCGACGCCCCTCCTCGCGCAGCTCCGCCCGGCGGCGGCGCTGCGACTCGAGGCGCGTTGACCCCTTGAGTGCGACTGGTTCCTCCGGCAGGTCGTCGTCGGACTCCTCCGGCTCCTGCTTATCGACGCCCCCGTCCTCCACCTCGTCCACTCCCCGACCGCGGCTGGCGCCGCGGCGGCCGCGACGGCGGCGTCGAGAAGCAGCGGGTTCCTCCTCCTCTTCCTCGGCCTCCTCCGTGCCCGGCGCCATGAACAGGGGCACCAGGGCAGGCGGATCCTCCGGCTTCGGGGTGATCTCCGGCGTGACGTCTTCGAGCAGCTCCTCCTCCGGCTGCTCCTTGAGCAGCTCGGCGAGATCCGACTCAACCTTCTCCTCGATCTGGGAGATCTCGTTGGCCACGTTCTTGCGCACCCGGGTGCGGATCCGGTCCTCGTCAGGCTCCTCCGGCGCGAGCGCGGCCCTGACCTTGTCCACCTCCTCGACGCTCAGGGTGGACTGGGCGACCTTCTTCAGGTCCATCCCCGCGAGCACCTCGATGATCTCCTTCGAGGTCGTGCCCAGCTCCTTCGCCAGGGCATGGACGCGCACCTTCGGAGCGGCCTCGGTGGTGGTGCGGCGCACGGCACGCCGCTTCTTCTTGGAATCAGTGGAATCAGCCACGAATACTCCTGTAGTTGTGGTCGATCGGCTCCCCGGGCGCTGGCGAGAATCCTCGCCGCCGCCGCACAGGGGCCGACCGCAAAATCTGTCTCGGTCTGAAGGTATTCAGTTGTGCAATACTTCCGGGTTCCGCATCACTGCGACCCGCGTTCCATTGTGGCACACGAAAGGCCCGTCTAGCGTGGGTGCCCATGAACAACCCGCCGGTTTCCCTGTCCCGGGCGCTGGTACCCAGTCTCGGTATCGCCGCCGTCTTCACGCTCATCCACCTCGGGATGGTGCTCACGGGCCTGGTGGCGGCGGTGGTGACGGTGGCCTGCACGCTGGCGGTGATGCCCCGCCACATCTGGGTCGGCGGTATGGACATGAAGACCACCTCGGACGCCGACTACACCCGCTGGGACCACATCCGCCCCTTCCTTCCCGGCGCGCTGGGGTTCCTCGCGGGTTCGGGGTTGGCCGATCTGCCCACTCCCCCGATCGTGTGGCCGTTCTACTTCGCCTCCGTCACCGGGGTGATCCTGTGGACCTTCCACTCGGAGGAACGACGCTCACGTGCCCTGGGACAGCGGCGGGCCCGGCGCGCCCTGGAGCAGACGTCCCTGGAGGACGCCACGCTGTCGCGCCTGGAGGCCGCCGCCGCACACCGGAGACTGCTGCGCGGATTGAGTGACCTGGGCGCCGTCGACGGGATCCGGGCGCGGATGTGGCGGCTGGCCCGGCACCTGGACTGCGAGGTCGGTGACCTGCGGGAGGGGGTCCGCGCGCTGCAGCAGGTCGGGGTGGTGGGGGTGTCCACCATCGACGCCGGAGCCGATGTCCCCCGCCACCTCGTGGAGATCACTCCGGTGGGCGTGCGGGTGCTCAGCGAACTGCGGAATCGCTGAGGGCCGCCCACGCGGGGGGCGGCCCTGGGCGGATCACATGCTTAGAGGTTGGGGAACCAGATGTTGATCTCGCGCTCGGCGGACTCCGGGGAGTCGGAACCGTGGACGACGTTCTCGCCGACGGTCAGGGCGAAGTCGCCGCGGATGGTGCCCGGGGTGGCCTTGGAGACCGGGTCGGTGCCACCGGCCAGCTGACGCCATGCCTCGATGGCACGCTCGCCCTCGACGATGCCGGCGACCAGCGGAGCGGAGGTGATGAAGTCGACGAGCTCACCGAAGAAGGGCTTGTCGGAGTGCTCGGCGTAGTGCTGCTCGGCGGTGGCGCGGTCGGTGACGCGCAGGTCGAGGGCGGCCAGCTTGAGGCCCTTGCGCTCGATGCGGGCGATGATCTCGCCGACGTGGCCGTTCTTGACACCGTCCGGCTTGATGAGGATGAGAGTGCGTTCAGTCATGGTTGGACACTCTACCGCAGGTCCTGCACCACCGCGCGCGCGGACTCGGGGGTGGCGTCGCGGAACCACAGCTGCACCTGGCGCACGGCCGCGCCTTCGTCACCGCGGTCGAGCATGGCGCGCAGTGTTGCGCGCTTGTCGTCGTCCAGCATGATGGGTGCCGGTTCACGCCCGGCGGCGGTCATCTTGAGGCCGAGCACGAGGAAGACGCCCGCGACCAGCAGGGCGAGGACGGCGGCGATGTCGGGGAGGCCGGAGAATTTGACGATGAGCGCCGCCACGCACAGGGCGGCGGCGAGTCCGAGGTAGAGGGCACGCATGACCGCCATCCTATCCCCGCACCCACTTGAGTACATGTCAACAACTTCGGTGTTAGAGTGGACACATGTCCGTCACCGAACCGCACCCCGAGGAGCTGGTCCTCTCCCCCGACGCCCCGCACTGCGCGGACGGCGCCCGCGTGGAGATCATCACCTCCCGCCCCGTCCCCCTCGGCGGCCCGCGCGCCATGACCGTCAACCGCACCCTCCCGCAGAAGCAGCGCAGCCTCATCGGCGCCTGGTGCTTCGTCGACCACTACGGCCCCGACGACGTCTCCACCACCGGCGGCATGGACGTCGCCCCGCACCCCCACACCGGCCTGCAGACCGTCTCCTGGCTCTTCGAGGGCACCATCACCCACCACGATTCCGGCGACAACCACGCCGTCGTCCGCCCCGGCGAGGTCAACCTCATGACCGCCGGCGCCGGCATCTGCCACTCCGAGGTCACCACCCAGGCCACCACCATCCTCCACGGCGTCCAGCTGTGGACCGCGCTCCCCGACACCGCCCGCCACGGCCCGCGCCGCTTCGATCACTACGCCCCCGAACCCGTGCTTATCGACGACGCCCACGTCCTCGTCTTCCTCGGCTCCCTGCTCGGTTCCACCTCGCCCGTGGAGACGTTCACGCCCCTGGTGGGTGCGGAGATCCGGCTGGAGGCGGGGGCGTCGATAAGCATCGACGTGGACCCCGCCTTCGAGCACGGCCTCCTCGTCGACCACGGCGACATCGACCTCGAGGGCGTGCCCGTCGCGCCCACCGAGCTGGCGTACACCGGGGTCGGCGAGCAGCGTCTGCGCATCCGCAACAACGGCACCACGCAGGCGCGGATGCTGCTCATCGGCGGTGAGCCCTTCACCGAGGAGATCCTCATGTGGTGGAACTTCATCGGCCGCACCCACTCCGAGATCGAGGACTACCGCGCCCAGTGGCAGGCCGAGGACGAGCGTTTCGGCGTCACCGAGGGCTACATCGGCCACGACCCGGAGGGCCTCACGCGCCTGCCCGCGCCTGAGCTACCCAACGCCCGCATCCGCCCGCGCCGCAACCCCGCCCCCGTCGCCCGCCCCGAGGAGAGAATCTGATGACCCGCAAAGCCCCCTACCTGGACAAGTTCTACCCCGAGATCTACCAGTCACTCACCGAGGTGTCGAAGAAGCTGAAGATGCTCTACCCGGACGTCGATCTGCCGACATCCCTCATCGAGCTCGTCGCCGTCCGCGTCAGCCAGATCAACGGCTGCGGCACCTGCCTGTCGATCCACGTCCCCGCCGCCCGCAAGGCCGGGGTCCCCGACAACAAGCTCGACGCCCTGCCCGCCTGGCGGATGGTCGCCGAGTTCAGCGAGCAGGAGAAGGCGGCGCTGGAGCTGGCCGAGACGCTCACGCTGCTGCCCGCCGGCCAGGACAACTCCCGCGCCGCATTGCCCGCCTGCGAGATCTTCGCCGAGGAGCAGGTCGCCGCGCTGGAATGGTCGATCATCATGATCAACGCGTTCAACCGCGTGTCCATCGCGTCGGGGCACCCGCTGCTGTCGCGGTAGGTACCGTTTACCGCATCCCGACGGCGCTCGGCTGCACCCAGGCCACGTGCCAGGCCCCCATGAGCTCCACCTCCCGCTCCCGGCCCTCGATCACCGCGACAATGCAGTCGACGACCCGCTCCAGGTGCATGTCGATGCAGATGTCGGAGAAGCTCAGGTGCCGGTACCCGCGGGTCACCGCGTCGTTGGCCTTCCAGTAGTCCTTGAGCTGCACGTTGATGTGGTTGTGGTACGTGTGCCCGTGGACCTCCACGATCACCTTCTCCGGCTCATAGACCCCGTCCCGGAAATAGTTGCCGATCAGCTTGTTGCACTCGAAGACGTAGCCCCGTTTCCGCAGCGCGCGGAAGAGGATCCGCTCCGTCTCCGAGTCCGTGCCTATCGACGCCCCGTTGATCCGCCCCCGCAGCCGCGCCGGCACCCGGCCAAAGTCCTCCAGGTCCTTCTCCAACCGGTCCCGGGCGCGGCGCCCCGTGTACCCGCGGTCGAGCACCGCGACCGCGGCCTGATCGTCGGGGATGTCGAGGGCGACTCTGAGCGGGGTGGCGACGCGGAGGTCGTCGATAAGCTCGAACGGGCGTTGCTCCGCCCGGATCACGGTGACGATTCCGCTGGACCGGAAGGTCCTGTCGCGGGCCACCAGCACGGTGACCGGGGTGGTGATCCGGTAGCCGCCGCGCAGCTGTGCCGCGGTCGTGCCGGTGAAGATGACGTCGGGGCGTTGATGCTGGAGGGCCTCGAGCAGGAATCTTCCGTGGGGGCGGGAGGTGGTGTAGAGCCCCTGCGTGACGCGATGGAGTGTGCCGCGTCGGATAAGGGTGCGGATGCGGTGCCTGCTGATGCCGGCCTCGCCGAGCTCCCGGGTGGTGAAGATGGAACGGTCGGTGGGTAGCTGAGTCATACCTTTTTAGACTGCGCCGACGCCCGGAAGGTTCCCCCGCGGCAAAGAATGCCGCGAACCCCCTCCACCAGTGATCGTGGAAGGGGTTCGCGGTACGTTTGGCTGCGGCCTACAGGTGCTGGGTGGTCAGCCAGCCGCGCTTCATGCGCTCGATGAGCGTGGAGCGCAGGTGCAGCAGATACCACCACACGATGATGAAGATGACCGCCACCATCACCGCGGAATAGTGGACGAAGAACCCGCCGACCAGGAGCACGGCCTGCAGCGCCAGGTTGACGGGCAGCGCCCAGGAGAAGCGCTGCAGGAACGCCATGAGAATGTGGGCGACGCCGACGGCGGTGATGAAGCCCCAGTTGAAGGTGGTCCAGTAGATACCGTCGTTGACCTTGAGGATCACCGTGAGGATGAGCAGGATCGTGATGGCCTCGAGGAACAGGGTGCCCGCCATGACGCCGCGGATACCCTTCATCGGGTCCTTTTCCGGGGCGTGACCGGGGCCGAGGGGGCTGACCTCGGGTTGTTCTGCGCTCATGCGGGGTCCTTTCCGAAGAGGGTACGGGCCTCGCCCGCGGTGACCACCGAACCGGTGACCACGACACCGGCACCCGACTGGATGTCGGCGTCCTCGGCCAGTTCGACCGCCAGCTCGTAGGCTCCGGTGAGGTTCTCGTCGACGTGGACGCGTTCCTCGCCGAAGATGTCACGGGCGTACTCGGCCAGATCGTACGCATCCATGGCCCGCGGAGAGGAATTCCGGGTGATCACCACCTCCGAAAGATAGGGCTCCAGGGCCACGAGAATCCCGCGCGCGTCCTTGTCGTCGAGCACGCCGACGACGCCGATGAGGCGCTGGAAGTCGAAGTCCCGGTCCAGGGCCGCGCCGAGGGCGGAGGCGCCGTGGGGGTTGTGGGCGGCGTCGACGAAGGTGGTCGGCGAGGTGCGCACGCGCTCCAGGCGCCCGGGCGACTGGACCTGGGCGAAACCGTTGCGTACCGACGCGATGTCGAGGGGCCGCCCCGCCCCGGCCCCGAAGAAGGCCTCCACTGCGGCAAGTGCCACGGCGGCGTTGCGCGCCTGGTGTTCGCCCGACAGCGGCAGGAAGATGTCCTCGTACTCCCCGCCCAGCCCGCGCAAGGTGAGTTGCTGACCGCCGACGGCGACGGTGGCGGAGACGACGCCGAACTCGGCACCCGCGCGCGCCACGGCAGCGTCGACCTCCACCGCACGCTGCAGGATGACCTGCATGGCGGCCGGGTCCTGCTCGGCGACGATGGCGACGTTGTCCGGCGGGGTGAGCAGGTCCTCGGCGTCCCACCGGGACTTGATGATGCCGGCCTTCTCCCCGGCGATCTCCTCGATGGTCTCGCCGAGGTAGTCGGTGTGGTCCATGCCGACGGGCATGACGACGGCGACGTCGGACTGGATGACGTTGGTGGCGTCCCACGTGCCACCCATGCCGACCTCGACGACGGCGACGTCGACGGGGGCGTCGGCGAACGCGGCGTACGCCATGGCGGTGAGGACCTCGAACTTGGACATGCGGCCGACGCGGGCGTCGACAAGCTCGACATAGGGCTCGATCTCGCGCCAGATACGCACGTAGTCGCGCGGGTGGATGGGCACGCCGTCGATGCCGATGCGTTCGGTGACCAGCTGCAGGTGCGGGCTGGTGGTGCGCCCGGTGCGGCGGTGGAAGGCGCGCAGGAGCGATTCGATCATGCGCACCGTCGAGGTCTTGCCGTTGGTGCCGGAGACGTGGATCGTCGGGTAGGAGTGCTGCGGCGAGCCGAGCAGATCCATGAGCAGCTCGATGCGCTTGAGGGAGGGGTCGATCTTCGTCTCGGGCCAGCGGGTGTCCAGCTCCGCCTCGACGATCGCGAGTTCGGCCAGGTCCTCGGCGGTGATCTCCACCGGCTCCGGCTTAACGACGTCCCCGAGCTCGATGTTGAGCTTCAGGCCCTGGTCGGTGACCTCGACGGTGTCCTCAAGATCCTCGAGGTCCTCGTCGTCGGCGGCGTTGTTGTAGATCTCCTCCTCGTTGCGGGTCACTTGAGCCCCTCCAGACGGGCGGTGATGCGCTCGACCTCCTCCTGGGCGACCTGCTGGCGGGTGCGGATCTTCTCCACGACCGCCTCCGGCGCCTTCGACAGGAAGGCCTCGTTGCCGAGCTTCTTGGCGGTGCCCTCGAGCTCCTTGTGGGCGGCGGCGAGATCCTTCTCCAGGCGCTTGCGCTCGGCCTCGACGTCGACGGTGCCGGAGGTGTCCAGGGCGACGGCGATGGTGGCCTGCGACAGGCGCAGCTCGATGGAGGCGGACTCCGCGAAGCCCTCCTCGGGGGCGGTGACGCGCGCCAGGGAGCGGACCATGTCCTCCTGCGCGGCGAGGTCGGCGGCGGCGAAGTCGAGGGCGGCCGGGACCGGCTGGTTGGGCTTGACGCCCTGGTCGGAGCGGAAGCGGCGGAGCTCGGTGATGAGCTTCTCGGCGTCGGCGATGCGGCGCACGGCGACCTCATCGGTGGCGGCCCCGCCGTTGGTGTCGGCGGCGGTGGGCCACGGGGCGGTGACGATGGTCTCGCGCTCGGTCAGCGCCGTCCACAGGACCTCGGTGACGAACGGCATCGTCGGGTGCAGCAGGCGCAGCACCACGTCGAGGACGCGGCCGAGGACGAGCTGGGTGGTCTCACCGGGCTGGGTCTTGGCGATCTCGAGGTACCAGTCGCAGAACTCGTCCCACGCGAAGTGGTAGAGCTCCTCGTTGGCCTTGGAGAACTGGTAGTCGTCGAGGAAGGCGTCGACGCTCCCGCGGACCTCCTCGAGGCGGTCGAGGATCCAGCGGTCGGCGTCGGTCAGCTCTTCGCGCGGGGGCAGCTCGCCGACCTCGGCGCCGTTGAGCAGCGCGAACTTGGTGGCGTTGAAGAGCTTGGTGGCGAAGTTGCGCGAGGACTGGGCGGCGTCCTCGCCGACGGGCAGGTCGACGCCGGGGTTGGCGCCGCGGGCCAGGGTGAAACGCAGGGCGTCGGCGCCGTAGTCGCGGACCCACTCCATGGGGTCGATGCCGTTGCCGAGGGACTTGGACATCTTGCGGCCCTGCTCGTCGCGGACAAGCCCGTGGAGGAAGAGGTCGGTGAAGGGGATCTCGGGGCGACCGTCGCGGCCGGCACCGAGCACCTCCGGGGTGATCTTCGCGGCGAAGGTGCCGAACATCATCATGCGGGCCACCCAGAAGAAGAGGATGTCGTAGGCGGTGACCAGCACGGACGTCGGGTAGAACTTGGCCAACTCCGGGGTCTTGTCCGGCCAGCCCATGGTGGAGAACGGCCACAGGGCGGAGGAGAACCAGGTGTCCAGGACGTCCGGGTCCTGGGTGTAGCCCTCGGGGGCCTGCTCGTCGGGGCCGACGCAGACGATCTCGCCGTCAGGTCCGTACCAGATGGGGATGCGGTGGCCCCACCACAGCTGGCGGGAGATGGTCCAGTCGTGCATGTTGTCGACCCACTCGAAGTAGCGGGGCTCCATGGACTGCGGGTGGATGGTCGTGTCGCCGGAACGGATGGCGTCGCCGGACATCTGCGCCAGTTCCTCGACCTTGACGAACCACTGCAGCGACAGGCG
>NZ_JAUNRW010000076.1 GCF_030535495.1 Corynebacterium sp.
GTGGTGCTGGTCAGGGGTGTGAGGAAAAGTGCCCCAGAGAGGAATCGAACCTCCGACACCGGCTTTAGGAGAGCCGTGCTCTATCCACTGAGCTACTAGGGCTTTCGGTGACTTCACCTGAGGTGAGGGTACCTCACGAGGGGGAAGTGTCGGAAACCGGACCCCGGCCCACTATCCTGGGAAATGACACACAATTCCAGTGAGAAAGGACCACGCCGTGGCCCAGAACCAGCCGACCTTCATCGACGTCCAGCGCCGTGACATCGTCGCCGAGATCGTGACCAAGGATGGCGTCCCGGTGCTGTCCATCGACAAGCAGGTTCCCGGCGGCTCGTCCAAGCGCCTGCTGCTGCTCAACAAGGTTGACGCCAAGCAGCTCGCCGGAGTCCTCGAGCACTACCTCAAGCAGGTCTACTCCCTCGAACTGGCCGGCCTCAACGCCTCGTTGTCCCCGGAGGACATGGTCGCACTCTTCGGCGGGGAAGACGAGGATTAACCCACCCCGGTAATTACTACCGGAAAGTGCCCTGTGCACTACTGAATTACCTCTAAAGGCCTGGTACCAGTGACGGGCAGGCCTTAGCTTCTGGAGTACCTACCATTGGAAAGGCTCCGCCATGAAGCACCTCCGCCACTTTGTCCTGGCGACCGTCACCGCCACCGCAGCGTTGCTCTTTTCTCCCGCCGCGACGGCAGACACGGTTGAGGAACCCGAGATCAGCGTGGTCCCGGAACCCGTCGTCGTCGAGAACCCTGAGGATCCCCCGTCGCCCCCGGTAGCCGCCGACGAATGGGAAGAGGATGTCAGCATCGCCCCGGCGTTGGAGGAGGCGGCGCACGAGATCGCCAAGGCGCTGCAGGTGATGATCGACGCGCAACCCGCCCCGACGCCAGAGACCACGATGTCGGAACCCACCCACGAACCGGAGCCGGAGCCGGTGACAGTAGCGGAACCGGAGCCCGAGCCCTACCAGGAACCGGTCTGGACAACCCCCGCCCCGTGGGTCCCGGCCCCACCGGCAACCCGGCCGGCGCCGCGCCCGGTGGCTCTGGTCGCCACAACCACCACGACCACGGCACCGACCGCCAACCTCGCCGGCCTGGGCAACCCGCTGACCCTCCCGCGGGCAGCGGACCCCACGCCGGACGCACCTCCGTCTCTGGCGCAGTTTCCGTCGGTGCCGTTCTCGCCGACGCTGCTGGCCGGCGTCGTGGTGCTGGTGCTGCTCATCGCGGGAACAGTGGTCCTGCTCCGCGCGGACTAGGAGGTGAGTTCCTCCAGTTTGCGGCGCACGGCCGAGGCCTCCGGGTTGGTGGCGTGGGTGCCGTCGGAGTACTTCACGGTGGGGACGATGCGGTTGCCGTCGTTGACGGACTCGACCCAGGCGGAGGCCTCGGCGTCGAGCTCGACGTCGATAAGCTCATAAGGCGTCTCGGTGCGGTCGAGGCGCTTTTTCAGGTTGATGCAGTACGGGCACCAGGTGGTGGCGTAGATGGTGACATGGGCGGACATTCAGGCGGCCTTCCTTCTTTCGTAGCGCAGGAAACGATAGCGCAGGGGCAGATCGCGGGGCTCATCACCCAGGGTGAGACGCCCGGTGTCGGAGATCAACCAGTCGGAGTCGGAGACCAGCCCGAAGTCGGCGGGGATCTCCGGGGCGTGGACGGCGCGCTCTCCCAGGGCATCGCCGAGCTGCACCCCGATGAGCGTGACGACGAGCACGTCACAGTCTGCAACCGTCGCCGAGTAGACCTGGCCGCCGCCCATGATCCAGGCGACGGGGGCGTCGATAAGCGGGAGCCTATCGACGACCTCACCGCCCGCCGACCACTCACCCGGGGGGCGGGTGGACAGGATGATGTTCTCGCGCCCGGGCAGCGGGCGGAAGCGTTCCGGCAGGCTCAGCCACGTACGCCGCCCCATGATGACGGGGTGGCCGTGAGTGACCTCGCGGAAGTGCGCCAGGTCCTCCGGAACATGCCAGGGCATGCCCGCACCGTCGCCGATGATCCCGTCGAGGGACTGGGCCCAGATGGCGCCGAGGACCGCCATCAGACAGAGACCTTGGCCCTGATCGCCGGGTGCGGGTCATAGCCCACGACCTCGATGTCGGCGAAGGTGTAGTCGAAGATGCTCTCGGCCCGCCGCAGCTCAAGCTGCGGGTAGGGGCGGGGCTCGCGGGAGAGCTGCTCGCGCACCTGGGGCAGGTGGTCGTTGTAGATGTGGCAGTCACCGCCGGTCCAGATGAGTTCCCCGACCTCCAGGCCCGCCTGCTGCGCGAACATGTGCGTGAGCAGCGCGTAGGAGGCGATGTTGAAGGGCACACCGAGGAACATGTCCGCCGAACGCTGATAGACCTGCATCGACAGGCGGCCGTCGACGACGTAGAGCTGGAAGAGCAGATGGCAGGGCAGCAACGCCATCTCGTCGAGCTCGGAGACATTCCACGCGGAGACGACGTTGCGGCGCGAATCCGGATTCTCCTGCAGGGTGGCCAGGGCGCCGGCGATCTGGTCGATGTGGGCCCCGTCCGGGGTGGGCCAGGACCGCCACTGCACGCCGTAGACGGGGCCCAGCTCACCGTCGGCATCCGCCCACTCGTTCCAGATGCGGATGTTGTTCTCCTGCAGCCAACCCACGTTGGAATCCCCCCGCAAGAACCACAGCAGCTCACCGACCACCGAGTGCAGGTGCACCTTTTTGGTGGTCAGCAGCGGGAAGGAAGCGGCGAGGTCGTAGCGCAACTGCCGACCGAACACACTGAGCGTGCCCGTGCCGGTGCGGTCCCCCTTGGCGGCCCCGTGCTCGAGGATCTCGGCGAGGAGATCCTCGTAGGGCGTGGAGATGGAATCGGTCATGCCGACCACCTTAGTAGCGGCCGTGCTCCTCGTGGAACGCGGCGGCCGTGGCCAGGATCTCCTCGGTGAGCTCGGGGCGGCAGATGAGGATGTCCGGCAGGTAGGTGTCCTTGTTGTTGTAGGTCAGCGGCGTGCCGTCGAGACGCGAACAGTGCAGACCGGCGGCCATTGCGACGCCCACCGGCGCAGCGGAATCCCACTCGTACTGGCCGCCGGCGTGGATGTAGGCGTCGTAGTCACCGAGCAGGACGTGCATGGCCTTGGCGCCGGCGGAACCGATCGCCGCGGTCTCGAAACCGAGCTTCTCCGCGATGTGCATGGCCACCTCCGGAGGACGGTTGTGGGAGATGGCGATCTTCTTCGCGTACGGGCCACCGACCATGCGGGACTCCGCCGAGCTGAACACCACTCCCAGATCCGGCAGGCCCACGGCGGCGTGGGTCGGCTGGCCGTTCTCGACGAGGGAGATGTGCACCGCCCAGTCCTGCCGTCCCGTGGCGAACTCCTTGGTGCCGTCGAGCGGGTCGATGATCCACACGCGGTCCTTCTCCAGGCGCTCCGGATTGTCGGCCATCTCCTCGGAGAGGAAACCGTCGTCGGGGCGGTGCTGTTCCAGGACGCGGGCGATCCAGTTCTGGGCCAGATCATCTCCGGCGTCACCGAGGTTGCGGCCGCGGAGGGCGCCGACATTGCGGACGCCCTTGAGGATCTCGCCCGTTCCCTGTGCGAGGAGGTGGGTGAGGCGGGCGTCATCAAGGTGAACTGTCATGCCCCTGACATTACCGCGCGGGTTAGAGTTGGGCATGACCAGCAGCATCCTCCACCGCTTCCGACCGCAGGTGGCCACGTGGTTCGAGGAGGTCTTCGCCGCTCCCACGGACGTGCAGGAGGCGGCGTGGTCGGCGATCTCGGCCGGGGACCACGCCCTGGTCGTGGCGCCGACGGGATCCGGCAAGACCCTGGCCGCCTTCCTCTGGGCGCTGAACAACCTGGTGGAGCGGGAGGGACAGCTGGCGTTGCCGGGGACGGGGACGGGGACCACCGGGGCGTCGAGAAGCGACGGGGGAGTGAAGGTCCTCTACATCTCCCCGCTCAAGGCACTGGGTGTCGACGTGGAGAACAACCTGCGCGCGCCGCTGGGCGGCATTGCGCGGGTGGCGCAGCGGCTGGGACTCGACGTGCCCGACATCACGGTCGGGGTGCGTTCGGGGGACACTCCGCAGGCGGAACGCGCGCGGCAGCTGCGGCGCCCGCCGGACATCCTCATCACCACGCCCGAGTCGGCCTACCTCATGCTCACCTCCAAGGCGGCCGGCGTGCTGGCCGGGGTGGAGACGGTCATCGTCGATGAGATCCACGCCCTGGCAGGCACCAAACGCGGCGTCCACCTGGCACTGACCCTCGAGAGGCTGGCCCGGCTGACCGGGGGATACCAGCGGATCGGGTTGTCGGCGACCGTGCGCCCCCTGTCGACGGTGGCGAATTTCCTCGGCGGCGACCGCCCCGTGGAGATCATCGCTCCGCCCGCGCAGAAGGAGTGGGAGCTCGGCGTCCATGTCGGGGTGGCGGACATGGCGGATCTACCCGTCCCGGAGATGGGCTCGACGATCGGCGAGGCCACCGTCGACGACCGGCTGGGGCTGTCCGCACCGGAGGAGTCGGCGCTGCCGCAGCAGAAGTCCATCTGGCCCTACATCGAGCAGGACGTCTACGCGCAGGTGATGGAGCACCGGTCGACGCTGGTGTTCGTCAACTCGCGGCGCACGGCCGAGCGTCTGACCAGCCGCCTCAACGAGATCTGGGCGGCCGAACATGACCCGGACTCGCTGTCGCCGCCGCTGCGGCGCGACCCCGCGCAGCTGATGAAATCCGTGGACGTGGCCGGGGCCGCACCACCGGTCATCGCCCGCGCCCACCACGGCTCGGTGTCCAAGGACGAGCGTGCCCTGACCGAGCAGATGCTCAAGGAGGGATCCCTGCGCGCCGTCGTGGCGACCAGTTCCCTGGAACTCGGCATCGACATGGGTGCCGTGGAACTGGTGGTGCAGGTCGAATCCCCGCCCTCGGTGGCCTCCGGTCTACAGCGCGTGGGCCGCGCCGGGCACTCCGTCGGGGCCGTCAGTCACGGCAGCTTCTACCCCAAGCACCGGGCTGATCTGGTGCAGGCGGCGGTGACCGTGGCCCGGATGCGCTCAGGGCTCATCGAGGAACTGCACGTGCCCGCCAACCCCTTGGACGTGCTGGCGCAGCAGACGATCGCCGCGGTGGCGGTGGCCGACCTCGACGTCGAGGAGTGGTACGCCACCGTCCGCCGCGCCTGGCCCTACCGGGACCTGGCGCGGGACGTGTTCGACGCGGTCATCGACCTCGTCTCCGGCGTCTACCCCTCGACGGACTTCGCCGAGCTGCGTCCCCGGGTGGTCTTCGACCGGGTGAGCGGGCAGCTGACCGCGCGCCCGGGGGCCCAGCGCGTGGCCGTCACCTCGGGCGGGACCATTCCAGACCGCGGCATGTTCGGCGTCTTCCTCCTCGGCGGGGAGGGCGCGCCGCGCCGGGTCGGCGAGCTCGACGAGGAGATGGTCTACGAGTCCCGCGTCGGCGACGTGTTCACGCTCGGGGCGTCGAGCTGGCGCATCGAGGACATCACCCGCGACCAGGTCCTGGTCACCCCCGCGCCCGGACACACCGGCCGCCTGCCGTTCTGGACCGGCGACGCCGCCGGCCGGCCCTACGAACTGGGCCTGGCGCTGGGTGCTTATCGACGCTCCGTCCACGCCTCTCCCGCCATCGTCGAGGATCTCGACGCGTACGCGCGCGACAATCTCGTGGCCTTTCTGGCCGAGCAGGAGGAGGCCACCGGCGTGGTGCCGGACGAGAAGACGCTGGTGCTCGAGCGCTTCCGCGATGAACTGGGGGACTGGAGCGTGGTCCTGCACACCCCCTTCGGTCGCGGCGTCAATGCGGCCTGGGCCCTGGCGGTGGGCGCGCAGATCGCCGAGCGCACGGGTATGGATGCCCAGGCCGTCGCCGGGGACGACGGCATCGTCCTGCGCCTGCCCGAGGGGGAGGCCGAGCCGGACGCCGCGCTGTTCCTCTTCGACGCCGACGACATCGCCGACCTGGTCACCGAGCAGGTGGGCGGGTCGGCCCTGTTCGCCTCCCGCTTCCGCGAATGCGCCGCGCGTGCCCTGCTCCTGCCGCGCCGCCATCCCGGCAAGCGCGCGCCGTTGTGGCAGCAGCGGCAGCGGGCGGCCCAGCTTCTCGACGTCGCCCGCAAGTACCCTAGCTTCCCCATCATCCTCGAGACCGTCCGTGAGTGCCTGCAGGACGTCTACGACCTGCCCGCGCTGACCCAGGTGTGCCGCGATCTGGCCACCCGCCGCATCCGCATCGCCGAGGTGACCACCGAC
Source organism: Corynebacterium sp. (assembly GCF_030535495.1). Classification (GTDB taxonomy): domain Bacteria; phylum Actinomycetota; class Actinomycetes; order Mycobacteriales; family Mycobacteriaceae; genus Corynebacterium. Next base: position 6,270 of record NZ_JAUNRW010000076.1, read on the forward strand.
CAGCCCAGCCCCTTCGCCTCCTCGCTGCTGTTCAACTACACCGGCGCGTTCATGTACGAGGGGGACTCACCCCTCGCTGAGAAACGCGCGGCCGCCCTGGCGCTGGACCCGTCGCTGCTGGCCAAGCTGTTGGGGACGGTGGAACTGCGGGAGCTGCTTGACCCGGAGATCATCGCCGAGGTCCACGCCTCGCTGCGCCGGCCGCCGCGCACCCCCGAGGAACTGGCCGACACCCTCCGCCGCCTCGGGCCCCTGCCGCTGGCGGAGATCGAGGTCCCGTGGGAGCCGCTGGGCGATCGCGTCATGGTGGTGCGCATCGGCGGCGTCGACCACCTCGCCCAGACCCTCGACGCACCCCTGCTCCGCGACGGCCTGGGGATCCCCGTCCCGCCGGGCGTGCCCGCCCAGGTGGAGACCATCGTCGACGCCCTCAACCAGCTCGTCGCCCGCTGGGTACGCACCCGCGGGCCCTTCGTCCTGCGCGATCTGGCAGCGGACTTCGGGTTGGCGGTCTCCGCCGCACATTCGGCCCTGCAACCCCTGCTTGCCGACGCCCGCCTCATCGACGGTCACTTCCGCCAGGGCATCGACGAGCAGGAGTACTGCGCCGCCGAGGTGCTCTCGGTCATCCGGCGCCGTTCCCTGGCGGCGGCGCGGGCGGCCACCCGCCCCGTCATCGGCGCCACCTACGCGCGTTTCCTCATCGACTGGCACCAGATCGGCGGGCCGCTGCGCGGTGCCGACGGGGTCTTTACCGCCCTCGAGCAACTCGCCGGGGTGCGGTTGCCGGCCAGCGCCTGGGAGTCGGTCGTGCTGCCCTCCCGCGTGCGCGACTACGACCCGCTCATGCTCGATGAACTCACCGCCAACGGCGAGATCCTCATCGTCGGGGCCGGGACCGCCGCCGCCCGCGACCCCTGGATCATGCTGCTGCCCGCCGACATCGCCGCCGACCTCGTCCCCGACGTGGAGGCCGCGGGCCTGACCTTCATCCAGGAGCAGGTCATGGAGATCCTCCGGCGGGGCGGCGGATTCCTCTTCGCCGATCTGCAGCGCTCCCTGTCCGACATGGTCACCGCCGCCGAACTCCGCGAGGCGTTGTGGGGGCTGGTCGACGCCGGCCTCGTCAGCCCCGACGGCTTCGCCCCCATCCGCGCCCGGCTGGCCACCACCGGGGGGACCACCGCGCACCGCGCCCGGCGGCGCCCCAACCGCTCGCGCCTGCGCTCCGGCCCGCCCCTGGACATGGGCGGCCGCTGGGCGCTGAGCGTGCCGCCCAGCACGGACGCCACCACCCGGTCCGTCGTCCAGGGTGAAACCTGGCTCGACCGCTACGGGGTGGTCACCCGCGGCAGCGTGGTCAACGAGGACGTCCTCGGCGGCTTCGCCCTGGCCTACAAGGTGCTCAGCGGCTTCGAGGAATCCGGCAAGGCGATGCGCGGCTACTTCATCGAGGGGCTCGGCGCGGCGCAGTTCTCGACACCCGGGGTCATCGACCGGCTCCGCGGCCTCGACGGCGACGGCCTGCCCCCGGACCTCCATGAACCGAAGCTCCATGTCCTCGCCGCCGCCGACCCCGCCAACCCTTACGGTGCCGCCCTGCCGTGGCCGGAGACCGGCCCCTCCCGGGCCGCCGGGGCCCTGGTCGTGCTTGCCGACGGTGTCCTCATCGCCCACCTCACCCGCGGCGGGCGCACCCTCACCGTCTTCGACCCCGACCACCTCGACCTGGTGGTACGGGCGCTCGGTGGGCACAACCTCACCGTCGAGAAGCTCAACGGCCAACCGGTGTTCGAATCCCCGTATCTCGGGGCGCTGCGGGAGGCGGGGGCGTCGATCAGCCCGCGCGGCGCGCGCCTCGGCGGGCGGGCCGCGCCCCCGCGTACCCCCGGGCGGGGGCGTCGTGTGACGGAAGTTATTGACGACATCAGCTTCGACGATGAATAAAAGCAGCTGACGTTACGGTGCCCACTGGGATGGGCGAGACTACATTCATGTCATATCGATCCTTCGGGGAACATGACTCACCGGGGGGATAGCCAGCCGCGGGGCACGGGCCGGAGAGACCGGGGACAGACATCCGGACCGGGACCCCGTGGCGGTAGCGTGAGAGAGTGCCCGAAGGTGACTCCGTCCTCCAACTCTCCCGCCGACTGCAGTTCATGACCGGCCGGGAAGTACTCCACACCTCCCTCCGCGTGCCCTCCGTCGCCCTGACCACCTTCGACGGGGCCACCGTCGAACGCGTATGGCCCTACGGCAAACACCTGTTCATGCAGATGGGTGAGCGCATCCTGCACACCCACCTGAAGATGGAGGGCACCTGGGCCCTCCACCGCGTCGGCGACCGCTGGCGCAAACCCGGCCACACCGCCCGCGTCGTCCTCCACCTGGCGGACACCCGGCCCATCGAGATCGTCGGCCATTCCCTGGGGTTCGTCCGGGTCTTCGGCGTCGACGACTATCACTCCCAGATCGCCCACCTCGGCCCCGATGTCCTGGGGGACTGGGATCCTGGGGAGGCGCGCCGTCGCATCGAGGCCATACCGCAAGGGTCGATAGGCGAGGCACTGCTCGAACAGCGCAACCTCGCCGGCGTGGGCAACGAATACCGCGCCGAGATCTGCTTCCTCGCCGGAGTCCACCCCGCCCGCGCGGTCGACGAGGTCGACGTGGAGCAGATCCTCCAGATCACCCGCCGCGTCATGTGGGCCAACCGGGACAGCCCCGTGCGCGTGACCACCGGTGTGAAGCGCGCCGGGGAGACCACCTATGTGTTCGGCCGCCACGGACGACCCTGCCGACGCTGCGGGGCCGTCATTTTGCGGGCGTGGCTGGGGGAGCGCATCATCTGGTGGTGCCCCGACTGTCAGCCGGTGCCTCCTGGCTACGTCGCCGTGCCCGTCGTACCAACAGGCCGACCACCACGAGGACCGCGATACCGATGATGGCGTAGACGACTGACGAGTACTGGCCGACATACTTCTCGACGAGGTCGTAGTTGTCGCCCAGGACGACGCCGGTGTAGATGAGCACGGCGTTCCACAGGGCCGAACCCGCGACAGTCATCAGGCCGAAGGTGAGCGGATTCATGCGGTCGACGCCCGCCGGGATCGAAATGAGCGAACGGATGCCCGGGATGAGGCGGCCGAAAAACACCGACCAGCGCCCGTAGCGGTCGAACCAGTCGAGCGCCTTATCGACGTCGTCTGCCTCCACCAGCCACATCCGGTCCGCAATGTGGCGCAGACGTGATGCCCCGATGCCGGCACCGAGCCAGTAGAGCAGGAACGCGCCGACGACAGAGCCGATCGTCGCCCAGATGAACGCCGCCCAGACATTGAGGTCTCCCTGCGAGGAGGTGAAACCCGCCAGGGGCAGGACCACTTCCGAGGGGATCGGCGGGAAGAGGTTCTCCAGCAGGATGGCGATACCGACGCCGGGCGCGCCGAGTACCTCCATGAGACGGACAACCCAGTCGACGATCGAGGACAGCATGGGGGAGAGGTTACTCCTCCAACTCCTTCATCCTCTTCGCCGCCCGCTTGAGGCGAGCCTTCCGCTCCTCCGCCTCCACCTTCTTGATCTCCTCGTAGGTGTCCTCATCCGAATCGGACAGACCGTGGATGGCGCGGGGGATCATCAGCACCGCACCCATGACCGGCCAGACGACCCACGCCCAGCTGACATCGAAGACGAACATGAGAATGAAGAACAGGGCCAGGGTCGAACTGCCGATGGCTGCGTCCCACTTCTCCACCCGCACGCCACGGGAGCGCAGATCCTCCAGATCCGCCTCCGGCTCCGGTTGGGCGACGAGCTCCTTGCCGTCGGTGAGGGCGCCGTCCAACTGGCCCGGAAGATCGGCGAACAGCGGCCGGAGGTCGCCGATGGTCTTCGCCTCCGACACGGCCAGGGAACGCTCGTCGAACTCGGTGTTGTCGAGACGGCCCTCCGTGTAGTGGGAGGCCAGCGTCGACATGGCGTTGAGCCGCTCCATGTCGGACAGACGCAGTTCGTCGTTCATGCCCCACAGCCTAGTCGCGGATTCGACTAGATTCGGGAGTGTGAAGCTCCTGCTCAATATCCTCTGGTTCATTACCGGCGGGTTCCTGCTCGCCGCCGGTTACGTGCTCTTCGGCATCCTCGCCTGCCTCCTGGTGGTCACCATCCCGGCCGGCGTCGCCTCCTTCCGCATGGCCAACTACGCCATCGCCCCCTTCGGACGCTCCGTCATCCAGCCCTCGGGTGGAGTGGGTGGCATGTCGGCTGTCGGCAACGTCATCTGGTTCGTCGTGGCCGGCCTGTGGCTGGCCATCGGCCACGTGACCACGGCAGCAGCACAGGCCGCCACGATCATCGGAATCCCGCTGGCCTGGGCCAACATCAAGATGATCCCGGTCACCTGCTTCCCCTTCGGCAAGCAGATCGTCGATTCCGATCGCATCCCCTTCGGCTACGAACCGATGGTGAAGCTCTAGGAATTCACCAACGCCATCGCTGAGAG
>NZ_JAUNRW010000077.1:0-4495 GCF_030535495.1 Corynebacterium sp.
AGGCGTGCTGGTCGGAGGTGTGGTTCATCACCAGGTCGGTGATGACGCGGATGCCACGCTTGTGGGCCTCATCCATGAGCTCGACGAAGTCATCGACGGTGCCGAACTCGGGCAGGACCTCACGGAAGTTGCGGATGTCGTAGCCGCCGTCGCGCAGCGGGGAATCGTAGAACGGCGGCAACCACAGACAGTCGACGCCGAGCCACTGCAGGTAATCGAGCTTCTCGGTGACACCCCGCAGGCAGCCGGAGCCCGTCCCGTCCGGGTCGTAGAAGGCGCGGACGAGGACCTCGTAGAAGACGGCCTCCTTGTACCAGTCCGGTTCCGGGCGCTCCCAGGGGGCGTCGCCGGGGGCCGGGGTCGGGGTTTCGAACTCCTCCGACTCCGGTTCGACGAAATATCCCTCCGCGTCCGTCTTCGGACGCTCGGGGTTCTTCTCCGGCTCCGGGCCCTCTCCGAGGGGTCCCATGGACAGGCCGGGGCCGTGCGGGCCGGTGGTGGAAACGGGGGGATCGTCGTAGCGCTCTTCGGTCATGCAATCCAGGGTAGGGAATTCACAGGTTCAGTGCAGAGGCCAGCCGATCGACGGCCTCTACGAGGATCTCCCGCGAGGTGGCGAAGTTCAATCGGGCATGGTGAAGCCCACCCGGACCGAAGTGCAGACCGTCGTTGAAGGCCACCTTCGCGTGCTCCCGCAGCCAGATCGCCGGGCGCTCGTGGTCGCCGATCGCCGTGCCGGAGAAGTCCAGCCACATGAGGTACGTGGCGGCGGGGTTGCTCACCCGGATGCCCGGGATGCGCTTCGGCAGTTCCTCCACCAGCCAGTCGCGGTTGGCCCGCAGGTAGGCGACCTGCTCGTCGAGGAAATCCCCGCCCTCCCGGTAGCAGGCGATGGCCGCCCAGATGCCCAGCGTGGAGGTGCCGTCCTTGGCCACGCCGGTCATCTTCTTCCAGGTCTCATGGTCTGCCGGGTTGGTGAAGATCATCTGCGCGCACTTCAGGCCCGCGATGTTCCACGCCTTGGAGGTGGCGGTGACGGTGATGCACACCTCCGGGTTGATGCTGGCGGCGCACACGTGCGTGCCGTCGAGGACGAGCGGGGCGTGGATCTCGTCGACCAGGACGCGGGCGTCGTAACGCTCCGCAAGCCGGCACAGCTCCTCCAGGAACTGGGCGTCGAGCGTGTAGCCCAGCGGGTTGTTCGGCGCGCAGAGCAGGATGGATCCGGCGCCCGCCGCAAACTGCTTCTCGACGTCCCCGAGGTCCAGCCCCCCGTAAGCGTCGATGTAGTGCATCGTGCGGCGGGTCGTCTCCGGCAGCTCGAGGAAGGGCGGGTAGGCCGGCACGGGCACGATGACACCCGTGTCGGGACGGGTCATGTACTCGATGGCCAGGGCCAGGCCGCGCACCACGTCCGGCACGGCGACGATCATCGCCGGGTCCGGGCGCCAGCCGTAGCGCTGCGCGTAGAAGTCCGAGACCGCGTCCGGCAGGTCGGAGGTGGCCGGGGTGTAGCCGAAGGACTCCCGGTCGATGGCGTCGGCGATCGCCTGCTTCACCGGCGGGCAGGTGAAGAAGTCACTCTCCGCGATCCACAGGGGCAGGACGTCATCGTCGTAGACCGTCCACTTGCGGGTGCGGCGGTCCTTGAGCTGATCGAGGGTGGGGAACTGCATGCCAGACAGGTTAGTCCTCTTCTTCTGCTGCGGGCCCGTCGACCACGAGACCGTACTTCTTCAGGCGCGCGCGGTCGGCGGCCGAGGAGGAGGCCGTGAGCTGCAGGAGTTCGGCGTAGATGCCGCCGGAGGAGGCCAGCTCGTCGGGTGAACCTATTTCGTCGACCTCGCCCTCGCGGAGGGTGACGATGGTGTCCACGTTCGCGATCGTCGACAGCCGGTGCGCGATGATGATGGTGGTGCGGTTCTTCATCAGTTCGTCGAGACCCGCCTGGACGGCGCGCTCGGCCTTGGTGTCGAGGGCGGAGGTGGCTTCGTCGAGAAGCAGCAGGGGAGCGTCCTTGAGCATGGCGCGGGCCACGGCGACGCGCTGCTTCTGACCGCCGGACAGGCGCAGGCCGCGCTCGCCGATGACGGTGTCGTAGCCGTCGGGGAAGCGCATGATGAAGTCGTGGGCATTGGCGCGGCGGGCGACGGCGATGATCTCCTCCTCGCTCGCGCCGGGGCGGCCGTAGGCGATGTTCTCGCGCACCGTGCCGGAGAACAGCGAGGCCTCCTGGAACACGACGCCGACACTCGCGCGCAGCTCCGCAGCGGAGAGATCGCGGACGTCCCGACCGCACACCTGCAGGCTGCCCTCCTCGACGGGGTAGAGGCCGAGCAGCAGGTTGACCAGCGTCGACTTGCCGCCGCCGGATTCGCCGACCAGGGCGATCTTCTCGCCCTCCCGCGCCTCGAAGGACACGTCGCGGATGACCGGCTCGTCCTCGTTGTAGGAGAACGTGACGTCGTCGAAACGCACGACCGGGGCCGCGGCCGGCAGCGGCGGGACGGGGGTGAGATCGAGGACCGGCACACCGGAGGCCTCGGTGGCGGCGATGAGCTCGGCGTTGGCCGTCGGCTCGAACTCCTCCTCCATGACCTTGAAGTAGTCCTTGGAGCCGGCCATGGCGCGCTGGGCGGCGTCGACGATCCAGCTCATCATGAACACCGGCTGCTTGGCCAGGTTGACCAGCTGGATGAGCATGACCATGTCACCCAGGGTGAACTGGCCGTTGACGGTGCGGAAGAACAGCGTGAGGTAGACGCCGAAGAAGATGAGGTTAAGTGCCGCACCGCGCGCGGTGTCCATGGAATGCCACCAGCGCGACTGCGGGCGGGTGATGTCGACTGTCTTCCCGTAACGGGAACCGAAGTCATCGAGCTCCCGGACCTCGGAGACGAAGGACTTGACCACCTTCACCTGGCCGATGACCTCCGCGAAACGCCCGTTCGCCAGGTCGATCTGCTCGTTCTTCTGCCCCTCGAGCTTCTGCCAGCGTTTCGACGTCAACGTGGTCAGCCACATGTACACCGGGAACAGTGCCGCCAGCAGGATGGTCAGCGGCCAGTAGTACCAGGCGGTGATGGCCAGCACCGCCACCACCTGGATGAGCATGGGGAAGAAGCTGTTGGAGAACGACTGCAGGAACTGCGTGATCGATGTGATGGAACGGTCCAACCGCGCGATCACGGTGCCTGTCACCTGGTTGTCGAAGTAGCGCTGCGGCAGGGCCAGCAGCTTCGCGTAGTAGCGCGTCGACAGGATCTGGCGCATGCGCATGGCCATGACATCGCCGATGTAACCGCCGATGTTCGTCATCGCCGTGTTGAGCAGATCAGCCACGAGCAGGGCCACAGCCAGCCACAGCAGCGTCATGGTGACATCCGCGACGGCGACATCACCGTGCACGGCGGAGACGATCGTGTCAGTGGCCTCGCGGAGAATGAATGGCGAGACCAGCGCCAGTGCCGCCGCGGCCGTGGAGATGAGCACCACCCCGAGGTAGTACGGCCACAGGGCGGAGGCGCTGCGGATGATGCGGGCGAGAGAATTCAACGTGCTCCCAATCTGTATTGTTGCCGAGACATGCGTCCCGAGTTGCTCCACGGCGAGACGATGTCCGTCATTAGACTCGAGAAAGCTACCCCGCACATCTTAGGCCGGTACGAAAGGCAGGCAATCGTGTCCCGACTTGGCCCCGCCCTGGCGATCCTCGCATCCTCCGCACTCCTCGTCGCCTGTGGAGGTGACAACGGAGATTCCACCGAGGAAGACATCGTGGTCACCACCTCTGAAACCCCTGAGGCTCAGGCCGAACAGGTCGACCCGATCCAAGCGGAGTCCCTCCGCGACGCCACCGAGGACCCCGGCCTCAACGTCGAGTGGACCTACCAGGGAGCCCGCTCCGGGCAGACCGGCGGCAGCGTGATCACCATGCTGGTCACCAACCTCAACGACGAACCGCTGCCCCCCTCGGCCATCCCGCAGCCCACCCTGTCCTACAACCCCGGCGGCGGCGAGCGGACGGATGTCGAGCCCATCGCCAACGACGCCACCGACCTGCCGCTCGGACTTGATCTGCCCCTGGGCCCCGGCGCCTCCACCAACCTGCGCTACGCCTTCACCGTCAGCCCCGGAAACCTCTGGGACGCAAAGCTGCAGGTGGGCAACGTGATCTGGGAAGGCAACCTCAACTTCTAGGCACCGCAGCGAGAAAATTTCGCCGCGCAGGGAACCTTTCGGCGGTTTTCGGAGTCTAAGTGTGTCGGGTGCGGAAACTCTCCGCGCCCTCGACCACACCAGAGGGGACTGCATGCCCGCCCGCCGACTCCTGCCCTGCATTCTGGGGGCCGCACTGCTCACCGCCTGCGCCACCGCACCGGATCCGCTTATCGACGCTCCGTCCACCACCCCGACCCCCACCACCCAGGCACTCGAACTCGGCGAGTTCGATCCTGACGGGGACTTCCGGGTGTTCGACCCGTGCACCGAGATT
>NZ_JAUNRW010000077.1:4595-10719 GCF_030535495.1 Corynebacterium sp.
GGGTTGGGGGATCCGATCGACGAGCCTTTCTATGACGGCAATCGGTCCGCGATGTGTTCGTTCACCGCACTCGACGAGCAGCGCTATCCGGGGGTCTTCTCGCTGGTGGGGGACCGGAATTCGAAGGCCAAACTCGAGGAACAGGGCTTGATTCTCGGAGACATGTCGACAGGGATTGTGCCAGGGGGCTATCTGCATCTGATGCCTAATGACATCGAGAACAATTGCAGCGCTGCAGTTCACACAAATCGGGGGCGGCTCATTGTCAGGTACACCGAGGTCCTATCCGAACGGGACCGACAGCACTATTGCGACGTCGCCTCCGCGACGTTGAACTCGATCTACAACCAATTGGGGGAAATCCATGGACGTTTTCATCGACCATGATTCGGTAATCGGAGGAGTACAGGAGCTCAAGGTCATCGGCCAACGTGCGGTGACGACCGCAGACCGAGCTCTCCAAAATTCACTCAACGCCAGCTTCTCCGGGGTCTCGGGCCTGGACCAGCTGGGAGGGAACCATGGCGGGGTGATCAACGGCGGACCGGGTTCGGCCATTGCGGTGATGCAGTCCTACGCCGAGCAGGTGGAATGGCTCAGCGGTGCACTCGCTGCCAGCTACCAGGCGCTCACCGGTCAGAACGCCTTCGTGGCTCGGGGGATGGACATTGCGGATGAAGGTGGCGTCGTCGGTGATGACGGAGTGAGCTTCCCGCCGCGCCCGCGTCCACGTTTCGACAGCTTCGCTTTCATCCCCCCGGTGGTGACTCCGGCGGTGTCGATCAATCAGCTCAACATGGATTTCTCATCCACCCGGATCGGCGAGCTGGTGCAGGCGTCGCAGATGTGGCATCGGATGGCGGCTGATGTACAGGCGATCGCCAGTGACCTGCAGACGGTGGCCGGTGATCTCGGGGCACGGAATCGGGGTGACGTGATTGAAGCTGCCATCGGCAAGGTGTCGGAGGTGGCACGCGCAGGGCAGAGTTTCGCCATGAATTCGACGATCATGGCGAAGTCCGTGGAGATGGTCAACGTGGTCCAGCAGCAGGGGGCGTTGACCGTGGCGATGGCGATGCCGGCCATCAACGCCATCCCGAATCCGGTGGCACGGGCTGCCGCAGAGCGCGCCTTCCTCATGTCATTCCCGGCCAGCTACACCCCGGCAGTCGCGGCGGGTGTGCCACCGATCCGGAACCTCATGGTGATGGACCCGGCACCGGATGGCGGGGGAGAGATCGCACTGGGCATGGGCCATGTGGAGGGGAAGGGAACCAAGCACAACGCGCAGGGTCTGCGCGCGCCGGGCGCGCCGTTGGAGGCACTGACCTCCCTGCAGCGGGCGGTGGGTGCCGGCGAGTTCGGAACAGTTCAGGCCGGGGTCAATGATCTGGCACGGGTCAACGGTGGCCACCTCAACCCGCTGGTCAATGGGGCGGACGTGGGGACGACGGCAGCCTCCGCAGGAACGCTGACTGCACCGCCGAGTATCGGCACCATGGGTCCACCGACCGGTGGTGTCACTGCGGGCACCGGATCCGGGTCTTTCCCCCCTCCGTTGGCCGGCCTTGGACAGGCCCCCACGGGAAGTGCCGGGTTGGGCCGCACCTCGGTGCCCGCCGGTGTCGCGAACGGCATGGCCACCCCGGGCGGGATCGGGCCGATGGCCGCGGTGAATCCGAGCACACGTCCAGGCTCCGCGCGCCTCGGTGGCGGAAGTGCGGGGATGCCGGGCGGTGGTGTCCGCCCGGGTAGCGGCGGAGTGCCCGGAGCCGGCGGAGTGCGCGCGCCCGGCAGCGGAGGGCTGTCCGGGGCGAGCGCGGCGCGTATGCCCGGCGGCGTTCCGGCGGCCGGTGTGGCAGCGGGACCGGTAGCGGGGGCGGGGATGAGTGGGGCGTCGAGAAGCGGCGGTGGAATGACACCCCGCGGAATGATGCCCATGATGGGTGCTCCGATGGCGGGACAGGCGCAGGGTAAGCAGTCGAAGGTGAAGTCGGTGACCTCGGCGGTGGAGGAGGAAGGCAACGTGGCGGAGCTCATCGGGGAGCGGCCCGCAGTGGTGCCCGGGGTGATCGGAGCGTGGGCCCGCGATTGACCTGGGTAGGGTGGGGGCATGACTGACGACGTTGAACTGGTGGTTCTGGCCGACGAGCAGGGTGAGGCTACCGGTACCGCGCCGAAGGCCACCATCCATACCGCGCACACCCCCTTGCACTTCGCCTTCTCCTGCTACCTGTTGGACTCGCACGGGCGGCTGTTGCTCACGCGCCGGGCGCTGTCGAAGAAGACGTGGCCCGGGGTGTGGACCAACAGCTTTTGTGGGCACCCGGGCCCCGGGGAGAGCAACGAGGAGGCGGTGGCCAGGCGCAGCGTCCAAGAGCTGGGGCTGGCGCCGGGAGCGCTGAGCGACATCGTCGAGGTGCTGCCGGACTTCAGGTACCGGGCGGTGGACTCCAGCGGCATCGTCGAAAATGAGATCTGCCCCGTGTTCGTCGCCCGCCTGCGGGAGGGCGAGCAGGCGCAGCCTCGGGAAGATGAGATTGATTCCCTGGCCTGGGCCAGCCCGCAAGAGGTGTTCAGCGCAGTGGACGCCACCCCCTTCGCCTTCAGCCCGTGGCTCGTCGAGGAGTTGGGGGAGCACCGCCTTCGGGAGGCGCTACGGGGTTGAGCGCATGAACTCCGAGGTGGAGTGCTGGATGGAGAAGGGCGGTGCGGCCGCCCGGAACATTTCCAGGAACTGCAGGGGGATCTGGGGGCGTCCGCCGACGCAGTGGGTCTCCGTGTGCACCTCTTCGCAGATCTTGTCGAGGACGTAGACGAAGAACAGCGGGGACATGAGCGAATGGCCGTAGCCCTCCATGATGGAGGTCATGGTTCTGATACACCAGGTGCCGTTTCCCTCGGAAGCCCAGAACAGGGAGCGCTGCAGGGTCGCGAGATCCTCCAGGGAACAGCCCGGGGTGATTCTCTCGGGCATGGGGCGGCGGATGTCGCCTTCCCAGCCGCCGATCAACCAACGGTGGTGGTCTTCCAGCCAGAGTTTCTGGAGGCAGACGTTGCCGTGCACCCGCTGGACCAGGATCTCCCCCGTGAGGAGGGCGTACCATTCGCGGATGAGCGGGGCGGAAGCGGCGAGGATGGGTGCTGATTCGACGAACATGTCCAGGCGTCGGGTCAGTCGTTGGCGGACCGATTCGGCCGGGACCCAGTCGTAGCCGAAGGCCATGAGCATCGAGTCATGGATGAAGCGCAGTGTCTGTCCGAGTGCGACCCCTTTGGTGTGGGAGTACATCTGGGCAGGGGCGGCGCGACGGGCCTCATCCCAGGCGTTGACACCGGTGGGCATCCGACGCAGCGTGCCCAACACATAGCTGCGGTCCTGGTACGTGGTTTCGATGCGCCCGATGAGATCGGGTGAATAGGCGCCGATCAGGGTGGACAGCAGCTCCACCTCGTGGGGGATACCCGGCCAGACGCGGCGGTAAAAGGTGAGGACGAACTTCTCTATCTCGGGCCAGGCGGGCTCATCGGTGAGGTAGATGTCGATCCGGTTGTCGTCGCGTGTGCTGCGGACAAAGCACAGTGTGTCGGGCATGGATCCGAGGAAGGTGCCCAGGCCCACGATGTCGCCGGTGCTGATTCCCCGGGCGAGATCGAATCCCGTGGGCACTACATGCTGGTCGAGGGGGGTGTCGTCCTCGCCGAGGATGTACTGGTAGAGGGATTCGTCTTCCGGGTCGTCCGTGCGGCCGATGATGTGGCGGCCACCGGGGACGGCGGCACTGGCGGCAATGGTCAGGTCGCCTGGCGACGGCACTGGTGACCGCAGCAAGTGATCTGTTGTCACTGCGTCGAGCTGATCAGTGGGCACCGTAGTGGGACCTTCCTGTGTTGAGTTTGCTCGTTGATCCCCCACTCCCGCGGGGGCTCTGGATGGAATGATCCTATCAACGGCAATGAAAAAAAGGGGTCCCTTTTGTTAGGAATTTCTTAGGAAAATCGCATGAAGCTTGACTCCTCGAGCTGCCGGTGCAGGGACGGCTCGACCTCGGCGAACCAGGTCAGGAACGACATGAGTGTCTCCGTCGACGCCTCCGGATCGAGCGAGGCGCAGACCAGCTGCTCACAGATGCGATCGAGGACGAAGGAGATGAAGGGGACCGAATAGATCGGGTCGCCGTACCCCTCGCAGATCGACGCCATGAGCATCCGGCACCAGCTGCCGTTTCCTCCGCACGCCTCCACGAGGGAGCCGTTGAGGATGGCCAGGTCCCGCAGGGGGGACCACAGTCGGGCACGTTCCGCCATCGGCAGGCGCACGTCGCCCTCCCAGCCACCGATGAGCCACGTGTTGTCCTCCTCGAGCCAGATCCGGTCGAGGGTGAGATTTCCGTGCAGCCGGTGCACGAGCATGGTGCCGCGCAGCTGGTGGTACCAGGCCGTGATCCAGCCGACGTGATTATCGAGCAGTTCGGGGCACTGCGTGCGAAACGCCTCCAGTCGCTCCAGCAGCGCGGTCTGGATCACCTCGGCGGATTCCTGCTCGTAGGGGAATGCCATGAGCAGGGAGTCATGGACGTAGCGCACGGTGGCCCCGAGTTCGACACCCTCATCGTAGGAGAACACCTGAGCCTCGGCGCCGGCCCGGAAATACTCGAGCGCCCTCGTACCCGTGGGCAGACGGCGGATGGTGCCGAGAATGTAGCGTCGGCCGTGCCACTTCCACTCGATTCTGCCCAGCAGGTCCGGCGAGTAGCGCCCGGTCACGGTCGACAGGGCCTCGACCTCGACGGGGGTGCCGGGCCAGACGCGGCGGTACAGCGTGAGGACGAACTTCTCCCCGACGTCGAGATCATCGGTGAGATAGACATCGATGCGGTGTTCGTCGCGGCTGTGGCGCACGTACTGCAGATCGGCAGGCATGACCCCCAGAAATCTGCCGATGCCGATGTCATCGCCGTCGTTGAGGTTCTCGCACAGTGCCAGGCCGGCCTCGGTCGCTCCGTGCAGCATGGGCGTGCCGTCGTCGTCAAGCATGAACTGGATGACGGAATGGCCGTCGCTGTCGTGGTCGGTGAGCAGGACGTGTTGGCCGCCCGGGATGGGGCCGGAGGCGACCACGTCGAGGGCGGACGGGAAGGGCATGGTCACCAGGGCTCGTGCAACGACCTCGCGGGCGTTGTTCATGTGGGTTGTCACCTTTCGTCGGCAGGCCCTCACGAGCTGTAGGGGACCGAGGGGGGAACGCTTCTACTGAGACTGCCTCAAACATAGAGGAGGTCTCCGTGTCATGTACAACCCATCAGACCGCAGAGGTGACCTGGGCCACCAGAGTCAACGCTTAGGCCGGGCGCAGGAAGGACGAGGGTTCCATCGTTTCCCGCGTGGGAAGAGCGACCTCCCGGAACCACTCGAGGAACTCGAAGGGCAGATCGGGCTCACCGTCAGCACTCATCGTTTCCTCGGCGACCTCCTTGCACGCGCGATCCAGCACGAAAGCGGAGAACAACGCGGACATCATCGGTTCGCCGTACCCCTCGAAAATGGCGGCCATGGCCTTGATGCACCACGCCTTGTTGCCCCGGCACGCCCAGAACATGGAGCGCTGCAGGGAGGCCAGATCCTCGAGGGGGCAACCGAGTCGAGCACGTTCCTCCATGGGTGCAACGACCTCCCCGGCCCAGCCTCCGATGACCCATCGTTCATCCGGACCCAGCCACATCTGCTTCAGATTGACGTTGCCGTGCAGGCGTTGGACGAGCATCTCTCCGTCGAGCGAGCGGTACCAGTCCCTGATCCACGGGGCGTATTCGGCGAGCCGTGGCGCCATGTGGACGAAGTCGTCGAGGCGGTCCTCCAGCCGCTGCATGTGCTCCGCCGCGGACGCCCACTCGTAGGGGAACGCCAGAAGCAGTGAGTCGTGGAGGAAGCGCAGGGTCCGGCCCAGCTCGATGCCCTGGGTATGGGAAACAACCTGGGCGGCCAGACCCTCCCGGGTGTAGTCGAGGGCGTTGACACCCCGCGGAAGCCGCCGCATGGTGGCCAGGACGTACGTGGCGTCGTCGATCTCCAGCTCGATGCGGGCCACGATCTCCGGGGAGAACGGCCCGACGATCGTGCTCAG
>NZ_JAUNRW010000078.1 GCF_030535495.1 Corynebacterium sp.
CTACACGTTGAACTTGAACTCCACCACGTCACCGTCGGCCATGACGTAGTCCTTGCCCTCCTGGCGGACCTTGCCCTGGGCCTTGGCCTCGGCCATGGAGCCGGCGGCGTCGAGGTCGGCGAAGGAGACGATCTCGGCCTTGATGAAGCCGCGCTCGAAGTCGGTGTGGATGACGCCGGCGGCCTGCGGGGCGGTGTCGCCCTTGTGGATGGTCCAGGCGCGGGACTCCTTCGGCCCGGCGGTGAGGTAGGTCTGCAGTCCGAGGGTCTCGAAACCCGCACGCGCCAGGGAGTGCAGGCCCGGCTCGTCCTGGCCGACACCCTCGAGCAGCTCGGCGGCCTCCTCCTCGTCGAGCTCGAGCAGGTCGGTCTCGGTCTGGGCGTCGAGGAACACGCAGTCGGCGGGGGCGACCAGCGCCGCGAGCTCGGCCTTCTTGGCGTCGTCGGTAAGCACTTCTTCATCGGAGTTGAAGACGTAGAGGAAGGGCTTGGCGGTCATGAGGTGCAGGTCGCGGATGAGCGCGAGGTCGAGCTCGCCGTTCTTGGCGGCGGAGAACAACGTGCGGTCATCCTCCAGGACGGCCTGGGCCTTCTTCACCTCGGCGACGGCGTCGGCGAGCGACTTGTCCTTCTTGGCGTCCTTCTCCAGGCGCGGCAGGGCCTTCTCCACGGTCTGCAGGTCGGCGAGGATGAGCTCGGTGTTGATCACGGAGATGTCCGTGGAGGGGTTGACCTCACCGTCGACGTGGATGACGTTCTCGTCGGAGAAGGCGCGCACGACCTGGCAGATGGCGTCGGCCTCGCGGATATTCGCCAGGAAGGCGTTGCCCATGCCCTCGCCCTCGGAGGCACCCTTGACGATGCCGGCGATGTCGACGAAGGACACCGTCGCCGGCAGGATCCGCTCAGAGCCGAAGATCTCGGCGAGGCGGGTCAGGCGGGCGTCGGGAAGCTCGACGAGGCCGACGTTGGGTTCGATGGTGGCGAACGGGTAGTTCGCGGCCAGCACATCGTTGCGGGTCAGGGCGTTGAAGAGGGTGGACTTGCCCACGTTGGGCAGACCGACGATTCCAAGAGTAAGGCTCACGGGCGTTGATCCTAGCAGCCTGCGCTTTTCCCCAGACACTCAGCGGACTCCCCAGGTTATGCCAGCGTCGCACCAGCGTTATATGATCGGTCCACTTCTACGTTGAACACGTCACACCCTGGACGTTTCTCCGCCTCCACCACGGGCATGCCACTGCACATCACTCACCTAGACAGGCACTCACATGTCTTCGACCACCTCGCAGCCCACCTCGGGCTCCGGGCAGGGCGAGCGGCGCGAGATCTTCTCCTCCCGCTGGGCCTTCCTGCTCGCCGCGATCGGCTCCGCCGTCGGTCTCGGCAACATCTGGCGTTTCCCCTATGTCGCCTACGACAACGGCGGCGGCGCCTTCCTCATCCCCTACCTCATCGCCCTGCTGACGGCGGGTATCCCGCTGCTGTTTCTGGACTACGCACTCGGCCACCGCTACCGCGGTTCCGCGCCGCTGACCTTCCGCCGCATCAAGTCCTGGGCCGAGCCGGTCGGCTGGATCCAGGTGGGCGTGTCCTTCTTCATCACCATCTACTACGCCGCGATCATCGGCTGGGCTGCGCTGTACGCGGTGAAGTCCTTCACCAAGGCGTGGGGTGATGATCCGAACGCCTACTTCTTCGGTGAGTTCCTGCAGTTCGACGAGACCGCCACCTTCTCCACCGACTTCGTCCCGCAGATCGCCCTGGCCCTGGCCGTCGTCTGGATCGCCGCGATCATCGTCCTGGCGATCGGCGTGGACAAGGGTATCGGAAAGGTGGCGAAGTTCTTCATCCCGCTGCTGGCCGTGCTGTTCATCATCGTGGTTGTCCAGGCCCTCCTGCTGCCGGGTGCCGCCACGGGCCTCGACGCCCTGTTCACCCCGGACTGGGGCGCGCTGGCCAACGGCACCGTGTGGATCGCCGCCTACGGACAGATCTTCTTCTCCCTGTCCGTGAGCTTCGGCATCATGCTCACCTACTCCTCCTACCTGCGCCCCCGCACCAACCTCACGGGCACCGGCCTGACCACCGCCTTCGCGAACTCCTCCTTCGAGGTCCTCGCCGGCGTCGGTGTCTTCGCCGCCCTGGGCTTCATGGCGGTGCAGCAGGCGGTGGCCGTCGATGAGGTCGCCACCTCCGGCATCGGCCTGGCATTCGTCGCCTTCCCGGCGATCATCAACGAGATGGCATTCGGCCCGATCTTCGGCTTCCTGTTCTTCGCCTCCCTGACCATCGCGGGCTTCACCTCCCTGTTCTCCCTCCTGGAGGTCGTGGTCTCCGCGATCAAGGACAAGCTCAACCTGCCGCGTAAGGTCGTCGCCATCGGCATCGGCACCTTCATGGCGCTGATCTCCCTGGCGATGTTCTCCACCACGTCCGGCCTCATGGCCCTGGACATCATGGACAAGTTCACCAACAACATCGGCATCGTGGCCATCGCCCTTATCGCCGTGGTCATCCTGGACTGGATCCTGCGTCGCATCGACGAGTTCTCCCTGCACATCAACGCCGTGTCCTCCTTCAAGGTGGGCACCATGTGGCGCATCTTCGTGGTCAACGTCACCACCCTGGTCCTCGGCTTCACCCTCGCCCAGGAGCTCATCTCCCTGGTGCAGGAGCCCTACGGTGGCTACACCACCACGCAGGTCGCCATCTACGGCTGGGCCGTGCTGGCACTCATCGCCGTCAACGCCTTCGTGTTCTCCCTGGTCCCGTGGCGCGGCACCCTGCGTCTCGACGGCCCACCCGGCTCCGACTTCGGTGTCGATCCCGAGGTCCGCCGTGAGATCCACACTCCCCGCCGGTACGGCACGCAGGCGCCTGCGGAGCCTGCAGCGGGCGTCGATAAGCCTGTCACCACCACCGAGGAAGGAACGATCCGATGAGCGGAATCGCAATCATGATGATGGTCCTGTTCATGGTGGTCATCTGGGGCGGTTTCATCGCCAGCGCCCTGCACCTGCGCGCCAACCCGGATGACACCTCCGGCGCCCTGGGCACCGACGACCACGCCCGCGACGAACGCCTCGCGGAACAGGAGATCCACTGACACCACCCGGAGGGTGGGTGAGGCAGTATGGAGGCTGTGACTGACCAGCCCCAGCCCCACCTCGATCCGGACGACCCCGGCTCCTCCCGCACGGACGGGTCCACGGCCTTCAGCAGCCTGGATCTGGACGAGCAGGAGGAGCTCGGTGGTTACCGGGACCAGATCGACCGCTCCGTGGTCATGTCGGAGTGGCTGAAGTCCTTCGCCATGTGGGCCCTGCGGATGCTCATCATCGCGGTGTTCCTCTACATCGCCTGGTTCCTGCTCAAGCAGGTGGGCACCGGTGTCCTGCCCGTGGCCTTCGCCATCATCGTGTGCACCGTGCTGGCCCCGCCGACCACGTGGATGCGGAAGAAGGGCCTGCCTGCCGCACTGGCCGCCGTCATCTCCATGCTGGCCTTCTTCGGCTTCCTGGGCACGCTCCTGTGGTTCATCGCCCCGGACATCGCGCGGCAGTCCCAGATCCTCTACCTGCAGTCCCTGGAGGGTATCCAGCGCCTGCAGCTGTGGGCGCAGGGCCCGCCGCTCAACGTCGACGGCGACGATCTCTCCCAGATGATCAACGAGGCGGCCAGCTGGGTCCAGGATCAGGCCGGCGCCATCGCCGGCGGCATCGTGACCGGTGTCGGCGCGGCCACCTCGGTGATGTTCACCCTGTTCGTGGTCATCGTGCTGACGTTCTTCTTCCTCAAGGACGGGCACCGCTTCCTGCCCTGGGCCCGCACGGTCTCCGGCCGACGGGTCGGCTGGCATCTCACCGAGAGCCTCACCCGCGGGTGGACCACCCTCGGCGGTTTCATCCGCGCGCAGGCGATCGTCTCGCTTGTCGACGCCATCTTCATCGGCCTCGGCCTGTTCATCGTCGGGGTCCCCATGGCGTTGGCCCTCGCGGTGATCACGTTCATCGCCGGTTTCATCCCGATCGTCGGTGCAGTGGTCGCCGGTGCGCTGGCCGTGCTCGTGGCACTGGTGTCCCTGGGCCTGACGCAGGCGCTCATCGTCCTCGGCATCGTCCTGGCCGTGCAGCAGCTGGAGGGCAACATCCTCTCCCCGTGGCTGCAGTCGAAGGCGATGAACCTGCATCCAGTGATCGTCCTCGTCTCCGTCACCATCGGTGGCGGTCTGTTCGGACTCGTCGGCTCCTTCCTCGCCGTGCCCTTTGTCGCGATGGTCGCCGTCGCCTTCCGCTACGTCATGGACATGATGGCCCTGCGCTCCGGCGAAAAACGCGCCGAGGACATCACCTGGATCACCGAGGAGGGGGAGCTCAACGGCCGCCTCTCCGAGGAGGAGGGGCGCCTGCTGCGCCAGCGCTGGCGCGAGTCCATCGTCTACGTCGACGAGCCCCGCCAGCCGACCGCGGCGGAGACGACCCTCGACGACACCGCGGACGTCCCCACCACCTCCACCGCCGGCGCCGATGCCGGGCGCCTCCGCCTGAGCAACAGTCGCATCGAAAAACTGTTCGGACGATTCGGGCGTCACTGACCTGCCATGTCGGGGGTGTGTGACACAGTGGGCGCATGAGTGCTGCCCTGCCTGTCCTTCTCGTCGGTGTCCTGCTCGGCGCTGTCCTCGGCTGGCTCGCCCATGCTTATCGACGCACCCCCGACCCCTCCCCCACCGTCGACCCCGGATTCACCCGCCTGGAGGAGGCGGTGGGCACCATCGGCGGGCAGCTGCGGGAGCTGGAGCAGGACCGGGCCGTGGGCGCTGCCGCCCTGGCCAGCCAGATCCAGGCGATGGCCCGGACCTCCACCCGCCTGAGTGACCGCACCGACCAGCTGGTCACCGCCCTGAGGGCCCCGCAGATCCGCGGGCGCTGGGGAGAGATTCAGCTCGAACGCGTCGTGGAACTGGGCGGCATGGTCCGCCACTGCGACTTCGATTCCCAGGTCTCCGTCCGCCTGGGCGGGCAACTGGTGCGCCCTGACCTGGTGGTCAACCTGGCGGGCGGGCGCCACATCGTCGTCGACGCCAAGGTTCCCTTCGCCGCCTACCTCGACGCCCTCGACGCCCAGGATCCGGAGGAACACGCCGGGTATCTGCGCCGCCACGCCCATCTGTTGCGCACCCACGTCACCCAGCTGGCCGCGAAAGGCTACATCGACGCCTTCGACCCCACCCCGGAGTTCGTGGTTCTGTTCGTCCCCGCCGACCCCTTCCTCGACGCCGCGCTGGGGGTCGATCCGGAGCTGCTGGAGTACGCCTTTTCCCGCAACATCGTCATCGCCACCCCGACGACCCTGTTCGCACTTTTGCGCACCGTGGCCCTGGGCTGGCGGCAGGAGGACATCTCCGACCGGGCCCGCGACATCCAGCGTCTCGGCCGGGAGCTCTACACCCGGCTGTCCACGATGGGAGAGCACTACCACCGGGTCGGACGCCAGCTGGAGAAGACCGTCGAGGCGTACAACGCCACGCTCGGTTCCCTGGACTCCCGGGTCATGGTCACCGCCCGCCGACTGGCGGATCTCGATGTCCCCGCCCGCCGCGACCGCCCCCACAGCGCACCCGAACAGGTGACCTTGCGTCCGCGTGGGCCCGCCACGCCCAGTGAGAACCAGTTCCATGAAGAGTCCGGCTAGACTTGGTCCCCGTGTCCACCACCAGTCATCGCAGCCGCAGCCGCTCATCCGCCCGCAGCGGTGGACTGCCGACCTGGTCCGGTATCGCGATCGTCATCGCCGCCCTCATCACCGGCCTGCTGCTGAGCATCAACACCCAGTCCGTGGGCGTGCCCTACCTGCTGTGCTTCGCGCTGGCCGCGGTGGTCGTCGCCTCATTGACCGAGGTCCGCGGGCTGTTCCTCACCGTGGCCTCCATTCCGCTGATCTTCGGAGTGCTCACCGTGATCACCTCCTGGGTGGTCAATCGTTCCCAGGCGTCCGAGGGCACTCCCGCCCTCTCCACGACCGCGATCGCCACCGCCCTGTTCCCCCTGGCGCAGTTCTTCCCCGTACTCGTGGGTGTGTTCGCCCTCGCGACGGCCATCGCCGCGGTGCGGGTGTGGCTCTCCCGCCGTTCCGGACGTGTCGCGGAGAAGGAGGCGATCGCCCACCGGCGCCGCACAGCCGAGGCCGATCGCCGCAACCGTGATGCCGCCTCGCGTGCGCGCCGCCGCACGAACCAGGTGACGGTGGAGGAACTCATGGCGCGCAGTCGCAGCCGCTCGACCGAGCCCCGGCCCCCGCGCCCCCAGAGACCGCAGCGACCCCTGCGACCGCAGCAGCCCCAGCAGCGCCCCGAAACGCGGCAGGCACCGCCGGCGCCGCAACCACCGCGGCGTCGAGAAGCACCTCGCCGTCGGCGTCTCGACGACGACCTCTACGGCTGAGCCCGCCTGGTATGACTTTCGGGGGAACTGAGCGTTAATCTGATAGGTAACCACATTAACTTCAGGAGTGTTTGCCTGCCATGTTCCTCAGGGCCCTGGCCATCTCAATGGCCTTCATCGGATTGATCGTCGGAGCCGGATTCGCCTCAGGTCAGGAGGCACTGCAGTACTTCGTGGCCTTCGGAACCATGGGCATCTGGGGGGCGGTGCTCGCCTCCGTGCTCATGACGATCACCGGCATCGCCGTTCTCCAGCTCGGCAGCTACTACCAGGCGGAGGAGCACACCGCAGTCCTGGGCCGGATCTCCAGCCGGGTAACGTCGTGGGTCCTCGACATCTCGACGATCGTCACCCTGTTCTGCATCGGCTTCGTCATGTTCGCCGGCGGCGGCGCGAACCTGCAGCAGCAGTTCGGACTGCCCACCTGGATCGGCGCCCTCATCATGCTGGCTCTCGTGCTGGTCACGGGCATGCTCGACGTGGACAAGGTCTCCCGGGTCATCGGTGCGATCACCCCCTTCGTCATCGTCTTCATCGTCGGCGCGACGGTGTGGACCCTGGTGACCAGCAACCCCGACTGGTCGACCCTCAACCTGGCCTCGGACTCCGTCGTCACCTCCCTGCCAAACTGGTGGTTGGCGGCGCTCAACTACGTCGGCCTGTCCATCATGACGGCGGTGTCGATGGCGATCGTCATCGGCGGCGCCAACCTGGACACGCGGGCTGCCGGCCTCGGCGGGCTCATCGGCGGCTTCTTCTTCCTGCTCATGCTCATGCTGCTCGTGCTCGCCCTCTTCGTCTCGGTGGGCACCGTCGGGCAGGAGGAACTGCCGGTTCTGGCACTGATCAACCAGATCCACCCGGCGCTGGGTGTCAGCATGACGTTCGTCGTGTTCGGCATGATCTTCAACACCGCGATCGGCATGTTCTACGCCCTGGGCAAGCGCCTGACCCGCGGGAACCCCGCCCGCTTCCGCCCCGTGTTCATCATCGCCTGCCTGGTCGGGTTCGGACTCAGCTTCTTCGGCTTCCGCGACCTCGTCTCCTACGTGTACCCGGTCCTCGGCTACCTGGGCATTCTCATGCTGGCGGTGGTGTCCCTGGCATGGCTGCGTGGGCGCTCCAAGATGTCCACGGAAGGCAAGCGCCGTCTGCGGGCGCGGGTGCTGCTGGCCCGGAAACTCGACCCCCGCAAGCGCTACACCAGGAAGAACCAGCGGGAGCTCCAGCGCCTGGTCAAGGAATCCAACGTGCCGGACAAGCAGTTCATCGAGGCGCTGGAGGAGGACATGACCTCCGAGCTGCTGGCCGACGACGACGTCGACTTCGATCCGGAGGATCCCCCGGTCAACCTCGTCTACGTCGAGCACACGACACCGGTGGGCCCGGAGACGCCGGAGAAGAAGTAACCTCCCCCGCTCGCAGCCCCTCGGGGCTCGGTTACGTGGGCTCGGGATCACCGTGATCCCGAGCCCACGAACGATTTCGGGGCCCCTCCCGCAGGAGAGACCCCGAGCCCCGAGGGGACGCCGCTGGCGTCGATAAGCCGCTGTCGACCTAGGTGCGCGCCGGTCGCAGCACGCGCGGCAGGGAGAAGACGATCGTCTCGGCTGCGGTGGTGACTTCCTCGACGTCGCCGTAGCCGCGCTCGCCGAGGTGGGTCAGCACCTCCTGCACGAGGATCTCCGGGACCGAGGCACCGGAGGAGATGCCGATGGTGTCGACTCCCTCCAGCCAGGCGTCGTCGATCTGCTTCGCGAAGTCGACGAGGTGCCCGGCATCCGCCCCCGCCTCGAGGGCGACCTCGACGAGGCGCTTGGAGTTCGAGGAGTTCTGCGAACCGACCACGATCATGAGGTCGCACTTCGGGGCGATGGCCTTGACGGCGACCTGGCGGTTCTGCGTGGCGTAGCAGATGTCGTCGGACGGCGGGTCCTGCAGGCCGGGGAAACGGCGCTTGAGGGCGGCGACGATCTCCAGGGTCTCATCCACCGACAGGGTGGTCTGGGACAGCCAGATGAGCGGCTGATCCGCCGGGAAATCGGGGAGCTTGTCCACCCCGACGACGCCGTCGACCAGGTGCGTGTGATCGGGGGCCTCACCCATGGTGCCCTCGACCTCTTCGTGGCCCTCGTGGCCGATGAAGAGGATCTGGTAGCCGTCACGCACGAAGCGCTTGACCTCATTGTGGACCTTGGTCACCAGCGGGCACGTGGCGTCGAGGGTCCGGAGGTTGAGGCGGGAGGCCTCCTCGTGGACGGCCGGGGACACGCCGTGGGCGGAGAAGACCAGGTGCGCGCCCTCGGGGACCTCGTCGGTCTCGTCGACGAAAATGGCGCCGCGGTCAGCGAGGGTGTCCACGACGTAGCGGTTGTGCACGATCTCCTTGCGCACGTACACGGGCGCGCCGTACTTCTCCAGGGCCTTCTCCACGGTCTCCACCGCGCGGTCCACGCCGGCGCAGTACCCGCGGGGGGCGGCGAGGAGGATCTTCTTTGCTTCGCTCATGGCCCCCACCCTAACGAACCGGGGCGAGGAAACCCAGATGTGCCTACACTGGGTACTCGTTACTGTTCGGGGGAGTGCATTGTCAGGAGTGTCGCATGGCGGGAGAAAAATCCACGTCCGAAGCACCGTGGCCGGTGCGCCGCCTCAACGCGGAGGTGAAGGGCTGGATCCAACGCCTGGGCTCGGTGTGGGTGGAGGGTCAGCTCACCCAGGTCAACGTCAAGCCGACGTGGAAGCTGTCCTATCTCACCCTGCGTGACACGGAGTCGGAGACCTCGGTGCAGCTGACCGCCTCCACCTCCCTCATCCAGGGCCTGGCGTCCCCGCTGCGCGACGGCGACCGCGTCATCGTCCATGGTCGCCCCGCCTTCTACGAGGGTCGTGGTTCCTTTTCCCTGTGGGTGACGGAGCTGCGCCCGGTGGGCATCGGCGAACTCCTGGCGCGCATCGAGCGGCTGCGCACGCAGCTCGCACAGGAGGGGCTGTTCGATCCCTCCCGCAAGAGGCCGCTGCCCTACCTGCCCCGCCGCGTGGGCCTGATCACCGGGCGCGGGTCCGCCGCCGAACGCGATGTGCTCTCGGTGGCCCAGGACCGCTGGCCGGCGGTGGATTTCCGGGTGATCAACACGCCCGTCCAGGGAGCGAGCGCGGTGCCGGAGATCATCTCCGCACTCCAGATGCTTGACGACGACCCCTCCGTCGACGTCATCATCATCGCCCGCGGTGGCGGGTCCGTCGAGGATCTCCTCCCCTTCTCCGAGGAAGCCCTCCAGCGGGCCGTGGCGGCGGCCTCCACCCCGGTGGTCTCCGCGATCGGGCACGAGCCGGACAACCCGGTGCTCGACAACGTCGCCGATCTGCGGGCCGCCACTCCCACCGACGCCGCCAAGAGGGTCGTGCCGGACGTGGCGGAGGAACGCGCCCTGGTGGCCGAGGCCCGGTCCCGGATGGCGGCCGCGCTGCGTGGGTGGGTGCAGCGGGAGCGGCAGGGTGTGGCGTCGATACGCTCGCGCCCGGTCCTGGCCGACCCGATGACGCCGATCACGCAGCGCCGCGACGAGGTGGCCCGCGCGGTGGCGATGATCCGCCGTGACGTGCAGTATCTGCTGCAGACGGAGTCCGCACAGGTGGCTTCGCTGCGCGCCCAGGTTTCCGCGTTGGGGCCGTCGGCGACCCTGGCGCGTGGGTACTCGGTCGTGCAGGTCGTCCCCCGCGACGGCACCCCGCCGGAAGTGGTCATGAGTATCGAGCAGGCCCCGCCCGGCAGCCAGCTGCGCATCCGCGTGGCGGACGGATCCATCACCGCGGCCGGTATGGCCGCCACCCCGGCAGATTAAGGAGACTGACATGAACGACAACGTGGTCGGCACCGGACAGGCGGGCGACGACGCCTTCCCGGAGGTGAGCACGCTGAGCTACGAGCAGGCGCGCAACGAGCTCATCGAGACCGTGAAGATCCTCGAGCTCGGCCAGATGGGACTCGATGAATCGCTGAAGTACTGGGAGCGCGGCGAGGCCCTGGCCCGCCGCTGCGAGGAGCACCTTGACGGCGCCGCGCGGCGCGTGGAAGAAGCCCTGGGGAAGGCTGACGACAACTCATAAGTGTTGCGGCTCACATTTCGGGGTGCCACACTTGATCAATAATAGTTTCGCTATCCAATTGATCTTCGGGAGCGCCTCATGCCGACATTCTTCCGCCGCCTCA
>NZ_JAUNRW010000012.1:0-15741 GCF_030535495.1 Corynebacterium sp.
GCCTCGCCCTCGACGTCCTCGGCGATGATGAGCAGCGGCTTGCCGGACTGCATGACCTTCTCCAGCAGCGGCAGGAGGTCCTTGATGTTGGAGATCTTGCCGGAGACCAGCAGGATGTACGGATCCTCGAGCACAGCCTCGCCGCGCTCCAGGTCGGTGGCCATGTAGCCGGAGATGTAGCCCTTGTCGAAGCGCATGCCCTCGGTGACCTCGAGCTCGACGCCGAAGGTGTTGGACTCCTCCACGGTGATGACGGAATCCTTGTTCACCTCGCCGCCGCCGACGGCGTACATCGCCTTGGCGATCTGGGCGCCGATGGACGGGTCAGCGGCGGAGATACCGGCGGTGGCGGCGATCTCCTCCTCGGTCTCGACCTCCTTGGCGGAGGCCAGCAGGGCCTCGGTCACCTTGGCGGTGGCCTGCTCGATGCCGCGCTTGATGCCCATCGGGTTGGAACCCGCGGCCACGTTGCGCAGACCCTCGCGGACCAGTGCCTGGGCCAGGACGGTAGCGGTGGTGGTGCCGTCGCCGGCGACGTCGTCGGTCTTCTTGGCGACCTCCTTCACCAGCTCCGCACCGATCTTCTCGTACGGATCCTCCAGCTCGATCTCACGGGCGATGGACACACCGTCGTTGGTGATGACGGGGGCGCCCCAGCCACGCTCGAGAACAACGTTGCGGCCCTTGGGGCCGAGGGTGACCTTGACGGCGTCCGCCAGGGTGTTGAGACCGTTCTCGAGGCCGCGACGTGCTTCCTCGTCAAAGGCGATGAGCTTTGCCATGTGTGTTTGTGCTCCTTATAGATATAGGACGACACTCACGTCTGCGTTCCAACGGGCGCCCGCGACGGCACGGTCGGTGAGTGTGAACCAACCTCACCCGCTGAAGACAATTTCTGGCACTCATTCGATTTGAGTGCTAATCCGTTTCTAGCAGTCGAGGCGGTCGAGTGCAAGGCCTCGGTATCGTGGTCGACATGAACGAACTTCGCACCCATATTGAAGGACAGCGCGAGCGCATCTTCCGCGACCTCTCCGAGATCGTCGCCTTCGACTCCGTCCACAACGAGCCCGGCCACGAGGCCGATGCCGCCGGCGCCGCCGAATGGACCCGCCAGGCGCTTATCGACGCCGGCCTCAACGTCACCACCCACGACACCGTCGACGGATCGACGGCGGTGATCGGGCGCAAGGAAGCAGCACCCGGCATGCCCACCGTCCTGCTCTACTCCCACCACGACGTCGTACCCTCCGGCGACCACTCGCTGTGGACCTCCCCGCCTTTCGAACTGACCGAGCGCGACGGACGCTGGTACGGCCGCGGCGCCGCGGACTGCAAGGGCAACCTGGTCATGCACCTGGCCGCGCTGCGCGCGCTCGCGGACCTGGGCGGCACCGAACTCGGTCTCATCGTGCTGGTCGAAGGTTCCGAGGAGCGCGGCGGCGAGGGCCTGGACCACCTGCTGCAGACGCAGCCGGAACTCTTCCGCGCCGACGTCATCCTCATCGCCGACTCCGGCAACGCCGCCGTCGGTGTGCCCACCCTGACCACCTCCCTGCGCGGCGGCGGGCAGGTCGTGGTCACCGTGGACACCCTGCGCACCCCGCTGCACTCCGGCGGGTTCGGCGGTGCGGCCCCCGATGCCGTGGCCGCCCTGGTGCGGGTGCTGGACTCTTTGCGCGACGAGCACGGCCGCACGGTCATCGACGGTGTCGACTGCACCCGGACGTGGGAGGGCGAGCCGTACACGCCCGAAGATTTCCGCCGCGACGCCGGGATCCTCGAGGGGGTGTCCATCATGGGCACTTCCGACGACGCACCCGCCGACATGGTGTGGGCGCGGCCGGCCATCACCGTCACCGGCTTCACCTCCACCCCGGTGGCCGAGGCCGTCAACGCCGTGCCCGCCACCGCGCAGGCCAAGCTCAACGTCCGCGTGCCCGCTGGCCTTGACGCCGACGAGGTCATGTCGGCGCTGGTCGCGCACCTCAAGGCGCACACCCCCTGGGGCGCGCACATCGAGGTGGACGTGCAGGAGAAGAACCAGCCCTTTTCCACCGACCCCTCGGGCCCGGCCCTGGCCGTGCTGCGGCAGTGCCTGGCGGATGCGTACGGGGCTAAGGATGCCGTGGCGCTGGGTTCCGGCGGCTCCATCCCGCTGACCCTGGCGCTGCAGGAGACCTTCCCGGAGGCCGAGATCGCACTCTTCGGCGTGGAGGAGCCGCAGTGCACCATCCACTCCCCCGACGAGTCCGTGGACCCCACCGAGATCATCAATGTGGCGATCGCGGAGGCCGCGTTCCTGCAGGCCTGGGGCCGGTGAGGGGGTGATCGGGAGAGAAATTTCCCGAACCGGTTGCGAAGAAGGTGGCGTAGGTCATAGAGTGACAGGCGTGACGTACACCAACATCGCTCTTCAGCTAGTAGCCGAGGCTACGAACCCCAGTGCGGGCTAGGGACTGACTCCCCGCACCCTGGGGTAGTAGTCGTTAAGCTTTTTCCGCCGCTGAAGAGTCGGTCCACTTAAAAATTCCCTTCCTTCCGAAGATCTTTAAAGGACCGCCACCATGTTCAACGCTACTTTTGCCCCCGTCACCACCATCTCCCACACCTCCGCTGACACTCAGCAGGATCCCTTCACCGCGCGTTTCGGCGACGATCACCGTCTGCCCCGCGGTATGCGCGAGGAGGCCGCCGGAATGTCCTGGCCCCTGTTCATCGCCACCTACGCCCCGGCCGCCGACATCCGCATCGCCCACCTCGAGGCCACCCACGGTCGCGGCGGCCAGCAGCACTTCGCCGCCGAGATGATCCGTACCTCCAAGACCGCTATGCCGATGAGCTCCACCCATGACATCACCGCCATGGGCCCGGTTTCCGCCGCCTCCCACCTGCTGGCCGACGCCGGCCGCCACGTCGAGATCCTGGCCTTCCACCAGACCGAGCTCTTCGAGGCCACCGTCACCTTCGTCAAGGTCGCCCACCAGAACAACGAGAACCGCACCGCCTGGGCCCTGGGCTTCGGCGCCACCAATGAGGCCTCCATCGCCGCTGCCCTGGCCTCCGGCGCGCAGCGCATCTACGGCTAGGGCGGCGCCGCGGCGTTCCGCGTTTCCCCAGGTCACCATTCCGGTGGCGGGGAGTTTACGTGGGAACCCTGAGGTACTACTTACCGTTCGCACGTGAACTTTTCGCCCACCCGGCGAAGCCCCAGGTCGGCCGCTGTGACGGGTGGGGTTCACGTGCCAACAGTCCGACGCCCCCGCGCTCGCCCTGGGTTCCCACGTAAGGATCACGGGCGCCCCCCGTTTCCCCAGGTCACCTTTCCGGTGGCCGGGAGTTTACGTGGGAACCCTGAGGTGCTACCAACCCCCGGAAACCATTAATGTCCGAAGGTGCCCCCGTGACCAGCGCAACAGGGCCATATATACAGCCTTCGGTTAGACTGGCTTATCGTTGGCCGCGCCGCCTATCGACGCCGCCTTTTTCATGGGTGTTTCTCAGTGCCGCTGGGGGCAGCACGCACGTGGGCGACGACAACCTCAGACCGCGCGGTTTGCGCCTTGTCCTGCCCGCCTCCAAGCGAAGGGGAACACCGCAGACGTGCTGTTACTTCTGGCTGCCCTGACCATCGCCGCGTTGGTCGCACCTGTCCTCATCCGCGCCATGGGACGCCCCGCCTTCGGAATGCTCGCCATCGTGCCGGCCGTGGGCTTCTTCTGGGTGCTCAATCTCTTTATCTCGGGGACGTTCGACGACGGCGGCTCACTGCTGTTCTCCATGGAGTGGATGCCTGCAGCGCATCTCAACCTGGAGTTCCGCCTCGATTCCCTCGCGGGCCTATTCAGCCTCATCATCCTGGGCGTGGGTGCCCTGGTGCTGTTCTACTGCTGGGGCTACTTCGACTCCAACCCGCGTCGCCTGGCGATCTTCGGCTCGCAGATGGTGGCGTTCGCCATGGCCATGTTCGGTCTGGTCACCTCCGACAACTTCCTGTTGATGTACATCTTCTGGGAGATCACCTCGGTGCTCTCCTTCCTCTTGGTGGGCTATTACGGCGAGCGCGCGTCCTCGCGCCGTTCCGCCGGGCAAGCCCTCATGGTCACCACCCTCGGTGGCCTGGCCATGCTGGTGGGCATCATTCTGCTGGGTCGGCAGACCGGTATCTGGCGCCTGTCGGAGATCGCGCTTTTCGACGAGATCGCGCAGACCCCCCACATCACCGCCGCCATCGTGCTCATCCTCGCCGGCGCCCTGACCAAGTCCGCCATCGCCCCGGGCCACTTCTGGCTCCCCGGCGCCATGGCCGCTCCGACCCCGGTCTCGGCCTACCTGCACTCCGCAGCGATGGTCAAAGCCGGTATCTACCTGGTCGCCCGCCTGGCCCCTGAC
Source organism: Corynebacterium sp. (assembly GCF_030535495.1). Lineage (GTDB taxonomy): Bacteria > Actinomycetota > Actinomycetes > Mycobacteriales > Mycobacteriaceae > Corynebacterium. The sequence goes on from NZ_JAUNRW010000012.1 coordinate 4,393, forward strand.
TTCCACGTGGTGAACACCTGGCACCTGGTGGTCATCCCGCTGGGCCTGTTCACCATGCTCATGTCCGGCTGGATGGCCCTGCGGCAGAAGGATCTCAAGCTGGTCCTGGCGTACGGCACGGTCTCGCAGCTGGGCTTCATCACCGCGGTGGTGGCCGTCGGCTCACGTGAGGCGATGCTCGCCGGTCTGGCGCTGACATTCGCGCACTCCCTGTTCAAGGCGACCCTGTTCATGATCGTCGGCGCAATCGACCACACCGCCGGCACCCGTGATCTGCGGGAACTGTCCGGGCTGGGCAAGAAGCAGCCCTTCGTGGCGGCCCTGGCGACGGTCTCGGCACTGTCGATGGCGGGAATGCCTCCGCTCTTCGGCTTCGTCGCCAAGGAGTCCGTCCTGGAGGCGGTCATGCACGAGGACCTGCTCGTGGGCATGCCGCGCAACCTCATGCTGGTGGCCATTGTCTTCGGTTCCGCCCTCACCATGGCCTACTCGCTGCGCTTCCTCTACGGGGCGTTCGCCACGAAGCCGGAGGACCACGAGTCCGGTGGTGGCACCTCGGAGGCGGTGGCGAAGATGCACTCCATCGGCCCGAGCCTGTGGATCGCCCCGCTCATTCTCACGGCCTGCACCATCGCCTTCGGCGTCTACCCGAAGCCGCTGTCGAATGCCATCACCACCCACCTCGACAACGTGCTGCCGCTGGGCCCGGGCGAGGAGAGCATCTACCTCGCACTGTGGCACGGGTTCACCATCCCGCTGCTGCTGTCGATCGTCATCATCTTCGGTGGTCTGGCCCTGCACTGGCAGCGCAACCTCATCGCCAAGGCCCAGTTCGAGGAGCCCGCGCTGGGCTCCGCGGACGCCGCCTACGATTCGGTGCTCCACTACCTGCGCACCATCTCGCTGCGCCTGACCGCCTCCACCCAGCGTGGTTCCCTGGTGGTCAACCTCGGGATCATCTTCGCCGTGCTCATCATCCTGCCGATGGTGGTGCTGGTGCTCGGCGAGCGGCCGGACGTGCGGATGGTCCTATGGGACTCCCCGTGGCAGGCGCTGGCCTCGGCGATCATCATCGTCGCGGCGATCACCGCCACGCGGATGGACAACCGTCTCTCGGGTGTCATTCTCGTCGGCGTCACCGGCTACGCACTGGCCGTGCTCTTCGCGCTGCAGGGCGCCCCGGACCTGGCGCTCACCCAGACGCTGGTGGAAACCGTCCTCATGGTCATCTTCATGCTGGTGCTGCGCAAGCTGCCCACCAGCACGGAGTGGTCGCCGGGGGCGAAGGCCAACCGCATCCGCGCCTGGCTGTCCATCGCGGTGGGCCTGTCGGTGACGGTGGTGACGATGTTCGCCATCAACGCCCGCTCCCACGTGCCCATCGCCACGTTCATGCCGGATCTGGCACAGGAGATCGGACACGGTGCCAACGCCGTCAACGTCATCCTCGTCGACATGCGCGCCTGGGACACGTTCGGAGAGGTGTCCGTGCTGGTCATCGCGGCGACCGGCGTCGCCTCGCTCATCTACCGCACGCGCTCGTTCAGCCGGTCCTCGCGTCGCCCGACGCTGACGGTCACCGGCCGCCGCTGGCTGGCCGCCGGGGTGGAGACCGAGCGCGCGCAGAACCGATCGCTCATGGTGGACGTGGCCACGCGCATCCTCTTCCCGTCGATGATGGCCCTGTCGGTGTACTTCTTCTTCGCCGGGCACAATGCACCGGGCGGTGGTTTCGCGGGCGGCCTCGTCGCCGCGCTGGCCTTCACCCTGCGCTACGTCGCCGGCGGGCGCGCGGAGCTGGAGGAGGCCCTGCCGGTCGACGCGGGTCGTATCCTCGGCACCGGCCTGTTCGTCTCCGCCGCGGCGGCCATCTGGCCGATGTTCCTCGGCCACCCGCCGCTGACCTCCTGGTACGACTCGGTGGACCTGCCGCTGATCGGCAACATGTCCCTGCCGTCGGCACTGATCTTCGACACCGGTGTCTACCTCATCGTCGTCGGCCTCATGATGCACATCCTCTCCTCCCTGGGCGGCCAGCTCGACCAGGAAGAGGAGATGCGCAAACAGCGCGCCCGCGACCGGGCACGGTCGATGGCGCGGGCGGCGGAACGTCGTAAAGCACTGAGCACCACGGAAGGAGACAAGTAGATGGTGGCGAACCTCTTCCTGCTGCTGGCGGCGGGCACCCTCGTCTCCGCGGGCGTGTACCTGGTACTCGACCGCGCGATGACGAAGATGATGCTCGGCCTCATGCTCATCGGCAACGGCGCCAACCTGCTCATCCTGCAGGCCGGCGGCTCGGCGGGAGCACCGCCGGTCATGGGACGCTCCTCGCGGGTCCATGAGGACACGAACGTGGCGGATCCCCTCGCTCAGGCGATGATCCTCACCGCGATCGTCATCGCGATGGCGCTCACGGCCTTCATCCTCACGCTCGCCTACCGCCAGTACCGGTACCGCACTGCGGACGTCATCGAGGATGACCTCGAGGATGCCGCTATCGCCGCGCGCCCCGCCACGGCGAGCGCGGCCCCCGACCACGACGCCTCCGACGATCCGCACACCGGTCGCGTCACCTCCGAGGGCGATGCCTTCGGCCCGAAATCCTTCGAGGCTCCGGTGAAGGGAGAAGTCGATGACTGAGACGATCACCCCCTTCGTGAGCGCGCTCCTGCCCTACATGCCGTTCCTCATCCCGATGCCGGTGATCCTGCCGGCGGTGGCCGCGGGACTGGCGCTGTTGGCGGGACGGCACCCGCACATCCAGCGCACCATCGCCCTGGGCACCCTGCTGGTGCTCATCGGCCTGACCGCCTCCATGATCATGGTCGTCGACCTGGAGGGCATCCAGACGGTGCAGCTCGGTGGCTGGGACGCCCCCATCGGCATCAGCCTCATCGCCGACCGCTTGTCGACGGTCATGCTCACCGTCTCCTCCGTCGTCCTGTTCTGCGTCATGTGGTACGCCATCAGCCAGGGTGTGCGCGACGGCGGCAAGGACGAACCCGTCGCGGTGTTCCTGCCCACCTACATGCTGCTGAGCATGGGCGTGAACATGTCCTTCCTGGCCGGTGACCTGTTCAACCTCTACGTCGGTTTCGAGGTCTTCCTCGTCGCCTCCTACGTGCTGCTCACCCTCGGCGCCTCGCCCTCCCGCGTGCGTGCCGGTGTCTCCTACGTCATGGTGTCGATGGTCTCGTCGATGATCTTCCTCTTCGCGCTGGCCATGGTCTACGCCGCGGTGGGCACGATGAACCTCGCCCAGATCGGCATCCGCATGGAGGAGGTTCCCAGCGGCACGCGGGCCGCGATCTTCGGCACGCTGCTGGTCGCCTTCGGCATCAAGGCCGCGGTCTTCCCGCTGGATGCCTGGCTGCCGGACTCCTACCCCACCGCCCCGTCCCTGGTCACCGCCGTGTTCGCGGGCCTTCTGACGAAGGTCGGCGTGTACTCGATCATCCGCATGCGCTCGGTGGTGTTCACCGACGGCTCCCTGGACACCCTGCTCATGTGGGTGGGTCTGGCGACGATGATCGTCGGTATCCTCGGCGCGATGGCGCAGAACGACATCAAACGATTGTTGTCGTTCACGCTGGTCAGCCACATCGGCTACATGATCTTCGGTATCGCCCTCGGCTCCGCCCAGGGACTGTCCGGGGCCATCTTCTACGCGGTGCACCACATCCTCGTGCAGACCGCCCTGTTCCTGGTGGTGGGTCTCATCGAGCGCCAGGCGGGCACGTCCTCGCTGCGCCGTCTCGGTTCCCTGGCGTACACGGCGCCGGTCATCGCGATCCTCTACATCATCCCGGCCCTCAACCTGGGCGGCATCCCGCCGTTCTCCGGGTTCCTGGGCAAGATCATCCTCATCGAGGCCGGCGCCAATGTCGGCGGTTTCATGGCCTGGCTGCTCATCGGCGGCGCCGTGGTCACCTCGTTGCTCACCCTCTACGTCATGGTGCTCGTGTGGTCCAAGGGCTTCTGGCGGGATCGTTCCGACGCCCCGGAGGGCAACGTCGCCATGGCCCGCCCGGCTCCCCTGGCCGACATCACCGACGAGGTCGAGTTCGTCGAGCGTGACGACGTCGGCCGCATGCCGGTGGGCATGGTCGCCTCGACCGCCACGCTCATCGCCGCCTCCCTGGCCGTGACGGTGCTCGCCGGCCCCATCGCCGGTGTCACCGGCCGGGCCGCCGAGAGCGCCCAGGACGTCAGCATCTACCGCTCCGCCGTCCTCGGCACCACAGAGGACAACCCCAGCCGCACGCTCGACCAGCGGCGTCTCGACGACGGTTCCGACACCCTGCGCAACCGCGACCACATGCTGCCCGAGCCGCAGCCGGCCATCGAGACTGTCACCCCGACCCCGACCGAGACCACCCCCGAGGAGGACCAGCCGTGATCGCCGGAATCCGCCGCCGCTTCCGCCCGTGGTTCATCGTGTGGATCACCCTCATGTGGTGTCTCCTCATGGGCGAGTTCACCTGGGCCAACCTCATCTCGGGCCTGCTCGTCGGTTCGCTCATCGTCTTCGGCCTGCCCTTGCCGGCCATGCCCATCACGGGCCTGAGCGTCAACTGGGGTCTGCTCATCGTGCACATGCTCGGCTGGTTCAAGGACCTGGCCGTCGCCTCAGTGAAGGTGGCGTGGCTGGCGCTGCGCCCGGCGGGTCCGCCGAAGTCCGCGATCGTCAAGGTGCCCATGCGGGTGTCGAACGAGCTCGTGCTGTCGTTCGCCACGGTGCTCTACAACCTGCAGCCGGGTGGTGCGGTGTGTGACATCGACATCGCCAACCGCACGTGGACCGTGCACCTGCTCGACGCCGACAACGAGCGCGCGCTGGCCCGGGAGATCGAGACCATCGCCACCCTGGAACGCCGCATGATCCGCATCTTCGAGAGGAGCTGAACGTGAACCCCGAGCTCTACACGACCTTCCTGTTCATCCCGGCCGCGTTCTTCGCCGTGTCGTTCGTCATCATGACGTGGCGGATCGTCATCGGCCCGAACTCCATGGACCGGATGCTGGGCCTCGACGGCTTCGTCGCGATGCTCCAGTGCGCCCTGGCCACCTACATCTGTTGGACGCTGGACACCACCGTGGCCAACGCGATGCTCGTCATCGCGCTGCTGGGCTTCATCGCCTCGGTGTCCGTCGCCCGCTTCCGCAAGAGGGACGGTAGCTAGATGACCTACACCATGTTCGCGGACGTCACGTCCCTCATCCTCATCATCACCGGTGCATTCCTGGTGTTCTCCGCGGCGGTGGGCGTGGTGCGCTTCCCCGACACGATGTCGCGCATCCATGCGATCACCAAGCCGCAGACCACCGGACTCATCCTCACCATCCTCGGCGCACTGCTCAAGGTGACGGGTGATCCGGACTTCGGGGTCGCCGAGCGCGGCGATCTCGGCGTCCTCATCCTCCTGGTCATCTTCGCCGCGATGACCTCCCCGGTCACTGCCCAGCGACTGGGCCGCGTGTCCCGGAGGGAAGGTCTCTACGGTGTGTGGGACGATATGTCGCGTAATGACGCCCCCGCAGACCGTTCCATTCGCCGAAGGTAGGACACCTGTGTTTCCACGCTCCGCCACCCTGCTCGGTGCTCCCACTCTCATCGCGGCACTGCTGTGGCTGGGAGCGTGGATGGCGCAGAAGGAGACTCACGTCGTCGGCGGGTGGCACCTGGGGTTGCGGGTGCCCACGGACCTGCAGGTCTACCTGCTGGCGGGCGACCGGCTCAACGAGGGCGGGTTGCTGTATGACTCCCCGCTGCTCGGCGAACTTCCCTTCACCTACCCGCCCTTCGCGGCGGGAGTCTTCCGGTGGTTGTCCACCCTCACCCCGGAACTGGCCACCATCGTCTGGCAGACCTCCAATCTGCTGGCCCTCATCGCGGTCATCCTCATGTGCTTCGCCGAGCGTCGCCGTCCGGTGGCGTTTTTCGCGGTGCTGCTGGCCGTGGCGTTTCTGGCCACGGAGCCGATCCGCGGCTCCTTCTTCTATGGCCAGATCAACCTCATCCTCATGCTGCTCGTCGCCTGGGACGTCCTGCCGAAGAACAACCGCTTCGCGGGCGTGGGCATCGGTATCGCGGCGGGGCTGAAGCTGACCCCTGCTTTCTTCGTCATCATCTTCCTCGTCCAGCGCCGCTTCAAGGCGGCCGCGGTCTCCGCGGGCACGTTCCTGCTCACCGTCATCGCCGGGTTCTTCGTGGTCCCGGATGCCGGGACGTTCTGGCTCGACTCGATGTTCAACTCCGAGCGCGTGGGTGTCCACGAGAATCCGGGCGCGCAGTCCATCAAGTCCCTGCTCGTGCGCAACGCCGGCATCGAGTCCGGGCTGCTGTGGCTCGCCCTGGCCCTGCTGGTCACCGCCCTGACCGCCGCGGCCGCCTGGCTGGCGCTGCGCCGCGGCAACCGCACCGTGGCCCTCGCGCTCACGGGCCTCGGCGCCTGCCTGGTCTCCCCGTTCTCGTGGTACCACCACTGGGTGTGGATCGTCCCGCTGACCGTCGCGGTCATCGCCGCCATCGATTCGCTTGCCGACGCCCGCGGCTTCCTCATCGCCCAACTCAGCGCCCTGGTCACCCTGGCGGCACTGTTCGTGCTGCTCCTGCCGTATGTCTCCGGTGTCCTGTGGCCGGAGATGGCCTACCCGGGCCCGGTGTACCTCACCGACAACGCGCTGTGGCGACAGGCGTTCACCGGCTACGGGGTGCTCATGATCCTCGGCTACCTCCTCTACGCCGGCGCCCTCGAGTTGAAGTCCCGACCGGCCGCCGCACCGCGCCCGGCGCGCCGGCCCCCTAGGCGGGATGTGCAGCCAGAAACGACGTGATCTCCGCGACGAAGGCGGAGGGATCGCGCTCGTAGGTGACGTCGATAAGCAATGTCGGCATGGCGACATCGACGGGGTCGAGCAACGCCTGCTTATCGACGCCCCGGCGACGCAGCAGGAAGCCCGGCAGTATCCTCAGGGCGCGGGCATCGGGGCGCTGCGCGAGCACCAGGTGGCTGACGCGGTGCGGCTGCGCGCGGGCGACCTCCAGGGCGGCCAGTGCCCCAGTGCCGTGCCCGACGAGCACCACCCGGCGCAGCTCCTGCTTGTCCAGGTACTGCTCGAGGCTGGTGACGGCGAGGTTCGGCAGCCAGGGTTTCCACCCGGCGGGCAACGCCCGGATAACCTCGGTCCAGGTGTCCGGCATGCGGCCGGCGGTGGGGACCAGGACGAGATCAGTCACGGGGCACCATCTCCTCCATCTCGGCGCAGGTGGCGTCGATGACATCGCGCCAGCCGCCGGACTTCTCGTAGATGCGGCGCTGGCGTTGGTAGCCGGCACCGCGCTCGAGGATCTCGGGAATGAGGTTCAGTTCATGGGCGCACCCGAGTTCCTCGGCGAGGGGGCCGAGCTCATCGACCAGATCGCTCAACTCCTGGGTCACCCACCGCTCGTCGGTGTCACGGCTGGTGATCACCAGTGCGTCCATGCCGTAGCGGGCGGCGCGCCACTTGTTCTCCGCGACGTGCCAGGGCTGCAGGATGGGCAGTTCCTCCCCGCGGTCGAGCATGCGGTCATAGTGGACGACGAGGCAGTGGGTGAGCGCCACGACGGCGGCCAGTTCCCGCAGGTTGGAGGTGGAATCGGCGACACGGACCTCCACGGTGCCCCACTTCGGGGCGGGGCGGATGTCGAAGTGCATCGAACCGGTGTGGTTGATCACGCCCGAAATGCCCTGGTCGTGCATGTAGGACTCCCACTCCGCCCAGGTGGTGAACTGGTACGGCAGACCGGCGGTGGGCAGCTGCTGGTAGAGCATGGTGCGGTTGGAGGCGTATCCGGTGTCGATGCCGTCCCACCCCGGGGAGGAGGCGGTGAGCGCGAGCATGTGCGGGTACTTGGTCATCAGGGCGTTGATGATCGGCCACACACGGTCCTCGTGGGAGATGCCGACGTGGACGTGGATACCCCAGATGAGCATCTGCGAGCCCCAGTAGCGGGTGCGGTTGATGATCTCGGCGTAGGTCATCTTCGCGCTCACGGGATTCTCCCGCCAGTCCGAGAACGGGTGCGAACCGGAGGCCCACACCTTCAACCCCAGCTCCTCCGCGGCGTCACGCACCACGTTGAGATCATGGGCGAGTTCCGCCACCGCCTGCGGGACGGTGTCGTGCACGCCGGTGACCAGCTCGACGGTGTTCTGGAGAAACTCCTTCTCCAGGTGCACCTCCGGGTTGTCGCGCTGGACGATGTCGATGACCTCCTCGGCCTTCGGCGCCAGGTCCCGGGTGGCCGGGTCCACCAGCGCCACCTCCCACTCCACGCCCAGTGTCGGGCGCGGCGAGCGGCGGAAGGGGATCGGCTCGACGGTCATCAGAGGGCCACCTGGTTCACCAGCACCAACGTCAGATCGTTGCGGCCGTCGGTGTTCTCCGGCAGGAAGCCCTCATACGTGCGGGCCACGCCGCCGACCCGCTCCGCCAGTTCGCGGGCGCGCTGCTCCGCCTCGGCGTTGCCGGGCTGGAAGAAGACGGTGTTCTCCGGGAGGATGTGCTCGGCCAGGTTGCCCACCTCGCCGACCTCGTAGTCGCCGCGGAGCTGGTCGGCCACCTCGGCCGCCAGGTTCGGGACGGTGGAGTTGTTGATCACGTTGAGTCGGGCCGGCTCCTCGGCCGGGGGCGCGGGAGCATCCGTTGTTTCGGGCGCGGTAGTCTCCCCGGCCTCGCCGGTCTCCTCCGGCGCCTCCCCCACCGTGGTCGCCGGCTGCTCCGGCTGCGTGGCGACGACCTCGGTGGTGGTGGCGGGCGAGGCCTGCCCGCCGTCGGAATCGTTGTTCTGCGTGGCGGCGTACAGGCCCCACATCACCAGCAGCACCGCGACGGCGATGAGCACCATCGCCAGGCCGCGCAGCGGCAGACCCGAGGAACTGCCCGCGCCGGCGGCGGTAGCGGCGGTGGCGGTGGACTCTGACTGATTCTCCGGATTCACATGCGTCACACAGGTCAGTCTAAAGCACGGCCCGGCGCGGCAGCGCGTGCGGCGCGTTCCCCGGCCCGCCGGTCCCGGATGCGCCGCAGGCGGCCGAGGAGGACGGGGTGGGCGGACATGGCCGCGGGGACGTCGATAAGCAGATTGAGGCGCTGATAGTAGCGGACCGGGCTCATGCCCAGCTCGGCGCGGATGAGCTCCTCCTTGGCGCCGGCCGAGCGCGGGGCGCGTTCCTCGAAGGCGAGGAGACGGGCGTCGGATTCGCTCAGGCCGGACATGCCTACACTGTAGGCCATGACAATTCGCCCGATCGTGATCCACGGCGACCCCGTGCTGCACAACCCCACCACGCCCGTCGACCCGGCCGACATCGGCGGCGAGGAGATCCAGACACTTATCGCCGACATGTACGAGACCATGGATGTCGCCAACGGCGTCGGCCTCGCCGCCAACCAGATCGGCGTGGGCCTGCGCCTGTTCGTCTACGACTGCCCCGACGACGATGACGTCCGACACAAGGGGTGCGTGATCAACCCCGTCCTGGAGACCGGCGAGATCCCCGAGACCATGCCCGCCGACGACGGCACCGAGGACGAGGGCTGTCTGTCCGTCCCCGGCGAGGGCTGGCCCACCGGTCGCGCCGACTGGGCCAAGGTCACCGGGCTGGACGCCGAGGGCAACGAGATCGAGGTCGAGGGCACCGGTTTCTTCGCCCGCTGCCTCCAGCACGAGGTCGGCCACCTCGACGGGTTCCTCTACACCGACGTGCTCACCGGTCGCTACAAGCGCCAGGCGAAGAAGGCCATCAAGGCCAACGGGTGGACCGAGCCCGGCCTCACCTGGATGCCGGGTGAGGACGAGGACCCCTTCGGGCACTAGATGGGCATCTTCCGCTCAGATGAGGTGGACGTCGGCGACCGGGTCGTCGTGCGCCGCCGCCTGACCGACACCCCCGGGCATCTCTCCGACGTCATCGGGCACGTCGTCGGGACGTCCCCGCTGGTGGTGCGCCCGCAGTCCGTCGGCGGTTTCGCCTCCACGGCCGAGCCGCTGGAGATCCCGGATGAGCTGATCACGGTGGTGAAAAAGCTCTCCCCGCGCCGGATCCGCAACTCCGATATCCGCGCGGTCGAGGTGGCCACCGCCAAGGCCTTCCCCGGCATCGAGCACACCTGGACGCGCGACGGCCAGTGGCTCATGCGCGCCGGCGACGGCATCACGGAGCGCTCCAACTCGGCCGCTCCGCTGGGCCGATCCGCCGGGTTCGGCGCGGTGCCGGTGGAGGAGATCGCCGAGTTCTACGAGCGCCACGACCTGCCCGTGACGGTTCTCATCCCCGAGCGCATCGGCGCCCCGGCGGAGAAGCTCATCGCGGCCGGGGGCTGGGAACTGGGTCCGGAGATCATCGTGATGACCCGCACCCTCGAGCCCTTCGACCTCCCGGAGTCCGAGTACACCTTCCGCATCGACGCCCAGCCGGACGACGACTGGCTCGCGCTCTACCATTTCCGCGGCCAGCCCCTGCCGGTGCATGCGCTGCGCCTGCTGCAGAAGAACATCGACGGTGACATGGGTTTCGGTCGCCTGCTCTCCGCCTCCGGGGAGACGGTCGCCATCACCCGCGGGACGTTGACCTCCTCCGACGACGGGAGGTTGTGGCTCGGGTATTCCGCCGTCGAGGTCGCCGATGCTTATCGACGCCGCGGCCTGGGCACCCGACTCGGCGCCGAGATGCTCGCCTGGGGCGCCTCCCGCGGGGCGAGTGACGCCTACCTGCAGGTCATCGCCTCCAATGCCGCCGGGCGGGCGCTGTACACCAAGCTCGGATTCATCGAGCACCACCGGCACCGCTATGCCTCGATAAATTCATGACACCGATACGCCCGTCGAGGACTACACTGTGAGGCACACCACTCACACGAGGGAGCCCCACATGTCCATGCAGTTCAGCGCCAACATCTCCTTCCCCGGCAACGCCGCCGAGGCGATGCGTCACTACGAGTCCATCTTCGGCGGAGACCTCCAGCTCCTCACCTACGGCGACATGCCGATGGAGGGCCTGCCCTTCGAGCCCCCGGCCGAGGCCGTCGCCCACGCCACCCTCCGCTCCGACACCGTGAGCATCGCTGCCGGCGACGCCATGGAGCCCGACGCCCCCGGCCTGCGCAGTGACGTCTACTCACTCCTCCTCGAGTTCGACTCCCCGGCCGAGGCGCAGGGCATCATCGACGCCTTCCTCGCCGGTGGAGGCGAAGTGGAGATGCCCTTCGAGCAGGCCCCGTGGGGTGACTACTTCGGTCAGGTCCGCGACCAGTTCGGGGTGCTGTGGATGTTCAACGCCACGGAGGGCTAACGGGCAG
>NZ_JAUNRW010000012.1:15841-39324 GCF_030535495.1 Corynebacterium sp.
CCCGACATCCCACCACGACTACTTTTTCGAGCGCCGAATCTGTTTGATGGCGGCCTGGTAGATCTCTGCGGCAGGGGGGTCCCGGTAGAGATTCTTGTCCTCGGCCTCCTGCACGGCGGTGGTCAACAATGCGTCACGTTCGTTATCCAGCTGTTCCCGGTAAGCGAGCAGATCAGACAGCAGAATCCGGCGATGCCTGGAACCGGGGACGCGCTCACAGGGGAGTTCCCCCTGGTCGATGGCCTTGATGAGGGTCGGCCGGCTGATTCCCAGAACGTCTGCGGCCTGCTGAGTAGTCAGTTTCTGATCCACCGGGACAATCGACACAGCCTGTTTCCGCAGCAAACTTGCAACTACCACCCGCAAAGTCCGGTACACCTCTGCGGGAAGCTCGAACTGATCCCCATCGGGCCCCACAAGCGCGGCCGGTGATGAATGCTGCTCCAGAAACCGGGAAAGGTCCAGGAGCGCGCCCATGTCACCAGGCTCAACGACCGTCGCGTTATACATGCCTCGATTATCCCCTCCATTCGAAATATTCGCAATAGCCAGGTCCAGCAATCGAGAGCCCCGACACTGCGGTAAAGGTAGGGTGTACGTCATGCGGATCGTCACCTGGAACGTCAATTCCGTGCGCACGCGTGCAGAGCGCATCATCGCTTTTCTGCAGCGCCACGACGTGGATGTGCTGGCAATGCAGGAGACGAAGTGCACCGACGAGAAGTTCCCCTACGCCGTCTTCGAGGCGGCCGGCTACGAGGTCGCCCATGCCGGCACCAGCCAGTGGAACGGCGTGGCGATAGCGTCGCGGGTGGGCCTCGCGGACGTCGATAAGCATTTTCCCGGACAGCCGGGCTTCGACAAGGACCCGGGCGCCGAGCAGACCGTCGAGTCCCGCGCCATCGGCGCGACGTGCGGCGGGGTGCGCGTGTGGAGCCTCTATGTGCCCAACGGGCGCGAGATCGCCGACCCGCACTACGACTACAAGCTGCGCTGGCTCTACGCCCTCCAGGACCACATCCGCCACGACGCCACCGACAAGGCCGTCTACCTCGGCGACTTCAACATCGCCCCCCTGGACGAGGACGTGTGGGACATTCACTTCTTCGACGGCAAGACCCACGTCACCGAGCCGGAGCGGATCTGCTTCGAGGGGCTTATCGACGCCGGACTCACCGAGGTCACCCGCCCCTTGAGCGAGCAGCGCTTCACCTACTGGGACTACAAGGCCCTGCGCTTCCAGAAGGGCGAGGGCATGCGGATCGACTTCCAGCTGGCCACCCCGGCGCTGGCGAAGCTGGCCACCCGTGCCTTCGTCGACGTCGAGGAGCGCGCCGGGCAGGGGGCCTCCGATCATGCCCCGGTGGTGGTCGACTACGTGGAGAAGGCCACCTTCGACGAGGTCCGTTAAGTGCACCTCGCCCTGGACATCAGCACCTGGCAGTTGATCGGCCTCATCGTCGACTACTCGATCAAGATCATCGCCATCGGCCTGGTGCCGGAGGGGCGGCGACCGAGTTCCTCCACCGCCTGGCTGCTGGCGATTCTGCTGCTGCCCTTCATCGGCCTCCCCCTGTTCCTCCTCATGGGCTCTCCCTACATCAACCGGCGCCGCCACCGCATCCAACGCGAGGCGAACGTCATGATCGAGGACGTCCAGTCGCACGTCCCCGACTGGCCGGACAGCTGTGACCTGCGGCCGGAGATGCAGTCCATCGTCCGCCTCAACCGGCGGCTGACCAACCTGCCGGCCGTCGTCGCCCACAACCGGGGCGTGCACGGTGACTACGAGGAGGCCATTCTGCGGATGGCCGCGGCCGTCGACGAGGCCACCGACCACGTCCACGTGGAGATCTACATCACCTCCTGGGATGACACGACCGACCCCTTCTTCCGCGCCCTGGAACGCGCCGTGCAACGCGGGGTGACGGTGCGCTACCTCTTCGACCAGATCGGCTCGCTGAAGTACCCGGGCTATTTCCGGCTGGGCCGCCGACTGACGAAGATCGGCGTGAACTGGCAGCTCATGCTGCCGCTCAAGCCGTGGCGCTTCAAGTTCCGCCGCCCTGATCTGCGCAATCACCGCAAACTGCTGGTCATCGACGACCGCGTCGGGTTCATGGGGTCGATCAACATGATCGACCGCTCCTACCTCATGAGCGCCAATGTCCGGAAGGGGCGCCAGTGGGTGGACTCCATGGTGGAGGTCTCCGGCCCGGTGGTGGCGTCCATGGCCTTCCTCTTCGCCGTCGACTGGTACGCCGAGACCAACGAGCTGCTCGACATCGCCCCACCCCCCGAGCACGAAGTCGAGGACCCCTCCTGCCCCGAGCCGGGCAGCTCGGACAACATCGTCCAGCTCGTACCCTCCGGTCCGGGCTACACGACGGAGCCGAACCTGCGGATGTTCAACTCCATCGTCCACACCGCCAAGCACCGCCTCGTGCTCTGCTCCCCGTACTTCATCCCGGACGAATCCCTGCTCGAGGCCGTCACCTCCGCCTGCTACCGGGGCGTGCAGGTGGATCTGCTGGTCTCCGAGAAGTCCGATCAGTTCATGGTGCACCACGCACAGACCTCGTACTACCAGGTGCTTCTCGAGGCCGGAGTGCGCATCCACCTCTTCCCCGCGCCCTACATCCTGCACTCGAAGTTCACCATCGCGGACCCGGGGTCGGTGACGGCGATGGGCACGGTCGGCTCCTCCAACATGGACATGCGCAGCTTCGGCCTCAACTACGAGGCCACGCTGATGATCGCCCGGGGTGACCTCATCGACGATCTCAACGAGCTTGCCGACGCCTACCTCGCCGTCTCCCGCCGCCTCACCCTGGAGGAGTGGAACGACCGGGGTTTCCTGCGCCGGTACGTCGACAACGTCATGAAGCTGACGTCGGCCCTGCAGTGACCCGGGTGGCGTAGACCGCCGCCCCCAGCGCCACGAGGAAACAGACCACCATGCCCAGCGCCATGGTCACCCCGACATTCTCCCCCAGCCCCATGAGGGGGCTGACCAGGCCGGCGATGCCGAACTGGGCGAATCCCATGAGCGCCGAGGCCGAGCCGGCGCGCTCCCGCACCAGCCCGGTGCCCAGCGCCGTGGCGTTGCCCATGACGACGGAGATGTGCGCGACGACGACAAACAGCAGCCCCAGGATGAGCCACTTCTCCGGATACCACGCGGCCACGGCCACGAGCAGCAGGGAGGCGGCCGCCTGGACGCCGAGCGCGCCGAGCAGCAGACGCTCGGTGGGCACCCGGCCGATGAGCCGTCCGTTGACCAGGCTGCCGGCGATGATACCCACGCCGTTGAGCGCGAATATGAAGCCGTACCCGCGCACGGACATCCCCAGCTGCTCCTGCATGAGGAAGGGGGAGGCGGAGATGTAGCAGAAGATCGCCGAGAAGGCCGCCGCGAAGGTGACCAGATACCCGCGGTAGCCACGGTTGCCCAGCACGAGGGCGTAGTTGGCCAGCACGCCGCGCACGGTGGCGGGGCTGCGCTGTTCGAGGGGCCGCGATTCGGGGATGACGGCCAGAACCACCACCACCTGGATGCCCGCCAGACCGGCCAGGACCCAGAACAGCCCGCGCCAGCCGATGGGTTCGGCCAGCAGTCCGCCGAGCACGGGCGCGAGGATGGGCGCCACGCCCTGGATGGTCATGAGCAGGGCGAAGGCCTTCGCCGCGGCCTCGCCCACCGCCAGGTCCGGCACCACCGCACGCGAGAGCACGATCGCCGCCCCGGCCCCGAGGCCCTGGATGAGGCGGGCGAGGATGAGCGTCTCGATGCCCGGGGCCAGGGCCGCGGCCACCGCGGCCAGCAGCGCCACGACGGTGCCGACGAGCATGAGGCGGTGGCGTCCCAGGGCGTCGGACAGCGGGCCGATGATGAGCTGGCCGCCGGCCAGGCCGGCGAGGAACGCGGAGAGCGTGAGCTGCACCATGGGCTGCGTGGTGCCCAGGTCGCGCGCGATGTCCGGCAGGGCCGGCAGGTACATGTCGATGGCGAAGGGCGCGGACGCGGAGAGCAGGGCCAGCGCCATGAGCAGCCGTACGGTGAGCTGCTGGGGGGCGTTCATTCCGGACACCTTAGCCCAATGGTGTCGGGGATTCGGCAGTGATACATTCGGGTGGACATCAGTTGTCTGCCATATGGCGGGCAGGTTAACAGTGAGGGGAAGGGACCACGGATGACCGCGGACACCACGCGCCCCCGCCCCCTCCCCGGCACCCAGCACTTCATCAACCCCAAGCAGATCCCCGCCGAGCGTGACTTCGTGGCGCTGACCGCCCTCGGCGCCGGCGTGCGCTGGGCCGGTGTCCTCGCCGCGATCGTCATGATGTTCCTGGCGATGTACCTCATTCTCGACGGCGCCTTCGCCCTCGGTTCCCCCAGCGTCAGCCGCCTGTTCGACCTGGCGACGAATCCGGTCATCGGCCTGCTCATCGGCATCGTCGCCACCGCCGCCCTGCAGTCCTCGACCGCGGTGACCGCCCTGACCGTCACCGCCGTGGGCACCGGTGGGGTGTCGGTGACGGTGGCGATCCCCGTCATCCTCGGCGCCAACCTCGGCACGACGATCACCGCGATGATCGTCTCCTTCGGCTACCTGGGACACCGCCGCAGTTTCGAGCGCGCCTTCACCTCGGCGTCGCTGCACACGTGGTTCAACGCGATCTTCATCCTGGTGTTCTTCGTCCTGGAGATGGCCTTCCAACCCTTGCAGCGCTTCACCAGCCTCGTCTCCGACTCGGTCGTGGGCGATGCGGCCACCGACACCGGCCGCGAGCTCGCCTCGCTGTTCGCCCCGCTTATCGACGCCGTGGGCGTCCAGGGTGCCCTGGGCACCCTCCTGCCCCCGCGGGCGGCCGCGGTCATGGCGATCATCGCGGGCACGCTCATCATCCTCGGGGCGATCCGCCTCATCAACGCCCTGCTGTCGGTGCTCACCGCCGCGACCACCCGCACCCTGCTGGAGCGTTCCTCCGGCGCCTCCGATGCCCTCGGCGTGCTCTCCGGTGCCCTGGTCACCATGGCCGTCAACGCCTCCTCGGTGACCGTCTCCTCCCTGCTGCCCTTCACTGTCGCCCGCACCCTGAAGATGCGCGAGGCACTGGCGATCATCCTGGGTGCGAACGTGGGCACCACCCTCATGTCCCTGCTCGCCGCCCTGGCGGTTCCCGGGCCGATGGGTGCGCTGGCCGTCCAGGCGGCCCTGGTGCACGTGTCCTTCAACGTGGTGTCGACGTTGCTGGTCATCATCCTCCCGCCGCTGCGGGAGTGGATCATCCGGCTGGCCGTCGCCTCCGGCCGGGTCGCCGCGCGCGGGTACTCGGTGGCCGCGGCGGCGATGGCCGTGGGCTATTTCATCGCCCCGGCCCTGATCATCCTCACCTACTCGGTGCTTTCCTGAGTCAGGCGTCGCGACGCTGCAGGACGACCACCCCGGCAATCCAGGCGATGAGCACCCACATGAGGAAGTAGGCACCGGACCCGTAGGTCTCCCACCGCACCCCCTCCAGGCTCACCCCGTTGATGAAGGCCCCGAGGTTCTCGAAGGGCAGGTAGCCGACGATGTCCGCGCCGATGCGCGGCACGAGGCGGAAGACCTGCTCCAGGCCCATGAACCAGATGAGCATGAGCGCCACCGTGCCGGCCGTCTGGCGCAGGAGCAGGGCGATGCCCTGGCTGATCATGACCGTCATGGCCGCACCCGCCGGGTAGACCCACATGATGTGCTGGGCGTCCGGGTCGTCGAAGGGGTGGAAGAGCTCGGCCGCCGAGGCCGGCGCCAGAGCCTTGGCCACGAAGAAGCCGATGAGCACCACCACGAACGTCAGTGCTGCGGCGAAGGCCGCGTAAAGCAGCAGTTTCGCCAGGGCCACCGTCCACCGCCGGGGCGTGGCCAGATAGCTCGAGGACTGCACACCGTAGCGGTACTCCGTGGTGATGAGCATGATCGCCTGGATGATCAGCACCGGGAAGCCGATGATGAAGACGGTGGTGGCAATGGTCGGGGCCCACAGGGTGGGGAACCCGCCGTCCGCCTCCATCGTGGTCAGGCCGGTCATGGTGGCCCAGCCGAGCCCGACCGCCACGAACAGGACGGTGGTCCACCAGAACGACGCCGTCGTGCGGAGCTTGGTGAACTCCGCCGCCAGAGTGTTGAGGAACATTCTTCTCCTACTTCTTCGCGTTCTGCTCTTGCGCCTGGTACTGCACGGAGGCGCCGGTGGAGTCCATGAACGCCTCCTCCAGCGAGGCCTGCCGTTTGGTCAGCTCCCGGAGCTGGAACCCCCCGGTGAATGCCAGGGCGCCGACCTCCTCGGTGCTGCTGCCCGCCACCTCGAGACCATGGCCGTTGACCTTGGTCACCGGCAGACCGGCCGCCTCCAGGTGCTCCTGAAGACCCGCCTGGTCCTCCGCGCGGACGAGCACCGTCTGCGCCGAGTGCTGCCGGATGAACTCCTCCGTGGTGGTGTCCGCCACCAGGCGCCCCCGCCCGATGACGATGAGATGGTCCGCCGTCAGCGCCATCTCCGAGAGCAGGTGGGAGGAGATGAGCACGGTGCGCCCCTCGGCGGCCAGCGCGCGGAGCAGGCCACGGACCCAGCGGATACCCTCCGGGTCGAGCCCGTTGACGGGTTCGTCGAGAACGAGGATGCGGGGATCCCCCAACAGCGCCCCGGCCAGGCCGAGCCGCTGCCCCATGCCGAGGGAGAAACCGCCGGCCTTCTTCTTGGCCACCCCGCTCAGGCCGACGAGGTCGAGCACCTCGTCGACGCGGGAGGTGGGCAGCCCGTTGCTCTGGGCCAGCCACCGCAGGTGGTTGGCGGCGGAGCGGTTGGGGTGGACGGCCTTGGCGTCGAGAAGCGCGCCCACCTGGGTGAGCGGGCGGGCGAACTCGCGGTAGTGGCGGCCGTCGATGAGCGCGGTGCCGGCGGTCGGGGTGTCCAGTCCGACGATCATGCGCATCGTCGTCGACTTGCCCGCTCCGTTGGGTCCGAGGAATCCCGTGACGATCCCCGGCTGCACCTCAAACGACAGGTCATCGACTGCGCGGACCTGCCCGTACTCTTTGGTCAGCCCTGAAACGTGGATCATGGAATCCAGCCTGCCACACGTGTCAGAGGTCCAAGCTGTCAACCACCTGAACAAGTCCGGGGAGTGATCGCGCGAACGCGGGCATGAGGGGCAGCTGCGACAGTTCCGACAGCGGCACCCACCGCAGCTCGAGGGATTCCTCGTTGGAAAACGTCCGCAAGGGCTTACCCGTCGTGGTCCGGGCGATGACGGTGGTGTACGTCCAGTCCCCCGCCAGCTCCGGCTGCTGCGGGTCCGCCGGGTACGGCCCCGCGGTGACCTCCTCGTGGAGGACCTCGATGAGCGCGGGCTCGATCGAACACTCCTCCAACGTTTCCCGCACGGCCGCCTCCCGCGGGGATTCGTGGGAGTCCCGGGCCCCGCCCGGCAGGGCCCACGTCCCGCCGTTGTTCGTCCACAGTGCGCGGTGCTGCATGAGCACCGCCGGGTCCTCGTGCCCCGCCAGAAGCATCAGTCCCGCCGCCCCGAAACGGCCCCACACCTTCGTGCCGGGGCCCGCGGCCCACCCGTTTCCGTCACCGATCATGCCCCCGAGCGTAGCCGCCCGCTTCTGCCTGGCGCGGGGCATGGCGCAGGACACACCCAGCGGGTTATCATGAGTCAATGACCGGCGCGACGGAACCACCCGAGCGTGCCCCGGGGGGTGCCACCTCCGGACCGCCGGGCACGCTCCTGCACTACCGTCGCACCCGCCTGCGCACTCCCGGCAACGGGTCGAAGCGGGCGTCGATAAGCATTATCGACGATGACGGGGCCGATGTCCCCGAGGACACCCGCGACCACTGGCTCGACGAGGTCACCTCGGACGAGGAGCACCGGCGCCGCGGCGCGATGGCCCGGGTCATGGACACCTTCGCCGTGCCCTACCTGTGGTTTCGGCGCATCTTCTCCTTCCTGGCGACCACCCCCGGCAAACTGGTGGCCATCTCCGTCATCCTCTCCACGGCGATCTTCGCGGCCGGCTGGTCGATGTCGCAGTCGTCCTCCGACCGGCAGCAGGAACTCGACGTGCTGCTGACCACCACCGAGCCGATGAGCTACGCCGCGCACAACCTCTACACCTCCCTGTCGCTGGCGGACACCATCGCCACCACCGGCTTCGTGCAGGCCGGCGTCGAATCCGCCGGCACCCGCGCCCGCTACAACGCCGCCATCGACCGCGCCATGATGTCCGCCGCGGAATCCACGGCCGGCATCGCCCTGTCCGACCGCGACACCCTCCAGCTCATCGCGGACATCGAGCGGCAGATCCCCATCTACACCGGGCTGGTGGAAACCGCGCGCACCAACAACCGCCTGGGCAACCCCGTCGGCGTCGCGTACATGGCGGAGGCCTCCTCGCTCATGCGCGAACAGATACTTCCCGACGCCGCCACCCTCTTCGCCGCCACCTCCTCCAACGTCCGCGAACAGCAGCACCAGCTCACCCGCCCCCAGTGGGTGCCGCTCTCGGGCCTGTTCGCCGCCGTGTTCTTCCTCCTCGTCGCCCAGTGGCTGCTGTGGCGGATGACCCGTCGCCGCCTCAACCGGGGATTCCTCGCCGCCACCGCACTCATGGCCGTCGCCATCGTGTGGGTGTCCGTCTCCAACTTCAACACCTGGCAGGCCGGCACCCGCGGCTTCGAGCAGGCCTCCATGCCCTGGGACTCGCTCACCGCCTCCCGTATCGAGGCGCAGCAGGCCCGCACCTCGGAGACCCTCGCGCTGGTCCGCCGGCAGTCCATCGCCGACACCTCGACCTCCTTCGGGGCCACCGCCGATGAGATCAACCTCGCCCTCGACGACTTCGAGCAGGCCGAGGGACACAACCCCCTGGCGTCCGGCAGCAACCGCGCCCAGATCATCGAGGCCCGGTCCGCGTTGTCGGACTGGGAGGGCGCACACGCCAGGTTCGTCGTGTCCATGAACTCCGGCAACTACGCCGAGGCCGTCCGCCTGGCCACGACCACGACACTCGTGCCCGGCTCCCCGCCCACCGCCGCGGCCTCCTACGACCGCCTCGACGGGGCGCTCTCCCGCCTCATCGCCGACGCCCGCTCCTCCATGCGGGCCTTCATCAACGACGGCCTCGCCGCCACCCAGCTGGTGTCCACCGCCGTGCTGCTGCTGAGCATCCTCGCCGTCCTCGCCGTGTGGATCGGTGTGCGCCCCCGCCTGCAGGAGTACCTGTGATGCGCCGTCTCCTCCCCGTCATCCTGGCGGCCACCCTGGCGGGGTGCTCGCTGCCGACACTGGAGTTCCAGCGCACCCCCGCAGGTTCGCAGCCGACCGCCCCGCAGCGCCCCGTCGCCCACGCCTACGGTCCCCCGCTGCCCGCCGGATCCCTCGTCGAGGAGCCCGGCGCGGAGGAACCCCGCGAGATCAACACCTGGGACGTCGAGGGATCCCTGCGCCCCTACGTCACCGAGGCGGACCTGGCCCTGACCATCCCGCACATCACGGAACGCGGCCGCCTCATCGTCGGCGTCGACCAGTCCCAGAACCTCCTGTCCTTCCGCGACGCGGTCACCGGCGAACTCGAGGGCTTCGAGGTGGACCTCGCCCGGGAGATCGCCCGCGACATCTTCGACGACCCGGATCTCGTCGATTTCCGCTTCGTCGAATCCGCCAACCGCGCCTCCGCCCTGGAGAACCACGAGGTGGACATCATCATCCGCACGATGACCGTCACCCGCGCCCGCCAGCAGGAGGTGGCCTTCTCCACCCCCTATCTGACCACGGACTCCCGCCTGCTGGTCATGCGGAATTCCGCCATCACGGGGGTGGCCCAGCTGCCGGGCCGCACGGTGTGCGTCACCGACGGATCCACCGCCCTGGAAAAGGCCCGGATCAATGCCCCGCAGTCACGCATCCTCAAGACCCGCAGCTGGGCGGACTGCCTCGTCGCCCTCCAGCAGAGCCAGGCCGACGCCATCCTCTCGGATGACACCATCCTCTCCGGGATCGCCGCCCAGGACCCCTACACCGAGATCGTCGGCGAATCCCTCGCCTCCGAGTCCTACGCCGTCGCCGCCGCGCTCCCGGACCGCCACATCGACACCACGGGCCTGATCCGCCAGGTCAACGCCACGATCGAGCGCGTGCGTGCCGACGGCACCTGGTGGCGGCTCTACAACCAGTGGTTCGCCGTCTACCTGGCCACCTCCGGCCCGCCGGATCTGTCCTACCGGCCGGAAGACCCGCCCCGACCCCCGGAGCCCCCGGAGCCCGCACCCGAGGAGGAGGAAGAGAGTGAATAGGCCCGACTACGAGAACCTCCCCGGTGACCTCCCGGACGACGCCCCCGGCACCCAGGCCGTCCACTTCGACCCCTTCGCCGATGACGACGACGGTGTCGACGCCGGCCTCGACGCCCTCATCGCCGACCTCGGCAACCTCCGCGACCAGCACGAGGACGGCCCCACCTCGGCGGTGACGGGGCCGAACACGGCGCCGACGGCGGCGTCGATAAGAGACGACACCTCCGCCCGCGCCCGCGAGCTCGCCCTGTCCACCTTCCGCGAGCGTCGCGACGCCGAACGCAGCGGCCGCTCCGTCGCCGACGGCATGGTCAACCTGCCGTTCATCCGCCCCGGGCGCCCCGAGGATGCGCTGCAGGATCCGGCGGAGGCCGCGCAGAAGGGCATCCCCGCCCCGCACCTGCAGCCCGGTGACATGGTGGCCGGGCAGTACGGGATCATCGGCGTCATCGCCCACGGCGGCATGGGCTGGATCTACCTGGCCAACGACCATTTCGTCTCCGGGCGGCTGGTGGTGCTCAAGGGCATGCAGTCGGAGAAGTCCGCCGATGAGATGGGCGCGGCCGTCGCCGAGCGCGAGTTCCTGGCGGACATCACCCACCCGGGCATCGTGAAGATCTTCAACTTCATCGACGATCCCCGCGTCCCCGGCGGCTTCATCGTCATGGAGTACGTGGGCGGGCCGTCGCTACGCAGCCGCCGCAACAGCCACGACAACCACGTCCTCCCCATCGACCTGGCCATCGGCTACCTCATCGAGGTCCTGCCCGCGCTCGACTACCTCCACTCGCGCGGGGTGGTCTACAACGACCTCAAACCCGACAACATCATCGTCACCGAGGACCAGGTCAAGCTCATCGACCTCGGCGCGGTCTCCGGCATCGGGGCCTACGGTTTCATCTACGGCACCAAGGGTTTCCAGGCGCCGGAGGTGGCCACGCACGGACCCAGCGTCGCCAGCGACATCTACACCATCGGCCGCACGCTGGCCGCGCTGACCATCCCCCTGCCCAAGGACGACTCCGGCGCCTACCTGCCCGGCATCCCCTCCCCGTCGACCGAGCCGCTGTTCCGCAAACACCTGAGCTTCTACCGCCTGCTGCGCCGGGCCACCAACGAGGATCCCGAGCAGCGCTTCCGCGACATCACCGAGCTGTCCACCCAGCTCTACGGGGTGCTCCGCGAGGTCATCGCCATCCGCACCGGCGAGCAGTTCCCCGCCCAGCACTCCCTGTTCTCCCCGCAGCGTACGACCTTCGGCACGAAACACCTGGTGTTCCGCACCGACCAGCTCATCGACGGCATCGACCGCACCGTGCGCATCACCTCCCCCGAAGTGGTCTCCGCGCTGCCCGCCCCGCTCATCGACCGCACCGACGTCGGCGCCGGCATGCTCTCCGGCTCCTCCTACACCGAACCGCAGGAGGCCCTGGAGACCCTGCGCCAGGCCATGAAGACCCCCGAGTACGAACAGTCCGCCGAGATCCCCCTCGGCGTGGTCCGCGCCATGCTCGACCTCGGCTTCACTGGCCAGGCCCGCTCCTGGCTGTCCTCCCTTGAGGGGCGGCTGGGGCTGGACTGGAGGTTCCAGTGGTACTCCGGCGTCACCGCCCTGCTTCTCGACGACTACGTCTCCGCCCAGAAGCACTTCGCCGAAGTCCTCACCATCCTCCCCGGCGAATCCGCCCCCAAGCTGGCGTTGGCCGCCGTGGATGAGCTCATCCTCCAGCAGCTCGGCCATCACCACGCCGCGCTGCTTCCCGAGAAGGTCGCGCGGGCGTCGTCATTGCTGAGCACCAGCCTCGACGCCGTCGACCCCGCGGCCTTCGGCGAGATCACCCCCACCTGGCTGCACGTCACCCAGGAACCCGCCCTCCTGCGCTTCAACGCCCTCGGCCTCTACGGACTGGTGTGGGCCACCAACCCCACCACCGTCTCCTCCGCCTTCGGGCTGGCGCGACAACTCATGGCCGAGGGGCAGATCGAGATGTCCGTCGCGGCCCTCGACCGCGTGCCCCAGGCCTCCCGCCACCACCGGATGGCCCAGCTGACCACGATTCTCCAGCTCATCTCCGGCACACTCACCGAGTCCCGCATCCGCCGCGCCGCCCGCCGCCTCGAGGAGATCCCCACCAACGAGCCCCGCTTCCTGCAGATCAAGATCGCCGTCATGTCCGCGGGCCTGAACTTCCTCCGCGACGCCTCCGTCGAATCCGCCGCCTCCCCCAACGACCTCTTCGACTACCACTTCACCCAGACCGGCCTCCGCTACGGCCTGGCCTACACGCTGCGGCAACAGGCCCGGCAGGCGCCCTTCGCGAGGCACCGCTACGCGCTGGTCGACCTGGCGAACCAGGTGCGGCCGGTGACGTGGTTTTAGTCGCGCGCGTTCGCGTTGGCACGTGAACTTTTCGCTCGCTGGACATTTCCCCAGGTCGCGGCGTGTGACTGGTGGGGTTCACGTGCGAACAGTTGCAGCTACCATGCTCTGCCGCCCACGCACCGCCACAGAGAAGGATCCAACGGCACTCCTCTCTGAGCCACTCTGCCGAACATGCTCACCACTCCCCTCATGGCACTGGCGTCCCGCGCGGAGGCGTTGTTCACCCGGTAGTTAAGCACCCCGAGGTTGGATATCTTGTGTTGCCGGATCACATCCTCGCGGGCGGCGATCTCCACAGGGATCCCGAACTCCCCCTTGAACTTGCCTCCACCGTCATACTCCGTGCCGAACCCGATCTCCGGCCAGAAGAAGTCCATGCGGGCAACGAAATTCCCCTCGTGGTCGTAGAGATTCACCTGCTGGTACGGAGCCGGCAGGCCGGCCCTCCACAACGCCACCTTCATGTCCGACTCCCGAGGGCTCTCCGAGAAGGCGGTGGCCAAAGACGCCGCGTCCCGCATCAACTTCACTCCGTGCTGACCAAATCCGCGCCGGAGGGCCGCCTCTATGTCCTTCGGTGTGGCCAGGTCCTCTCGCAGCGCGTAGTCCAGACCCCTGACACCGGTGGAAAGATCATGCCACCTCGCCAAATCGAGGCCCGTGGCGGCGGGAGGGGTGACGACGACCTTGCCGAAGCGGGTGTCCTCGATCTCGGCGACCACAGACTGTTGGAGGGAGAGATGACGTAGCGTGTATGCCTTCCGGGCTCGCGGCTTGGTGGCCCCGTACATGGCGAACTCGACAGGATGGTCCGTCTCCCACCCCTTCATGGGCATGCGGTGGATGAGCGCCGCCGATTTTCCGGCCGCAATCGCGCCCTGCGCCGCGGATCCCGTCGCCACGATCCGGGCGAGCGCCCTTCCCCTGTGGTCGAGCTCGTGCCAATCCCGCGATCTGATGTAGATCCCCTTGGCGAGCTTGATGCGCGATGTGTCCTTGTAGAACTTCTGCTTCTCCCCTTCCGACATCGTGGCGATGTCGATGAGAGGCCCCCCGACCCGTGTCATGCCGCAACCTTAACCCGCGGCTCCACCCGTCGCTAGGTATCACTTACCGTTAGCACGTGAACCCCACCCGTCACACATCGCGACCTGGGGAAATGGCATATCGCCGAAAAGTTCACGTGCCAACACTAACGCACGCCGAAGCCCCCGGCGCCGCAGCACCGGGGGCCGACGTCTAGACGTTACTTACCGGCGAGTGCGGTGGCCTTCTGGGCGATGGCCAGCTCCTCGTTCGTCGGCACGACGAAGACCTTGACGGCGGAGTCGTCGGTGGAGATCTCGCGCGGACCGTCGTTGGGGAGGTCGTTGCGCTCCGGGTCGATGGTGATGCCGTACATCTCCAGGTTGGCCATGGCGTCCTCGCGGACGAACTTGGCGTTCTCACCGACACCGGCGGTGAAGGTGATGGCGTCGACGCGGCCCAGGGCGATCATGTAGGAGCCGATGTAGCGACGCAGCTGGTGGATGTAGATGTTGTAGGCGGACCAGGCGTCGGTGTCGCCGTCCTCGATCATCTGGCGCAGCTCGCGGAAGTCGTTGACTCCGGACATGCCCTTGATGCCGGACTTGCGGTTGAGCAGGGTGTCGATGTCGTCGATGCTCAGACCGGCGGTGCGGTAGAGGTGGAAGATGATGCCCGGGTCGATGTCGCCGGAGCGGGTGCCCATGACGAGACCGGCCAGCGGGGTCATGCCCATGGAGGTGTCGATCGCGTGGCCGCCCTGGACGGCGGAGCAGGAGGCGCCGTTGCCCAGGTGGAGGACGATCTGGTTGACGTTCTTCGGGTCCTTGCCCAGCAGCGCCGGGACCTGCTGCGAGATGAACTCGTGGGAGGTGCCGTGGAAGCCGTAGCGGCGGACACCGTTCTCGCCCGCGACCTCGGCGTTGACGGCGTAGAGGGCGGCGGCCGGCGGCATGTCGGCGAAGAAGCCGGTGTCGAAGACGGCGACGTGCGGCACATCCGGGAGGATCTGGCGGGCGACCTCGATGCCGTCGATGTTGGCCGGGTTGTGCAGCGGGGCCAGGGGGATGATGTCGCGGATCATCTCGACGACCTCGTCGGTGATGAGCTCCGGGGTGGAGAACACCTTGCCGCCGTGGACGACGCGGTGGCCGACGGCGGAGATGTCGATCTCGGTCGGGCCGGCGCCGTGCTCGGACATGATGTCGAAGGCGATCGCCAGGCCGGCGGAGTGGTCGGCGATGGGAGCCTGGGAGGTGAACTTCTCGCCGTTGATCTTCACGACGATGTTGCCCTGGGGCTCACCGATCTGCTCGATGAGGCCGGAGACGAAGGGGTCGTCGTTGGCGTCGGCGGTGGGATCGAGCACCTGGAACTTGATGGACGAAGAACCGGAGTTCAGAACGAGTGCGTAGGTCATTAGTTTCCTCCGGCCTGGATGGCGGTGATGGCGACGGTGTTGACGATGTCCGGGACGGTGGCGCCGCGGGACAGGTCGTTGACGGGCTTGTTCAGGCCCTGCAGGATCGGGCCGACAGCGAGGGCGGAGCCGGTGCGCTGGGCGGTCTTGTAGCCGATGTTGCCGGCCTCGAGGTCCGGGAAGACGAAGACGTTGGCGTGGCCGGCGACGTCGGAGTCGGGCATCTTCTTCTTGGCCACGCCCGGGTCCACGGCGGCGTCGAACTGCAGCGGGCCGTCGACCTTGAGCTCGGGGTCGATGCGCTTGGCGTTGTGGAGTGCCTCGATGGCGCGCTCAACGTCGGGGCCGGAGCCGGAGGAGCCGGTGGAGTAGGACAACATGGCCACGCGGGGCTCGATGCCGAACTGGGCGGCGGTCTTGGCGGAGACGACGGCGATCTCACCGAGCTGCTCGGCGGTCGGGTTGGGGTTGACGGCACAGTCGCCGAAGGCCCACAGGCGACCGCGCATGACCATGAGGAAGATCGAGGACACCACGGAGGCGTCCGGGGTGGTCTTGATGATCTGGAAGGAGGGCTTGATGGTGTGGGCGGTGGTGTTGGCCGCGCCGGAGACCATGCCGTCGGCGATGCCCTTGTGGACCATCATGGTGCCGAAGTAGGAGATGTCCTTCATCGTCTCGCGGGCTTCCTCGACGGTGACGCCCTTGGACTTGCGCAGCTCGGCGAACTCCTCGGCGAATTCGTCGAGAAGCGGGGAGGTGAGGTGGTCGACGATGTGGGCCTTACCCAGGTCGACGCCGAGCTCACCGGAGCGGTTCTTGATCTCGTCGGGCTTGCCCAGGATGGTGAGCTCGACGATGTTGCGGTCGAGCAGCTGGCCGGCCGCGAGCAGGATACGGTCGTCCTCGCCCTCGGGGAGGACGATGTGGGCCTTGGCGTCCTTGGCGCGCTCGAGCAGCCAGGATTCGAAGACCGGCGGGGACATGACCGGGGAGACGGTGATCTTCAGGGCCTCCTTCAGCTTCACGACGTCGCGCAGACCGTCCTCGGTGACGGCAGCGGCGATGACCGCGTCGAGGGTCTTGGCCTGGCGCTCGGCGAGCTGGACGTGGGTGCCTGCGGCGTCGGTCAGCAGGATGATCGGCAGGCCGAGGGCCGCGGCGATCTCTGCGTCGAAGTGCAGGTTCCCGGTGCCGACGACGAGGGCCGGGCCGTTGTCGAGGAGTCCTGCGGTGACGATGGAGCCGACCTTGGACTCGTGGTCGTCGAGACGTCGGACGGCGAGGCCGAGGGACGCGGCGAGGCCGTCAATGTCAACACCGTCAAAGTTGCGGTTGACGACACTGAGCAGTGCTGAACGAGGGTCAGACATGCGTAACCTTTCTGTCGCTGAGCGGGGCGTCCGGGGCAACACAGGATCGCCGCTCGTGTGGGATCGGTCGCCATTCTATAACGAATGTCGCCTCCGCCACACTGGTACCGACGGGAATTTTCAGACTTAACACGACATAACCGGACATTCCACAATGTGACGCCCCGCACAGGTGGCGGGCGGCGGCTGGAGGGGGGCGTCGATAAGCAAAAGTTCCCGCAGGCCAACCGCACAATCGGAAGTATCACCAAGCACCGCCCATCCGGTGTGGGAATGATGCCCGATCACGCACAGCACCGGCGCCGGATGTCCGCTCACCCCCTGTGACACACCTGCGAATTTCCGCGAATCCCCCGAGCCCGAGCGCCACCGGCCACACCCCATCGGTACCCCCGCCCGGAATACGATGGGCACAGCAGAGGTCAGTAGTATGGAACGAAACTGTCCCCACTCCGAAGGATGTCCCATCACCATGTCCCGCCCCCTGCGCGTCGCCGTTGTCGGTGCCGGTCCCGCCGGTATCTATGCCTCGGATCTGCTCGTGAAGTCGGATGAGGACGTCACGGTCGACCTCTTCGAGCGCATGCCCGCCCCGTTCGGCCTCATCCGTTACGGCGTCGCGCCGGACCATCCGCGCATCAAGGGCATCGTCAAGTCGCTGCACGCGGTGCTGGACAAGCCGGAGATCCGTCTGCTGGGCAACATCGAGATCGGCAAGGATCTCAGCGTCGACGAGATGCGCGACTACTACGATGCCATTGTCTTCTCCACCGGCGCCACCGGTGACCGCGATCTGCGCATCCCCGGCTCCGACCTGGACGGTTCCTTCGGCGCCGGCGAGTTCGTCGGTTTCTACGACGGCAACCCGGACTTCGCCCGCGACTGGGATCTCACGGCCGAGAAGGTCGGTGTGATCGGCGTGGGCAACGTGGCCCTCGACATCGCCCGCATCCTGGCCAAGACCGCCGATGAGCTCAAGGTCACCGAGATCCCGGACAACGTCTACGAGAACCTGGCGCGCTCCGCCGTCAAGGAGGTCCACGTCTTCGGCCGCCGCGGCCCGGCGCAGGCCAAGTTCACCCCGCTGGAGCTCAAGGAGCTCGACCACTCCGACAACGTCGAGGTCATCGTCGACCCGGAGGACATCGACTACGACGCCGCCTCGGAGGCCGCCCGTCGCGAGTCCAAGTCCGTCGACCTGGTGTGCCAGACCCTGGAGGGCTATGCCATCCGCGAGCCGAAGGGGGCGAAGAACAAGCTCTACCTGCACTTCTTCGAGTCTCCGGTGGAGATTCTCGGTGAGGACGGCAAGGTCGTGGGCCTGAAGACCGAGCGCACCACGCTCGACGGCACGGGCAACGTCCGCGGCACCGGCGAGTTCACCACGTGGGATGTGCAGTCGGTCTACCGCGCCGTCGGTTACCGTTCCGAGGCCGTGGAGGGCGTGCCCTTCGACGCCGATTCCGCCGTGATTCCCAACGACGGCGGCCGCGTTCTCGACCCCGCCACCGAGGCCCCGGTCAAGGGCCTCTACGCCACCGGTTGGATCAAGCGCGGCCCGGTGGGGCTGATCGGCAACACCAAGTCCGACGCCAAGGACACCACCGGCATGCTGCTCGACGACTTCCACGCCGGCCTGCTCGACGCCCCCGCGCATCCCGAGGCCGACGCCATCCTCACCCTGCTCAAGGAGCGCGGTGTCCCGGTGACCACCTGGGACGGCTGGCACAACCTCGACGCCGCAGAGCGCGCACTCGGTGAGGCCGAGGGCCGCGAGCGCAAGAAGATCGTCGAGTGGGATCAGATGGTCACCTCCTCCCACCCCGAGTACGAGATCTAGGGTGCGCCTCACCGCCGGGCCGCTCGCCGAGCTGCGCCCGCTGCAGGTCCACCAGCTGTACAAGCTGCGCGTCGACGTCTTCGTCCACGAGCAGCAGTGCCCCTACGCGGAGATCGACGACACCGACGCCGCACCCACCACGATCCACATCTGCGCGTGGTCGGGCGAGGAACTCCTCGGCACCGCGCGGCTGTTCCCCGTCGACTCCGGCTGGCAGTTCGGCCGCTTCGCACTGGTCAGACAGGCCCGCGGCACCGGCGTGGCGGGCGCGATTATGGACCGGGCCCTCGAGCTCGGCGCCGGTCACGACATGCTTCTCGACGCCCAGGTGCCCCTCGTCGCCTACTACGAGCGTTACGGTTTCCGCCCCGTCGGGGAGCGTTTCGACGACGCCGGCACCCCGCATCAACCGATGCGGCGCGCTACGGTGAGGGCGTGAGCACACTCTTCATCACTTCCCGCTTCTTCGACCTCTCCGCCGCCGAGATCCACGCCCTGCTCAAGTTGCGCCAGGACGTCTTCGTCACGGAGCAGGGATGGGCGCACACCGACATCGAGGACGTCGACTTAGACGGCTCCTCCCGCCACCTCCTGGCCTTCGACCTCTCCGCGCGCCCCATGCCTTTCCTGGGCGCGGCGCGCGTCATCGACTCCGACGGCCAGGCCAAGCTGGGGCGGATCTGCCTGTCGCCCGCCGGCCGGGGCACCGGTGTGTCGAGCGAGCTTATCGACGCCGCCGTCGCCATGGCCCGGGAGACCTTCCCCGACCGCGAGATCGTTCTTGACGCCCAGGCCCCGCTCGTGGACTTCTATCGCCGGCACGGCTTCGAGCCGGTCGGGGAAGCCTTCGAGCTCGGCGGGATCGACCGTCAGCCGATGGTGCTGGCTGCCACCTGAGCGGCACCGGCGCGGGCCGCATCGGGGGTCTCGGCGGTCACGAGTGCCAGGGTGGAGAACTCCTCGTAGTGGCGCACGTCCGACTCCGGCACGGCCAGGGCCTTGGCCAGGTCGAGTGGCTCGCGCACCACGGCGCAGGCGCCCGGTGAGACGAGGGTGGTGTCGATGGGGAGGCCGAGGATGGCGCGGGCGTGCAGATCCCACTGGGAGAAGCGCTGGGTGGCCAGGGTGACGGCGCCGGATTCGTGCGGGCGCGGGGTGACGGCGGAGAAGTAGACGTCCTCTCCGGCGACGAACATCTCCACCGCGAACAGGCCCCGCCCGCCCAGGGCATTGGTAATGCGGGCGGTCATGGAGCGGGCGTTTTCCAGCGCGGAGTGGTCGACGTCCATGGGCTGCCACGCCTCCGCGAGTTCCCCGGCCCGGTGGGCGTGACCGACGGGCTCGCAGAACCAGGTGGCCAGCTTGCCCGTCGCGGGGTCGACGGAGCGCACCGCGAGCATGGTCAGCTCGTGGTCGAAGTCGACGAAACGCTCGACCATGACGCGGCGGTCCGACCAGGCCGCCTCGATGTCATCGCCGTCGTGGAGGACGCGGTGGCCCTTCTCGGAGGAGAAACGCGCGGGCTTGACGATGCACGGCAGTCCCAGCTCAGCCACCGCCGCGACGAACTCCTCGCGGGTGTCGGCGAAGAGGTAGGCGGTGGTGGGCAGACCGAGCTCCTCGTTGGCCACCGTGCGCAGGGTGTCGCGCTCCACGGTGAGGCGGCAGCCCTTGACGGAGGGCACGATGTCCACCCCGGATTCCTCCAGGGCCTTCAGCCCGGCGATGTCGACGTCCTCCACCAGCGGCACGACGTGGTCGATCTCGTGCCGGGTGACCAGCACCCGGAGTTCGTCACCGTGGGCGGCCGCCCCCTCGGGGGCGGTGTGGACGGTGACACCGAGGCGTCGAAAAGCGGCGGTGAGCTCCGCGGAGCGGCCGAGGAGGAGGACGGCGGTCATCTAGTTGTCCGCCAGGACGTCGTGGCGCACGATCGTCTGGTCGCGGCCCGGGCCGACGCCGATGTAGGACATCCGGCAACCGGAGAGTTCCTCGAGGCGCAGGACGTAATCCTGGGCCTTCTGCGGCAGTTCCTCGAAGGTGGTGCAGCCGGTGATGTCCTCGTCCCAGGCGGGCATCGTCTCGAAGACGGGCTCCGCGTGGTGGAAGTCGGTCTGGGTCATCGGCATCTCGTCGAAACGCTGGCCGTCGACCTCGTAGGCCACACAGATCGGGATCTCCCCGATGCCGGTGAGCACGTCCAGCTTGGTCAGGAAGTAGTCGGTGAAGCCGTTGACGCGGGAGGCGTAGCGGGCGATGACCGAGTCGTACCAGCCGCACCGGCGCTTGCGGCCGGTGTTGACGCCGACCTCACCGCCGACGGTCTGCAGGTACTCGCCCCACTTGTCGAAGAGCTCCGTGGGGAACGGACCGGCACCGACGCGGGTGGTGTACGCCTTGATGATGCCCAGGGTGGTGGTGATGCGGGTCGGGCCGACGCCGGAACCGACGCAGGCACCGCCGGCGGAGGGGTTCGAGGAGGTGACGAAGGGGTAGGTGCCGTGGTCGACGTCGAGCATGGTGGCCTGGCCGCCCTCCATGAGGACGTGCTTGCCCTCGTCGAGGGCCTCGTTGAGGACGCGGTCGGCGTCGATGACCATGGGGCGCAGACGGTCGGCGTAGCCGAGGAAGTACTCGACGATGGTCTCCGGGTCGATGGCCTGGCGGTTGTACATCTTCACCAGGATCTGGTTCTTCACGTCGAGTGCGGAGGTGACCTTCTGGCGCAGGATCGACTCGTCGAAGATGTCCTGCACGCGGATGCCGATGCGGTTGACCTTGTCGGCGTAGGCCGGGCCGATGCCGCGGCCGGTGGTGCCGATGGCGCGCTTGCCCAAAAAGCGCTCCTGCACGCGGTCGAGGACCTGGTGGTACGGGGCGACGAGGTGGGCGTTGGCGGAGATGCGCAGGCGCTCCGGGTTCGCGCCGCGGGCGGCGAGGCCGTCGATCTCCTCGAAGAGCGCCTCGAGGTTGATCACCACGCCGTTGCCCAGGATCGGGGTCGCGTTCTCGGAGAGGACGCCGGCCGGAAGGAGCTTCAGCTCGTACTTCTCACCGCCGACGACGACGGTGTGCCCGGCGTTGTTGCCGCCGTTCGGCTTGACCACGTAGTCGACTTCGCCGCCCAGGATGTCGGTGGCCTTGCCCTTGCCCTCATCGCCCCACTGGGCGCCGACGATCACGATTGCAGCCATTATTGGGTCACTTCCACTCAAGTTTCGGGAACGCGTGGCTGTTGGAAGCCACAGACGGCTTACCATTCTACTACGGGTTGTAGGATCAACCCTCATGCGAGTGGTGATTCTGCGCTGTGGTGACGTCGATGTTCCGGCCGATGTGCCCGGCACCGTCCTGAGTCTGCCGGAGATCCCCGGCCGCCGCGACCTGGCGCCGTTGGACGCCATCGCCGCCGAGGTCCTGCCGGAGGACCCCACCCCCTCCCTCGACGAGATCGCCCAGCAGCCCGACGTGGCCCATCTCAGCGTTCCGGGCCCGGCGCCACAGGCCCCGCACCTGCCGGAGCCGCTCCGGGTGATCGTGGTGGGTTCCGACGCCGCCCTGGCCGCCGTGCTCACCCGCATGATGCGCGGTGACTATCTGTGGGCCGAGGTGGCCTTCGTGCCGGTCGGCGATTCCGTCGCCGCCGCGAACTGGGGCCTGGATTCCCCGTGGCGGATCGCGCTGGCCGGGGTGGTGCGCCCGGTCCCGCTCATCCGCACTGACCTGGGCCTGGCCGTCGCCGGCTCGGCGACGATCACCGAGTGGGAGGGCGGGGAGATCACCGGGGAGATCATCGTCAACGACCATGTGCTGGTGCGCCACGAGGGCCGCGCGGACGTGCTTTTCGACGGCGTCTTCGGCGCCCGCCTCGTCCCCATGCTCGCCGCCCCCGGCATCGCCGCCGTGCGCATGCGCGAGCCGGCGGCGTTGGAGTTGTCCTTCCGTCAGCGCCTGGCGCACCGCTTTTCCGGCTCGACTCCGGTGGATCCGGAATCCCTGGCGACGGGCCGCGCGGTGCAGGCCGGAGGACCCTCGCTGGCGGTCACGATCGACGGGGTGCGCCATAAGCGGCCACTGGAGCGTTCGACCTTTTACCGTCACCTGCGCGATCTGCAGATCGTCCGCCCCTGATGTGATTAAGATCACATAGGGGGTTTCCGCCGCAACCGCCCCTCACTGTGGTCGCCGTCACATTATCGGCCGCTGATCGCGGAGGTCAGGCCACGATACCTGACCAGCAGAATCCATCATCCCGACCACATGTGACCAGGACAGGGCGCACATTGTAACCCGCTTCCCCCGGAATTCAAGGACCCCGCCGCGGGCCCCGAATCTCGTGGCAGCGGCGTCACGGCATTCCTACGCTCGGAATCAGATCACCCGATCCCCGAAAGGAATCCAGCACCATGAACCGCAACATCCACGACCTCACCACCGCCACCGCCTACGACCGCGACGGTGAGAAGCTCGGCTCCGTCAAGGAGGTCTACATCAACGACTCCACCGGCCAGCCGGACTTCGTCGAAGTGGGCCACGGCCTCTTCGGCATGAGTTCCAGTATCGTGCCCCTCCGCGGACACCGCCTCGACGGTGAGGACCTGCAGCTCGCCTTCACCAAGGACCGCATCCAGGATGCGCCGAACATCAGCGGCGACGACCACCTCTCCGAGGAGGATCACGCCACCATCTACCGCCACTTCGGTCTCGACGGCACCCCCAACGAAACCGAGTACGAGCCGCACCGTTTCGACGACGACTACGACCGCGACTCCCGCGATCTGCACCGCGATGATTATGCCCGTGATGATTACGACGCGACCCCGGCACAGGGCATGCCCGGCGACCAGGTCGTCGCCCCGGGTGTGGCAGGCGGGGTCGCCGGCACCGCTGGCACCACCGGTGCAGTGCCGGAAGGCACCGACGTGCACGGCTTCGGTGACCACCGTCGTGACGGTGACGCCTCCGCCGACCGCCTCCGCGCCGATTCCGACCACGAGCTCGGCCTCGACCGCACTCCCGAGGACCGTGCCGCCCGCGGTACCAGCGCCCACGGCATGAGCGACGAGCCCCGCGAGCAGCTCCGCGACTACGAGA
>NZ_JAUNRW010000079.1:0-4777 GCF_030535495.1 Corynebacterium sp.
GCCATGACCAACAACATCAACGATCTCCTGTCCAAGCTCCCCGTCGACTCCATCGCCGCCCGCCTGGGCGAGGATCCCGCCAAGGTCCGCGAGGCCGCAGGTCAGGTCCTGCCCGCCCTACTGGCCGGCATGGGTGCCAACGCGCAGGATCCGGCGGGCCGCGATTCCCTGGCCACCGCCGTCGACGCGCACAACCCGAACCTCGTCGAGGGTGAGATCAACGTCGACGACATCGACACCCAGGACGGCGCCAAGATCGCCCACCACGTCTTCGGCCAGAACGAGGATCAGGTGGCCCACCAGCTCGGCGGTGTCGTCGGCGGCACCAGCCTCGTCCGTTCGCTGCTGCCGATCCTGGCGCCGATCGCCATGTCCTGGCTGGCCGGCCGCCTGCAGCAGGGTGGTGGCGGTGGCACCACGCAGGCGCAGAGCCGCGGCGGTCTGCTCGAGCAGATCCTCGGCCAGGTGCTCGGCGGCGGCCAGGCGCAGGCCCCGTCCCAGGGCGGCATGGGCGGCGTGCTCGGGGATATTCTGGGCGGGCTGCTGGGCGGTGGGCGTCGATAAGCAGGTATGGTGAGGTATCACCAAACCGCAACTGAGAAAGGCCCCCACAATGCTGTTTCTGGCACGCATGGATGTCACGTTCCCCGAGTCGTTGACCCCTGAGCAGGTCGCTGACTTCCAGGTCCGCGAGAAGGAGTACTCGGGCAACCTCCAGTCCGAGGGCATCATGAAGGGCATCTGGCGCGTCGTCGGCGAGTACGCGAACTACTCCATCTACGACGTCCGCGACAACGATCACCTCCACGACGTGCTCTCGGGTTTCCCCATGTACAAGTACATGTCGATCAAGGTCACCCCGCTGGCGCAGCACCCGAACGCCACGCGCGAGGACTTCTTCTAGAAACACGAGAAACCGCCCGTCCCCCAGCTCGGGGAGACGGGCGGTTCGCTGTCTGCAAGCTACTCCTGAGGCATGATGAACCAGGCGACGATATAGGCCAGCAGCGGGGTTCCGGATCCGATGAGCGAGACGGCCACGAAGATGAGGCGGACGAGCGTCGGGTTCCAGTTGTAGGTCTCGGCGATGCCACCGAGCACACCGGCGACGTAGCGGTCGGTGAGCGAGCGGTGCAGGCGGCGCTGGTGCATCGGGGTGTTGTGATCGTTCATTGTGGGGCTCCTTGGGTGGTGGTGTCTGTCCTTGACACCTCCATTGTCACCCGCCGCCCCTGCGGAGGGCATCGGGAAAGGCCCCGAACTTACCCTGAGATCAGCAGTCGGAGTCGTCGTCGATAAGCGAGCCGCAGTAGTCGGGGTGGCCGGGCACGTTGGAGACGGCGATGACCTGCTCCATGAAGGACTTCAGCTGCGCGTGCTGTTCGGGGGTCATGTGGTCGAAGACGACGCGGCGCACGCTCTCGACGTGCTCGGGGGCGGCGGAGCGCAGGCGGCGCATGCCTTCCTCGGTGAGGGAGACGATGACGCCGCGGGCATCGCCCTCGCTCTTGCGCTTGGTCACCAGGCCGCGGCGTTCCATGCGGGTGATCTGGTGGGAGGTGCGCGAGCGGTCCCATTCCAGGCCGGCGCACAGGTCGCGCAGGCGCAGGCACTGCTCCTCGGCCTCGGAGAGGGAGACGAGGACGGAGAATTCCGAGCTCGACAGGTCACTGCCTGCCTGGAGCGTGTCGTCCATGACGCGGTCGATCTTGCGCATGCCGGCGAGGATGAGTCGCCACAGCGCCTGCTCGTCGTCGTTGAGCCATCGTGCCTCTGTTGCCATGTTCTCGACTATAGCCCTGCCGTAGGTCGGGACGGGAATCGTCCCCGGACTATTTATATTCACATTCTCACCTGCCATTTTTCTGTGAAGGTGAGATCACCCTAGCGTAGTTGTTGACAAGTCACCAAGCACGACTTAAAGTGTGACACGTACACAACATCGTCTCAAGGAGAACAACAATGACTGATTACACCGGCACCTGGGTCCTCGACGCCGCTCACACCGACATCGCCTTCGTGGCCCGCCACGCCATGGTCACCAAGGTCCGCGGCACCTTCGAGGAGTTCGAGTCCACCGTCACCGTCGACGGTGAGAACCCGGCCGCGTCCGTCGCCAAGGCCGTCATCAAGACCGCCTCCGTCAACACCGGCAACGCCGACCGCGACGGCCACGTCCGCGGCGACGACTTCTTCTCCGTCGAGCAGTTCCCGGAGATGACCTTCGAGTCCACCTCCTTCGACATCCAGGGCAACTCCGGCACCGTCACCGGTGACCTCACCCTCAAGGGCATCACCAAGCCGGTCACCCTCGACGTGGAGATCTTCGGTGTCGAGGAGGACCCCTTCGGCGCCACCCGCGTCGGCTTCGAGGCCACCACCAAGATCAACCGCAAGGACTTCGGCGTGGACTTCCAGGCCCCGCTGGGCTCCGGTGGCGTGCTCGTCTCCGAGCAGATCACCATCCAGATCGACGGCTCCGGCGTCAAGCAGTAGTCACAGACGAGAAACGGCCCCCTCGGGGGCCGTTTGTCATTTCACCGTGCTTTTCTGCTTATCGACGCCCGCCGGCGCCGCCTCCGTCACCGCCGGCTTCGGCGGGCGGGGATCCATGAGCCAGGCGATGAGGCAACCGAACACCAGACCCCAGAACGGGGCGCTCAGACCGAGGATCTGCAGTTCGGAGACGGTGACGAGGAAGCAGACGAGGGCGCCCGTCGAGAAGCTCCCGGAAAAGCCCGCCACGAAGGCGTTCTTCAGCGGGGTGAGCATGGCGATGCCCGCCAGCGCGGCGATGAAGGAGGCGGGCATGGCCAGCATGAAGCCCACGAAGGCCGGGGCGAACAGGCCGACGGCGATCGCGCCGAGGGCGGTGACCATCGCGGCCGCGTAGTGGCGCTCGCGGTTGGGGCCGGAGGTGACCAGCGCGTTGGTGGGGCCGGTGAGACACGTGGTCACGTTGCCGATGAACGCCATGGGGATGGATACCAGGCCACTGGCGGCGGCGGCGAGGTTGACGCCCGGCTTGTGTCCGGCGGCGCGCAGCACCGCGATGCCCTGGCCGTTCTGGACGATGACGACCGTGACCGCCAGCGGGATGACCAGCTCGATCATGGCGGCGAGGGAGAACTCCGGGGCGGTGAACACGGGGGTGGTGATGATGCCGTCGTCGAGAATGCCCGAGCCCAGGCGACCCGAGGCGATGGCGATGGCGGTACCCAGCAGCGCGGCGATGGCCACGGGCGGCGCGACGGCGGCCACGCGCGGCACGACCGACAGCCCGACGAAGATGACGATCATCGGGATGGCCAACCACGGATCGCCCGTCGCGGCGGTGACCAGCTCGAGGCCGAAGCGCAGGAAGATGCCCGCCACCATGGCCATGACGATGGTCGGGGGCAGCGCGGCCATGATGCGACCGATCAGCCCCGACCAGCCGAGCAGGAAGACGAGCACGCCGGTGGCCAGGTAGGCGCCGATGACCTCGCCGAAGCTCAGGTGCGTGAGGGCGTCACCGGCGATGACCGTGCCGGGGATGGTCCAGAAGTACGCCTGCGGGTACCGGTAGAGCCAGGTGAGGAACAGCGTGAGCAGGCCGTTGCCCAGGAAGGCGCCGAAGATCCACGAGGAGGTCTCGTCGGCGCTGAGGTTGCCCGCCGCAGCCGCGGCGAGGATGACCGCGATGGGGCCGGAGGCGGAGAAGATGAGGGCGACGAGTCCGTTGCCCACTTCCTGGGGCCCGGCATCGCGGAGAATCTCCCGGAGGGAGGGTCGAGGGAGGTGCGGCCGCTCGATGGCCAGCAACGGGAATGCGCTCATGCCGGGAAGTGTGGCACGGCGCACACCTGCGCGCATCCACCCTACCCCCTCACATATGGACATTTCCCGGCCGGGCGGGGTGATTGGTCACATCTCAGCAGGTCAACTCACGTGCCCGTGGTTCGCATTGCGCACGCATGTACCCCCGCCGAACGGGCGCAGGGCGAACAGCCTTCAGACCGACTCCGGAACCGCCACGGCCGGCAGCGTGCGCGCCTGGCGGACCCTCCCCCACCACAGGCCGATGAGGACCGCCCCCGCGAGCAGCACGACAGCCCCGAGCAGGACGTCCGGACCCAGGGCCGTCTTCGCCTGCAGGCGGACATCGGAGAGCGCACCGACGATGCCCAGCGCCACGGCAATGAGCGTGGTGCGCCAGTTCATCCACGACGACACCAGCGCGACCATGTACAGGCCGGCGACGATACCCAGCGGGCTGGACATACCGAAGAAGATGACCGCTCCGTCCATGGCCGACATCCTCCCCACCGGGCCGCGCAGCAGCACCCAGGCGAAGCCGAGCAGCGCCAGCGTCCCCGTGATCAGCCACAGGGTGAGATAGAGGGAGCGCGAGACCCCAGCGACCTCCGGGAACAGGTCCATCCCCTGCCACCCGAACACCGCCGGCGTGAGCAGCAGCTGGGCGATCGCGCCGATGAGGGCTGCGGCGAGCCACAATTCAATGGCCCGGCTCGGGGACAGCCGCACGGCGGGGGAATTCATTGTGTTGACAATACAGTGTTTGACGCATATGTCGTGCCCTGCTCGGGGTCGCTTGGCAGTGAGATGCGCCACGGCTCGGGGCTCGGGGCTTGGGGCTCGGTATCTCCCGGTAGGCAGCACCGCGATACCGAGCTCCCGCCGGCCCCCGGACCCCTCACCCGAGGCAAGGATGCCTCGGGGACGATGCCGAGGTTAACCCGGCAGGCTCGACTTCAACTCCTCGATCGCGTACTCC
>NZ_JAUNRW010000079.1:4877-10612 GCF_030535495.1 Corynebacterium sp.
TAGCGCTGCGGTACACAGGTGAGCACGATGACCTGCCCGGTGGTGCCCATCCGGGAGAACAGCGTCGCCATCAGCTGGAGGCGGGAGGGATCGGTGGAACCGAGCGCGTCATCGACGATAACGGGCACCGGCACATGGCCGTCGTCGGTCTCCCGCGCCGTGAGTTGGGCGATGGCGAAACGGGTGAGGATGGCCAGCTGTTCCTTCGCTCCACCGGACAGATCCGCCAGCGGAACAGTGTCGGCCCCGACGCTGCGCTGGGTGACCTCCAACTGGTCGGAGAGCCCGAACTCCACATCGGCACCGAACACCGTGCCTGCCAGGCTGGTGAGCTGCTCCGCGAAGGGCTGCGCGTAGCGGGCGCGGGCCTGGGTGCGGTGGCGGTGGAGGGTGTCACGCAGCAGGCGCACGGCTTCGGCGCGGCGGGTCACGGACGCCAGGCGGTGCTCAGCCGCCTCCCGGGCAGAGGCGGCCTTGTCCAGGCGCTCGGCCGCGCCCTGCGCCTGACGGATGTAGCCCTTGAGCTCCGCGAGATCCTGATCCGCGCGGGTGATGGTGTCACGGACCGACGTCAGTCGCGTCTGTGCTCCCGCGTGGAGTTGGGCAGCCAACTCGGGATCGACCGCGGCAACCTCCGCGTCAGCGAGGCGGGATGTCTCGGCGGCCGCATCCCGGGCTTCGGTGGCGGTCTGCACCGCCTGCTCGAGGGTCGCGACATCGGATTCGGCATCAGCGGCCTCCACCGCCGCCTGCGCCAGGGCCAGTTGTTCGGTCGCCGACTCGATGCGCACGGTGAGGGCGGTGAGCTTGTTCTCCGCGCGCCGCTCCTGCCAGGGCCCGAGTGCGCGGGTGATCTCGTCAACCTGGGACGCGATCTGGTCGCGCTCCTCCTCGGCTCGTTGCAGCGCCTCGGCAGCGGCGGTGGCATCCAGATCCGGGATGTCCTCGTCAGCGAGTTCGTCCTCCAGGCGGCTGAGCTCGGCGGCCAGGATCTCCTCCTCCGCACCACCCAGCAGGGCGGTGCGCTCCCGCAGCAGACCGGACAGCTCCTCCGCCGCCCG
Organism: Corynebacterium sp.; assembly: GCF_030535495.1. Lineage (GTDB taxonomy): Bacteria > Actinomycetota > Actinomycetes > Mycobacteriales > Mycobacteriaceae > Corynebacterium. The sequence continues at coordinate 5,939 of NZ_JAUNRW010000079.1, forward strand.
CCGGTAGGTGTCACGGGCGGTGCGGGCGGCATCGATGTCGGAGAGGTCGAGGGTGTCGAGAAGCTCCCGCAGCCTGTCCTCGGCTGCCGCCACCGGATCCTCGCCGGCGGCCTCGGAGTGCCCGGCGTGGTAGCGGGCGGTGATCTCGCCGATGCTCAGCTCGGTCCCATCCGCCAGTTCGATGCTGGCATCCAGTGACACCTCCGCACCGTCGACGGAGATGACCGCCCCGGCGGGTCCGGTGATCACCAGGCGGGCGGCGGACTGGGCCCGCTGGCGCCGGGCGAGGACGAGCTCATTGTGGGCGTCCTCGAGCGCGCGGACATCTGCATCGGTGACCTCGCGTCCGGCGACAGCCGCGCGGGCCTGAGAGATCGCGGCAGTCAGGTCGCGGACCGCCGCGAGCTGGGTCCGCAAGGCACCTCGGCGGGAAGCACCGGTGGCCAACCGCAGGTCGCGGCGGGCGGTGCGCACCTTTTCCGTCGCAGTCTCCTGGGACTGCCGCGCCGCTGTGAGCCGAGCCCCCAGCTCCTGGAGCTGGGCCTGCTCGAGGGCGTGATCCTCCCGGGCCGCGTCCAGCCCGGCGGTGTAGGAATCCAGGCCCGCCTGCGCCTTGGCAACCGCCGCGCCTAGTTCTTCGCGGCGGGTCACGGCCTGCTCCGCTCGATCCAACGCTGCAACAGACAGCTGAAGCTCACGACGCAGGGCGTCGGCTCGCTCCCGGGCCTGTGTGGCCAGCCGGGACTTCTCTGACTGTTCCGCTTCCTCGGCTTCGGCGGAGGGCAGATCCGCCAAAGCACTGGCCCGGCGCTGAGTGACCCGCTCGTGGCGGTCGACATGCCCGGTGAGCTCGGCATGAGTACTCGCGGCGGCGTCGTGGTCGGCGCGGGCCTGCTCAGCGGCGCTGAGTGCCTCCTTCAGTTCCCGGGCAGCTCCCTGCGAGTTGAAGTAGCGGGCGTATTCCTTGTCCACGGCGGCGCTCAGCGCGGTGTCCTCGGTGCCGGAACCAGCCTCCCCGCTCACGCCGTCCAGGGCCCGGGTGACCGAGGAGATACCGACGGCACTGATTGCCTCGCCGAGGTCGTCCTGCCGCAGGAACAGGGTCTTGGCGAGGTCACTGTCCAGGTGGCGGGAGATGATCTCCTCGAGCTTCGCATCGGCCTCCCGCCCGGTGAGGGGCGTCTCGCGCCGGGGGGCGGTGATACGCAGCTCCGACTTGGGTGCCTTCAGCCAGTTCTTGGTGATGGTGAATGTCTGCGGGCCGATCGTGGCCGTCAAGGACACCGTCGGCGAAACGTCGCGGCCCACCGGCTGCCAGGCTTTCACGGACTTGGAACGCCCACTGTGCTTCTCGTGGAGCACCGCATTGAGGGCGTCGAGGATGGTGGACTTGCCCTGTTCGTTGTCACCGTGGATGACGATGACGCCGGTCTCGGGCAGCTCCGTGACCTGCAGACGTGCGATGCCGCGGAAGTTCTCGATGGTCAGTGCATGGATGCGCATGGGGTTAGTCCTCCCGTGCCAGGCGGAAAAAGAGGTTGACGGCGTCGCGCGCGACCGGGTCCGAGGCAGCTGCGCCGACCAGCTCGTCGAGGGCGGAGGCCGCGAAGCCGCTGACCCCGAGTGCATCGAGTTCATCCGGGCCGGGTTCCAGGTGCAGATCGCTCAGCCGCTGCCGTTCGAACAGCGCCGCGAACACCGGCCGGCGGGCATCCAACCCCTCCTCGAGGGCGCGGGTGGCGGACATGTTGAGGGTGCCGCGCAGGCCGTACTTGATCACGGTGCGCTGCTTGTCGGGGTAGGCGTCGAGCGCGGCGAGGAACTCCTCCACGTCCGCCATTCCCATGAGTTCGTGGTCGAGCGCCTCGAAACGCCACTGCCCGACCTCGACCTCCGTCACGGTGGCCTGCCCCTTGGAGACCTCCACCACCAGGGCGCGACCGGAGTTGTTCTCGCCGCCACCGGCCGTGGCGTGATCACGGAAGTCCGTCACCTCCGGGGAGCCGGAGAACCACACCCGCCCGCTGTCCCCCACGGGCTGCGCGGAATGGGTGTCCCCCAGCGCCAGGAAGTCGATGGTGCCGTCCGCCAGACGGGACTCCACGTAGCCCAGGTCGATGAGATCGGGCCGAAAGTCATGCGAACGCGCCTCCGCCTGCCCGTGAGCGACCATGATGCGGATCTTCTCGGTCGGTTCCAGCCCCTGGAGGGCGTCGCGCACCAGATCCGTGGCGGCCGTACGCGCCCGCAGGGGCGCACCCACCACCTCGACGCCCTCGGCGACCGGCACGGCGGAGGTGTCGTCGAGGAGGTGGACCCCGGGGACGTCGATAAGCGCGAGAACGGAATCCGCCACCAACGGGTCATGATTACCGGGCAGGAGGTAGACGGGGACCGGCAGGGCCCGCAGCGCCTCGAGCGCGCGGCCCAGGGTCTGGGCGCTGAGCGAATTGGAGTCGAAGACATCACCGGCGATGACGATGAAGGCGGCGCCGTGTTCGGTGGCGAGGGATCCCAGGCGACGCAGGGAGTCGAGGCGGGCGTCATCGAAACGCGCCTGCGCCTCCCCCTCGATGAACCAGCGGGTCATGCCCAACTGCAGGTCAGAGGAGTGGATGAAGGTGATGGACTGCGGGGCCGTCATGTCTCCTTGTCTAGCATGCCACCCCGACACAGGTGGTCGTACATGTCTTCGATATCGGAGACTGCGCGCAACTGATCGACGTTGGTGTAGGAGATCGCGCGCATCGCCTTGTGCAGAAGATCCAGGTCAGAGTCGTCGAGCGCAGGCGCCACCCGGGGTTCGGGCAGGCTCGGCAGCTCCCGCCCGGACCAGAACAGCTCGGGATTCTCCTCGGACTCGCGGGTGATGTCCTTCGCCCGGGCCATGACCGCCCTCTCCAGGGAGATGAGGTCCATGCCGCGCAGACTGAACAGGGCCAGCGGGTCCGCGTCGATCTTGCCGGCCAGCTTCTCCACCACCGCCACCGCATGCTTGCAGATGGCGTAGGGGTCCGGGCAGTCGCAACGCACCCGGATGTCATTGACGTCCTCGGCCAGCAGCACCCCGACCACGGTCCGCGACAGCTCACCCTTGCGCGCCCCGCGCATGCCGTTGGGGGTGCGCGCCAGCTCCGCGGAGACCACCGACAGGTCATCAGGGTTGCGGTAGGGCAGCTGGACGGTCACGGTGAACGGCTCGTTCTGGGAACCGGCCACCTGGGCGTGGACGGCGCCGTGACGCAGATCCATGCTCAGCACATGCCCGGCGCGGGCGTAGTCGCGCCCGCGGGTGATCCGTCCGCGATCGGCCCGGGAGGTGACCACCTCGAGCAGCAGCTCCGCGGCCGGGGCCATGGCGGGGCGGCGGGCGACCCGTTCGTCGCGGGTCTGCTCCGGCTTCTCGACGCGCACCTTCCGCCCGAAGTTGGCGTAGATGACATTGTCCTCGCTCGGGTTGACCATCTACTCGTCCCTCCCGCGGTAGCTCATGAGCTGGGCCAGCTGCTCCGGGCCGAGCTCGGTGATCCAGCCCTCACCCTCGCCGATGACGGCCCCGGCCAGTTCGGTCTTGCCGTCCAGGATGTCCTGGATGGATTCCTCCAGCGTACCGGCGGTGATCATCTTGTACACCGCCACATCCTTGAGTTGCCCGATGCGGAAGGCGCGGTCGGTGGCCTGGTTCTCCACGGCCGGGTTCCACCACCGGTCCATGTGCACCACCATGCTGGCGGCGGTGAGGTTGAGTCCGGTGCCGCCGGCCTTGAGGGAGAGGATCATCGCCCGCGGTCCGCTCTCCGACTGGAAGTCCCCCACCATCTGATCGCGTTTCGTCTTGGTAACGCCACCGTGGAGGAAGGGCACCTGCTCGCCGAGGCGCTCGGAGAGGTAGGGCACGAGGATGTCGCCGAAGGCCTTGTACTGGGTGAAGATGAGCATGCGTTGGTCGGTGGCGATGGCGACGTCGAGAAGCCGCATGAGCTCCTCGACCTTGCCCGAGCGGTGGCGGCCCCGGACCGTGACCGGGGATCCGTCGCCGAGGTACTGCGCCGGGTGGTTGCAGATCTGCTTGATGCGGGTGATGGTGGCCAGCACCAGGCCGCGCCGGGCCATGCCGTGGCGTTCCTCCAGGCGGGCCTGCACGTCCTGCACGAGCGCGGTGTACAGGGCCGCCTGCTCGGTGGTCATCTCGACGGTGATGATCTCCTCGTTCTTCTCGGGCAGATCGTCGATGATGGTCGGATCGGTCTTCAGGCGCCGCAGGATGAAGGGGGCGGTGAGCAGGCGCAGGCGCTCGGTCATCTGCTCGTCATGTTGCCGCTCGATGGCCTTGGCGAAGTGGTTGCGGAAGAAGCTGGTCGAGCCCAGTACGCCGGGGTTGCAGAAGTCGAGGATGGAGCGCATCTCGGACAGGCGGTTTTCCACCGGGGTGCCCGTCAGGGCCACGCGGTGGCGGCTGGGCAGGGAACGCACGGCCTTCGACGCGCGGGTGGTGGAGTTCTTGATCGCCTGCGCCTCATCGAGCACCACGCGGTCCCAGGTGAGCTCACCCAGCTCGGAGAAGTCGCGCCCGACGACGCCGTAGCTGGTGATCACCAGGTCGCTCTCCGCCACCGTGGCGGACAGCTCGTCGCCGTGGAGGCGGTCGCTGCCGTGGTGGACGATCACCCGCAG
>NZ_JAUNRW010000080.1 GCF_030535495.1 Corynebacterium sp.
GGCCTGAAGCAGCTCGTCCGCCCCGAAGAGGTCGCCGCTCGCCGCGGTAAGACCGTCGAGGAGGTCGCCCCGGCCCGTATGCTGCGTGCACGCGCAGGTCAGGAGGCCTGAACCATGGCACTGAAGATCACCCTCAACAAGGGTTTCATCGGTGAGAAGCCGAAGACCCGCGCCAACCTGCAGGCCCTCGGCCTGCGGAAGATCCGCCAGTCCGTGATCAAGCAGGACAACGACGCCACCCGTGGTCAGATCCACGTCGTGCGTCACCTGGTCACGGTTGAAGAAGTGGCAGGAGAGTAAATCATGAGCGAACCCATCAAGCTCCACGATCTGCGCCCGGCTCCGGGCAGCAACAAGCCCAAGCACCGCGTCGGTCGCGGTGAAGGTGGCAAGGGCGGCAAGACTGCCGGCCGCGGCACCAAGGGCACCAAGGCCCGTAACAAGGTTTCCGCAGCGTTCGAGGGTGGCCAGATGCCGCTCCAGATGCGTCTGCCGAAGCTCAAGGGCTTCAAGAACCCGAACAAGGTCACCTTCCAGGTCGTCAACGTCTCTGACCTGGAGAAGGCCTTCCCGAACGGTGGCGACGTCACCGTGGCCGACATCGTCGCAGCGGGCCTCGTGCGCCCGAAGCAGCCGGTGAAGGTCCTGGGTAACGGCGACCTCGGCGTCAAGCTGAACGTCACCGCCACCAAGTTCTCCAAGTCTGCCGTCGAGAAGATCGAGGCAGCCGGCGGAACCGTCACCGAGGCCTAAACCTCTCTGACGCGATGACCACCGTCCCCTATGGGGGCGGTGGTTTTTTCGTGCTTATCGACGCCCCCTTGGATCAGATGCCCCAGATCATCATTCCGACGAAGATGATGATGACGGGGAAGAAGATGGAGAGCACCGTCATGATCCCGAGGGGGACGCTGCGGGTGCGGAAGGCGATGACACCCGCCAGCGCGATGAACGGGATTGCCAGGAGCGGGAACAACCATTCCCGCACGTCGTACCAGGACACCGGGACGAGCCAGAAGGCCCAGCTGAGGACGAACACCACCAGGATGCTCAACCAGCCCACAAGTCCGGAGCCCTGTGCTTTCCTGTCCGTGTCGTTCATCGTCGTGCTCCCGTCTACTCGAGGTTCGGGACCCGGATGGTCCCCATTACCCCGGACGCTACCGGCGCCGCGGGGAGGTCGGGCTGCCTTCTGCGGCTTGTGGGACGAAAGGACCGTCCTGTGGACGGGCCTTGCCCGCAGCGGGGCGAGCTGCTAAAGCCCCCACATGAGCAGGGAGACGAAGATAATGAGGAAGGGGGCGAACACGGAGAGCGCTGTCGCCGCGCCGAGCAGCCGGTTTCGGGTCCGGAACGCCACGATGCCGGCCACATTGACCAGGGGAATCGCCAGCAGGAGGAAGAGCCAGTCCCGCACGCCGTACCATGACACGGGAACCACCCAGAACCCCCAGCTGAGCAGGAAGACGAGCAGGATGCTCGCCCAGGCGAGACGCGTCCAGTTCCGGTGCACGAGGATGGTCGCTACTTTCGGTCAGAGGTGGGAAGGCGCAGATGCGCGGTCCACATACTACCGGTGGCGGCGGTTCGCAGTTCCCCACCGTGTCGCTCGGCCAGCCGTTGTGCCAGGCGGAGTCCGACGCCGGTGCCGACGGGGGAGGTGGCGTTGTCCGGCACCCGATTCGACATCGTGAGTATCCCGTGCGCTGCATCCACGTGGAGCAGGACCGCGCCGTCGGGATCACCGTAACGGATGACGTTGGCGGTGAGCTCATCGAGGATCTTTGCGACGGCCGGCAGATCATCACCGGGGACAGGGATGTCTGCGGCCTCGAGGGTGACGGTGAATCCGTGGTCGCGCAGGGAGGCCGCCGCCCCCTGGAGCAGTTGAATGACACTGGCGGGAGCCGGGGCCGGATCCGGGGTGTCGTCCCGGGTGAGTGCCCGCAGAAGTTCGCGGAGCTCCGTGATGGAACGGCGGGCGGTGTCGGCGATCTCCGCGAAGGCGGGGTCGGCGGTGTCCCCGGACTGCAGCGTCCGGGCCTCGGCGCGCATGACGATGGAGGTTAGAGAGCGGGCGACCGTGTCATGCAGGGTCTGGGCTGTGGCCAGGCGTCGACGGCGGACGTCCGCCTCCCACTGTTCCTTGAGTAACCGCCGTTGCCGGTGGTGGCTCAGCAGCACATGGCCCGCGGCGGCGGCGGCGACGATGAGCGCTGTCCAGAAGAGGGCGCGGTCGGGGGATGCGCCGACCAGACCGAGACCCCAGAGGGGAAGCGTCACGGCGATGGTGGATGCCCAGACGCCTCGGTGGGCCACCAGGAAGACACACAACGGAGCCAGGAACTCCAGTAGCCCCGGGTCCGCCTGCGGGAGAAGCGTCTGCAGGGCGAAGATCCCCACGTATGCGACGGGGGACAGTCGTGGATACAGCGGCACCGTGGTGACCGCCGCGACGGAGGCCACCATGAGCGCCACCGTGGTGGCGGTCTGTACGTCGAGGTACAGGGCGACCACCGCGATGTTCAGGCTCACCAACCCCGCCAACCGGGCCCACCCGGCCGGCGTTTCCACCACCGGTGGTCGGGGGCGGTCAGGAGACGATGTGGGCATTGAGCAGGGTCACCGCCAGTTCCAGTCGGGAGGATGCCGCGAACTGCGCCGCCAGGTGGGACAGTCGCCGTTTGATCGTCGATTCGGAGTAGTGCAGCGCCCGGGCGATGTCCGCGTTGGACTTCCCCGTGCACAGTTCGTGGAGGATGCACCGGTCCAGTTCGGACAGGGTGTCCCACAGTCGGCGGACCTCTTCGTCCCCGGGCGTCGGCAGGTAGTCGCGGAGTCTGCTCATCGCCTGCGGCGAGACCGTTGTGCCACCTTTTGTCGCGTCGCGGATGGCGGCGATGTACTCCTCCGGGCGGGCGGACTTGATGATGTACCCGCTGCCGCCCTGGGCGAGGATGGACAACATGGATTCGTCGGTGTCGACGCCGGTCATGGCGACGAAGGCCGGGGGATCGGCGAACCCGTGGACGTGGTGCAGCAGATCCCGGCCGTTCATGACGGGCATGTGGATGTCGGCCAGGATGACATCGACGGCAGTCTCATCCAGCGCTTCGAGGGCGGCGCGCCCGTGACGGGCAGTCGCCACCACCCGGAGATCGCCGGCGGAGTGCAGGTACAGGGGCAGGGTCTCGAGGACCAGTGGGTCATCATCGACGATAAGGACGGAGATCATGGCTGTCATCAGACCGCCGGCGGGGTCTGCGGGAAACCCACAATCGGGAGGCCGGCTTTGAGGATGAGAATCGGAGATGCGACGGCCACCAGGGCAAAGACCGCCGTCGGCACCATGCGCACGAGGAAACCGCACTCATGGGGGACGGCCCAGATGAACAAGAACGAGGACCCACAGCGGGGCGACGAGGGTTCCGGTGAGGGGGCTGAAGGGGGGCGACCTAGAGTTTCGAGGCGCATGGCTCTTGTATAGCAGGTGACGAGAGAAGCAAAGAATGTAACTAGTTGTATTATTGGGGTATGAGCACACCGCACCCTCGCCACGCCATCTTCGCCGGGGTTCTTCTACTGTCCAACCGCATGCAGCGCGAGTACGACACCCGGCTCGACGGCCTGACGCTCAAGCAGTGGCTGGCGCTGGCGGTCATTGGTAACCTGCCGCAACCGGTTCCGTCGACCGCCGTCATCGCTAGGGCGCTGGGTACCTCGCACCAGAACACCGCCAAGCTGCTCCGGGCCCTGGAGGCGAAGGGGCTGATCGCGACCGCGCCCTCGCCGGCGGACCAGCGAGCCCGCACCATCACGTCCACCCCGGCGGCCCAGTTCTCCGCCGCAGATGAACAGTGGGGCGAGCGCATGCTCGACGAGCTTTTCGCGGGTGTCGACGATGCCGAGCTCACCGTCTGTCTGTCGGTGCTGGAGCGCATGTCCCACAACCTGTGCGGCGAGAGCCTGCTGCCGCCCGATATGAGGCGATGACATGGCTGCCCTGGCCCTGCTGTTCGCGATCCTGGCGCTCATCGCCGCGCCGATGAGCATCGTGGCGGGAGTGGTGCTGCTCGCCCTCACGCTGGGAGCCGGGGTGGCCCGCACCCGGCGTCGGCCCGGGCGGCGGATCCTCGCGGTGGCGTCCGTCATCGCCCTGGCCGCCGGGGGCCTGCTGGTCTTCGAGACGTGGGAGCGGTATCGACCCCCGGGCGCGGCGGCGGTGGACACCGGCGCCTACGACCGCCCCGGCACCGACCGCGAGGTGTGGCTGCCGCTCACCGCGGCACGGCACGAGGTCACGGCCCTGGCCCTGGTGGAGATCGAACCTGACGCGGACCCGGTGTACTCGAGCTTTGAACCGCAGTACATCGAACGCGAGGGGGAGCGTGGCTACCGCGTCATCGCCTACCGGCACGACGGGTACGCGGACTTCTTCGACGATCTCACTCTCAGCCCAGATCCCGACCTTCGCAGCGCCGTCACGGGCAAGGGGGTGCAGAACTACTCCCATCAGGATCTCGGTGACCCCGTGATCGAGGTGGACGGGCGGGGGAGGGTGACCATCGCGTTCTCGCTGCAGGATCCGGAGGGGCGCCGCGTGAGCGTCGACATCCGGGAGGGATCGACTGCTGGTTCCGTGCCGTTTACTCTCCTGGCGCCCGTCGGCATGTCCTCGACGCACCCGGAACTGTTCCCTCTGTTCATGATCAACGACCTCGAGTTCCTGCGCCTGCGGGGCCTGCAGGCACAGGTCACCATCGACGGCCGCGAGGTGGCTCTGCAGGCCTTTCCCGGTCCGGTCCCGGTGCAGGGGCAGTTGCGCAGCTGGGTGAAGTACTCCCTTGACGCCGAGATCATGGAAATCTTCCCCACGTGGAGCACGACGATGACCCGGGTCCGCACCACCGGGGACCGCTACGACCACGACGGCAGCACCTACCTTTTCGCCGGGAACGCGCTCGAGCGGATCCACCTCGCCGACACCGAGATCGTCTTCGACCCGCCGCTCGACATCGGGCAGGCGGGTGAGGGGCGGGTGACCATGGCCTCCCACCCCGACCGTGGACACGTCGCCGGGGCCTGGGAGATCTCCCGCGACGGCGGGCGCAGTCACCTCAGGCTGCTTATCGACGACGTTGAGGTGCCCCGGCAACGCGGGGTGCTTTACCGGCTCATCGTCAACGACCGCTCGCAGTTCGCGGCCTGGCCGAAGGACTACTCGCTCACCGCGACCTTTGATCCCGCAGCCGGCCGGCAGCACGCGCAGTGGCACAACGCGGGCGCGCGGGAGTGAGGTGACGGGGGCGTCGAGAAGCACCGGACGTTCCCCAGCGGGGCCGTGACTGAGACGTTATGAAGGTGCGCTGGTAGGCTGATCAAGTCAATCGTGTCAATTCCCTTGTTTCCCCACGTTCAGCGAGCCCGGGGAGCGGGGCCAGGAGGATTCGTGTCCGCCATTATTCAGGCATTCAGGGACGTCGACCTGCGGAAGAAGATCATCTTCACGGTGTTGATGGTCATTCTCTACCGCATCGGTGCGCAGATCCCGTCCCCCGGTGTCGACTACGCGTCGATCAGTGGGCGTCTTCGTGAACTCACTCAGGAGCAGGGCAGCGTCTACTCGCTCATCAACCTGTTCTCCGGCGGTGCACTGCTGCAGTTGTCGGTCTTCGCCATCGGCATCATGCCCTACATCACGGCGTCGATCATCACTCAGCTGCTGACCGTGGTCATCCCGCACTTCGAGGAGCTGAAGAAGGAGGGTCAGGCCGGTCAGAGCAAGATGACGCAGTACACGCGTTACCTGACGTTGGCGCTGGCGCTCCTCCAGTCCGCGGGCATCGTCGCGCTGGCCGACCGCGAGCAGCTGCTCGGCCAGGGTATCGCCGTGCTCATCCCGGACCGCACGATCTGGGATCTCATCCTCCTGGTCACCGTCATGACCTCGGGTGCCATCCTCGTCATGTGGCTGGGTGAGCTCATCACGGAGAAGGGCGTGGGCAACGGCATGTCCCTGCTCATCTTCGCCGGTATCGCCACCCGCCTGCCCACCGACGGCACCAACATCCTCCAGACGTCCGGTGGCGTCGTGTTCGCGGTCGTGGTGGCCGCTGTCATCGCTCTGGTGGTCGGTGTCGTCTTCGTCGAGCAGGGCCAGCGCCGCATCCCGGTGCAGTACGCCAAGCGCATGGTCGGACGTCGCCAGTACGGCGGCACCTCGACCTACCTGCCGCTCAAGGTCAACCAGGCCGGCGTCATCCCCGTCATCTTCGCTTCCTCCCTCATCTACATGCCGGTGCTCATCACCGAGATCGTCAATTCCGGCTCGGTGGCGACGACGGACAACTGGTGGCAACGCAACGTCATTCAGTACCTGATGACGCCGTCGTCGTGGCAGTACATCGTCGTGTATTTCGTCCTCATCATCTTCTTCTCGTACTTTTATGTGTCGGTTCAGTACGACCCGGCCGAGCAGGCGGATAACATGAAGAAGTACGGCGGCTTCATTCCGGGCATCCGTCCGGGACGGCCGACCGCGGAGTACCTCGGTTACGTCATGAACCGACTGCTCTTCGTCGGTGCCGCCTACCTCGGCATCATTGCTGTTCTGCCGAACATCGCCCTCGACCTGGGTGTGGGTAATGCCAGCGCAGGTATGACGGCCTTCGGTGGTACCGCGATCCTCATTCTGGTGTCGGTGGCCCTGACAACCGTGAAGCAGATTGAATCCCAGCTTCTCCAAAGCAACTACGAAGGACTCCTCAAATGAGACTTGTACTCCTCGGACCCCCCGGTGCCGGCAAGGGCACCCAGGCCGTTCTCCTCTCCGAGAAGCTGGGCGTGCCGCACATCTCCACCGGCGATCTCTTCCGCGCCAACATCGGTGAGGGCACCCCGCTCGGTGTCGAGGCCAAGGGCTACATCGACGCCGGCAAGCTCGTGCCCACCGATGTGACCGCCCGCATGGTCAAGTCCCGTCTCGAGGAGTCCGACGCCGCCGACGGCTTCCTCCTCGACGGTTTCCCCCGCACCGTGGAGCAGGCCGAGATTCTCAAGGAGCTGCTCGCCGAGAAGGGCCAGACCCTTGACGGTGTGCTCAACTTCGTCGTCGCCGAGGATGTCGTCGTCGAGCGCATGCTCGCCCGCGGCCGCGCGGACGACAACGAAGAGACCATCCGCACCCGCCTCGGCGTCTACCGCGATGAGACCGCCCCGCTCATCGAGCACTACGGCGATCAGATCATCTCGATCGAGGCCGAGGGCGAGGTCGAGGAGATCAACGACCGCGCCATGCAGTCGCTGGGCAAGTAGCACCACCATCACGTCGGCCAGGCCGCGCCCCGTCTCCCGGGGCGCGGCTGCGCCATTTCTCACAGGAGTGACCATGGGAATTCGTTCCAAGCGCCGTGCCATCGCCGCCAAGACCCCGGGCGAACTCGACGCCATGCAGGCCGCCGGCGAGATCGTCGGGAAGGCACTGCAGGCGGTGAAGGCCGCGGCCGCCCCGGGGGTGAGCACCCTCGAGCTCGACCAGATCGCCGAGGCCACCATCCGCGACGCCGGCGCGGTGCCGAGCTTCCTGGGGTACCTGGGTTTCACCGGTTCGATCTGTGCATCGCCCAACGACGTCATCGTGCACGGTGTTCCCGCCGCGGACGTCATCCTGGAGGACGGCGACCTGCTGTCCGTCGACTGTGGGGCGACCTTCGACGGCTGGGTCGGGGATTCGGCCTGGACCTTCGGTATCGGGCAGCTCGACGAGGACGTGGAGAAGCTCAATCTGGCCACCGAATGGGTCCTGCAGGAAGGGCTCAAGGCGATGGTCCCGGGCAACCGGCTCACCGATGTCTCCCACGCCCTGGAATCGGCGACCCGCGCGGCGGAGGAGAAGTTCGGCGTGGCACTGGGCATCGTCGACGGCTACGGCGGGCACGGCATCGGCCAGACCATGCACGAGGATCCCTTCCTGGCCAACGAGGGGCGCCCGGGTCGCGGCCCCCGCATCCAGACGGGATCAGTCCTGGCGATCGAGCCGATGCTCACGCTGGGGACGACGGATTCGGCGGTTCTCGACGACGACTGGACGGTGGTCACCCTCGACGGTTCCTTCGCCTCCCACTGGGAGCACACCGTCGCCGCCACCGACACGGGGCCGCGAATTCTCACCCCCAGGCGGTAGAAACGCGTCACCGGGTTTATACTCCTAGCCATGCGTACCATCAGCCGCCGTCTCGGCACCGCCTTCGCCTCTGTCGCCACCGCCGCCGCGCTCATCGCGGTGCCCGTCGCCGCACAGGCGCAGGACCTCTCCTCGCAGGTCGGCATCGACCAGCAGCAGCTCCGTGACGGGGCATGGAACACCCGCAACGATCTGCAGCGCGGGGCCGGTAACCTGCCGGCCGGTTCCTCCGACACGGCCACCAGCCTCATCGACGGCGCCCTCGACCTGGCCTTCCCGGGCCTGATCTCCGAGCGCACCGCCCCCGCCCCGGCTCCGGCCCCCGCGCCGGCTCCCCGGCCCGCCCCGGCCCCGGCCCCCCGCGACAACTTCGACTACGGCCCGTGCCCGCGCGACGCCAAGGTCTGCGTCGACATCGACGGCCGCCGCACCTGGCTGCAGAACGCCAACGGCAAGTACTACGGCCCCGTCTCCCACGCCCCGGGCAAGCCGGGCCAGGAGACCCCGCGCGGCACCTTCCACGTCACCCGCAAGGTCAAGGACGAGGTCTCCTACCTCTACAACAACGCACCGATGCCGTATGCGGTGTACTTCACCAACAACGGCCACGCCTTCCACCAGGGCAACCTCGGCTTCGAGTCCGCCGGCTGTGTCCGCCTCAACATGGCCGACGCCCAGCGCTACTTCAACGATCTCAAGGTCTACGACAAGGTCTTCATCTACTAGTCGCGCACGGTAGGGGGGAAGCGGGGCGTCGATAAGCACGGGGGAGTGCTTATCGACGTCGCGCTGGTTCGGGGTTTGGTTTTCCACGCCAGTGCAGGTAGGGTGTCTGTTTGGTGTGTATGCGAACGCATGCGCGCCAGCAGTAGATCTGTGAAATCAGCAGGTGCCACCACGTGAGGGCACCAGGAATGTGGAGGATATGGCTAAGGAAGGCGCAATCGAGGTTGAGGGCCGCATTGTCGAGCCCCTGCCGAACGCAATGTTCCGTGTCGAGCTCGACAACGGACACAAGGTTCTCGCTCACATCAGTGGCAAGATGCGCCAGCACTACATCCGTATCCTCCCCGAGGATCGCGTCGTTGTGGAGCTGTCTCCGTACGACCTGACCCGCGGACGCATCGTCTACCGCTACAAGTAAGACCACCCGCCTCCTTATTCACCGGCGTGAGTCACGGGTCGCATCACTGTGCCCCTCACACGTCACACTCACCTTCGGCCGCGGTGGCTGAAGCCCCACGAATCACGATCCATCGTCCGGTCATCGGTCCGGGCAAAGCATCGCTTGGTGGGGACGAGTAGGGAGAAAACCACCGTAAACAACCCGAAAGGTACGTACCACATGGCACGTCTTGCAGGTGTTGACCTTCCGCGCAACAAGCGCATGGAAGTCGCACTCACTTACATCTACGGCATCGGCCCCGCCCGTGCCGCCCAGCTTCTCGCAGAGACCGGCATCTCTCCCGACCTGCGCACCGACAACCTGTCCGATGACCAGGTTGCCGCCCTCCGTGACGTCATCGAGGCCTCCTGGAAGGTCGAGGGTGACCTCCGTCGCGAGGTTCAGGCCGACATTCGTCGCAAGATCGAGATCGGCTGCTACCAGGGTCTGCGCCACCGCCGTGGCCTGCCCGTCCGTGGCCAGCGCACCAAGACCAACGCTCGTACGCGTAAGGGTCCGAAGAAGACGATCGCCGGAAAGAAGAAGTAGAACATGCCTCCGAAGACTCGCTCTGGCGCGCGCCGCACTGGTCGTCGCGTCGTCAAGAAGAACGTGGCCCAGGGCCACGCCTACATCAAGTCCACCTTCAACAACACCATCGTGTCCATCACCGACACCAACGGTGCCGTCATCTCCTGGGCCTCCTCCGGCCACGTCGGGTTCAAGGGCTCCCGTAAGTCCACCCCGTTCGCTGCGCAGATGGCTGCCGAGAACGCTGCCCGTAAGGCAATGGATCACGGAATGAAGAAGGTCGACGTGTTCGTCAAGGGTCCGGGCTCCGGCCGCGAGACCGCCATCCGTTCCCTCCAGGCCGCCGGCCTCGAGGTGTCCTCCATCTCGGACGTCACCCCCCAGCCGCACAACGGCTGCCGTCCGCCGAAGCGTCGTCGCGTCTAAGAAAGGAAGAGGTAACTTACCATGGCTCGTTATACCGGCCCTGTCACCCGTAAGTCCCGCCGCCTCCGCGTCGACCTCGTCGGCGGAGATATGGCATTCGAGCGTCGCCCCTACCCCCCGGGTCAGGCTGGCCGCGCCCGCATCAAGGAGTCCGAGTACCTCCTGCAGCTGCAGGAGAAGCAGAAGGCGAAGTACACCTACGGTGTGCTGGAGAAGCAGTTCCGTCGCTACTACGCCGAGGCGAACCGTCGCCCCGGCAAGACCGGTGACAACCTGCTCG
>NZ_JAUNRW010000013.1:0-25707 GCF_030535495.1 Corynebacterium sp.
AGTACGCCCAGTCCCTGTCCGAGAAGCACGTCAAGGGCATGCTCACCGGCCCGGTGACCATCCTCGCCTGGTCGTTCACCCGCGACGATGTGCCGAAGTCCGTCTCCGCCGACCAGATCGGCGTGGCCCTGGCCGATGAGGTCGCCGACCTCGAGGCCGCCGGCATCGACATCATCCAGATCGACGAGCCCGCCCTGCGCGAGCTGCTGCCGCTGCGCGAGGAGGACCGCCCCGCCTACCTCGACTGGGCCGTGCGCTCCTTCCGCCTCGTCTCCCTCGACGCGCAGCCGACCACCCAGATCCACACCCACCTCTGCTACTCGGAGTTCGGTCAGATCATCGACGCCGTCGCCGCCCTCGACGCCGACGTCACCTCCATCGAGGCCGCCCGCTCCCGCATGGAGCTGCTCACCGACCTCGACGAGTCCTTCCACTCCGAGATCGGCCCGGGCATCTGGGACATCCACTCCCCGCGCGTGCCGGACGTCGCCGAGCTCACCGAGCTCATCAAGGCCGCCCTGGTCAACGTGCCCACCGAGCGCCTGTGGGTCAACCCGGACTGCGGCCTGAAGACCCGCGGTTACGAGGAGACTGAAGCGTCCCTGCGCAACATGGTCCTCGCCCGCGATCTGGTGGTCGAGTCCCTGTAGTACCGGCGTGAAGCGGGCCCGGTTCCACCTGAGGTGGGGCCGGGCCCCCGTGCGCAGGCGGGGACTTCGCTAGACTGGCCGCCATGACCAACAAGACCGCAACTGCGACTCTGCACACCAACCAGGGTGACATCGTCATCGAGCTCTTCGGCAACCACGCCCCGGCCACCGTCGACAACTTCGTCGGCCTGGCGGACGGCTCCAAGGAGTACTCCACCGAGAACGCCTCCGGCGAGAAGTCCGGCCCGTTCTACAACGGTGCCGTCTTCCACCGCGTCATCGACGGTTTCATGATCCAGGGTGGCGACCCGACCGGCACCGGCCGTGGCGGCCCGGGCTACATGTTCGCCGACGAGTTCCACCCGGAGCTCCAGTTCGACCGCCCCTACCTGCTGGCCATGGCCAATGCCGGCCCGGGCACCAACGGCTCCCAGTTCTTCATCACCGTTGTGCCGACCCCGCACCTGAACAACCGCCACACCATCTTCGGTGAGGTCGTCGACGAGGAGTCCCGCAAGGTCGTCGACGCGATCGGCACCACCCCGACCGACCGCATGGACCGCCCGAACGACCCGATCTTCATCGAGTCCATCACCATCTCCTAAGTTTCACCCGCTGATGGCCCGCACGTCGCTTATCGACGTCGCGGGCCTCGCCGATTCCAGGACAATGTCACTGTGAGCTTCCTGCGCCGCTGGTGGGCCGAGGCCCCCGCCACCACGTTCTTCACCGCTGTCGCGGTCATCGTCTACATCATCACGGCGGTGGAGTCCCGCTCACTGATGGACAACCTGCACGCCTCCGAGCTGGGGCGGGCCTGGGTTCTCTACGGCCCGGAGGTATCCACGGGCGGGCTGGACCGGCTGCGTGCTCTCGGTGCGGTGTTCGTGCACATCGACCTAGGCCATGTGGCGATCAACTGTTTCCTGCTCATGCTGGTGGGGCGCGAGATAGAGAAGTTCGCGGGCACCGCGTTGTACGTGGCGGCGTTCCTGGCCGGCGGTGTCGGGGCGAGCGCGACCGTGCTGTGGATGGACTGGGCGCAGCCGACGGCCGGGGCGTCGGGGGCCCTGTTCGCGCTCATGGTGCTGCTCGTCGGGGTGGCGCGGGTGCGCGGCGGGGATCTGCGGGCGCCGTTGACGCTGGTGGCGGTGAACGTGGTGTACACGTTCCTGGCGCCGTCGGTGTCGTTGTGGGGGCACATGGGGGGCCTGTTGGCGGGGGCGGCGATGGTGTTCTTCTTCGTGCACCGGGACCGTCGCGTGCAGTGGGTGGGGGTCCTCGCAGTGTTGGCTGCGTCGGCTGGCGCCGTACTCGCTGTGTGAGTTGTGAGTCGAAAGTTATCCACAGGCTGGGGATAGATCTGTGGAGAATGTGAAGAATCTCTCCTTGGCCCGGTTGTCCCCAGCCTGTGGATAACTGTGTGGACAGTTTTCCCCACCTGCGCAGATGTTCGAATCTCCTGGGGAAATGCCTCGTCCGTGGCGCGGCTGGCGTTTCTTCGGGTGTGTCTTTCGAATAATGACATCCGTGTAACTATCCACAGTGTGGATAACTCCTGTGGATGAATCCGGGGCGCCGGGACCGGTGGATAAAGCGGTGGAATCCGGGGCATTGCTGGGGATAACTGGGGATAACGCGTCCGGTTGTGCACAGCCGTCACATCCGCCCCGGTGTCCCCGGCAGCCGCGCTTTGCAAGGTTGGCGCGGCAGCACAAAAAAGACCACCCCGACCGCGGACCGCGGTCGAGGTGGTGGCACCCGTGGGGAAAGGTACTAACGCCAGCCCATCGTCATGAGGAGCCCGAGGACGAAGAGTCCGAAACCGATGCCGTAGTTCCACACACCGAGCTCGACCATGAACGGAATCTGGTGTCCGGCGAGATAGTTGACGATCAGCCACAGCAGACCGGCCAGCATGAGGCCGAACATGATGACCTTGTACCAGACGGGCGTACCACCGGTGTTGATCTTCACCGGGGTGCGGGCGGCACTGGAGGTGGAGGCGGGGATGGCGTTCCGGGTGATCTTTGCCTTGGGCATCGTCAGGGCCTTTCAACGGGGTGTCAGGGTGGGTCTAAGAGTAGCAGCGTGGGGTCAGACGCGGCCGAGCAGCTCCTCGAGGGGGCTCGGGCGGCGTTCCGCCTCGGCTTCGGGGAGGAAGACACCGACGTCGAACTCCCACTGCCGGAGCGTGATCACGGCATCCCGGCGTACGTTGGCGCCAGCTGCCGGGTCGGTGACGGCGACAAGACCCTCGTCGACGAGGGCGCCCGTCGGCACCGGTTCTCCGATCTGCAGCTCTCCGCTCCACCCCGCATCCTCCAGAGCTGTGCGGGCGGCACTCTCGGTCCGGCGGGTGAGGTCCGGCATGGTGATGATCATGCCGTTGGACACCTCCATCCGGACGGTGGTGCCCCGCGGCATCTGGGCACCCTCGTTGTCGACGCGGAGGACCCGGCCGTCGGGTTCGGTCGAGTCGACGCGGACGATGTCCGCGATGAATCCGAGACTGGTCAGCGTCGCCTCCGCCTGCTCCACCTGCATGCCCGACAGTGCGGGGATGCGCAGCAGCGACGGGCCGGTGGAGACGGTGATGGTCACCCGGGAGCCCTTGGAGATCTGTGCCCCGGCCGGGGGATTCTGCTCGATGACGCGCCCCGCGGTGATGGTCTCGGAGGAGGCCTCCTCCACCTGCTGCTCCAGCAGCAGCTCCATCTCCGCGAAGGCGTCCGCCGCCTCGGCCGGAGTCATCCCCGTGACGTCCGGGACGTCGGTGAGTTCCCGGCCGCTGGAGACGGTGAGGGTGACGGAGGTGCCCTTCTGGAGCTGGGAGCCGGCGGTCGGGTTGGTGCGGATGACGGTGCCGCGGGGGATGTCCGGGGAAGGCTCGTCGTTGATGTCGACCCGCAGCTCGAGGGCCTCCAGGCGTGCCGTCGCATCCTGCCTGTTGAGACCGGTGACATCCGGCACGGACACCATCTGAGTCGTCTGTTCGGTGTTGTCGCGGACCATGTCCCACACGAAACCGCCGCCGATACCCAGGGCCAGCAATGCCAGCAGCGCCGCCAGCCACACCATCCAGCGGTTGCTTGCCGACGCCTCCTTCTCCTCCTCCCGCAGCACCGGGGTGACCGTGGTCGGAGTGTCATCCGCGGGCGGTTCCTCCACGGCGATGTAGTGCCGGGCGGCCTCCGTCACCGCATTGCGGGACAGCCGCTCCAGATCCTCCCGCATGGAGTGGGCCGACTGGTAGCGGTCCGCCGGATGTTTCGCCATCGCGGTGAGCACCACCCCGTCGACGTTGACGGCGGCGGTGGGGGACAGGGCGTCGATAAGCGAGGACGGCGGCTCCGGGTCCTCCTGCACATGCTGGTAGGCGACGGCGAAGGGCGACTCACCGGAAAACGGCGGGCGGCCGGTGACGGTTTCGTAGAGGACGCAGCCCAGGGCGTAGACGTCGGAACGGGCATCGGCGGCGCGGCCGCGCGCCTGTTCAGGGGAAAGATACTGGGCGGTGCCGATGACGGCGGAGGTCTGCGTCATCGCCGACGTGGAGTCGTCGAGCGCCCGCGCGATACCGAAATCCATCACCTTCACCTCGCCGGTGTTGGTGATCATGATGTTCGCCGGTTTGATGTCACGGTGGATGATGCCCACCTCGTGACTGTGCTGCAGAGCGTCGGCGACGGGGATGAGCACCTCGGCGGCACGCGCCGGATCCATCGGCCCGTCCTGGCGGATGATGTCGCGCAGGGTGTGGCCGTGGACGCGCTCCATGACGATGTAGGGGACATCGACACCGTCGATGACGGTCTCCCCCGTGTCGATGACCGCGACAATCGCCGGATGACTCAACCGGCCGGAGTTCTGGGCTTCTCGACGAAAGCGTTCCCGGAAACTGACGTCGCGGGCCAGCTCGAGACGCAGCATCTTGACGGCGACACCCCGCCCGAGGAGGGTGTCCTCCGCGGCGAAGACCTCGGACATGCCGCCCGTGCCGATGATCTCGGCCAGGTCATAACGGTCACCGATCAGCGCCATCAGTTGCCTCCGTTGGTCAGGTTCCCCAGGTCCTCGAGAATCTGATCCACGCCACCGGGGGTTCCACCACCATTATCCGGCGGCGTCGGCTGTTCGGTCGGCACCGGGTCCGGCGTGGGTGCGGGTTCCGGGGTCGGCTCCGGCTCCGGCGTGGGGGTGATCCACTCCGTGACCGTCTCCGGCGGCTGCTCCGTGGTCGGTTCCGGTTCCGGTTCCGGCTCGGGGGTGACCCACTCGGTGACGATCTCCTGCGTGGTGGGCTGCTCGCTGGTCGGGGCGGGTTCACTGCCCTCGAACATGCCCGCCTGCCAGGCGAGATACATGCCTCCGCCGAGGAGGCCGGCGATGAGTATCGCGAGGAGCACACCGATGGCGAAGCCGCCGTCGCTGCGCCGCGGCTGGACGGCCGGGCGCTGTGCGGGCGGACGCGGTGGCGGCGCGATGGTCTGCGCCGGACGAATCGTCGTGGGGTGTGCGACCTGGCCGAGCATGCGGGTCGACTCGGTGGGGGTGGGCTCCTGCGCCACCCGGGTCATGGCCGCCGACGCCGGCTGCGGGGGGCGCTTGCCCAGACGCACCGCGGACACGGCCAGGGCCATCTCGTTGCCGTCCGCGAAACGCTGGGTCGGCTCCTTGCGCAGGGCGATACCGATGAGCTCGCGGGCCTCGGCGGAAATGGTGGTGGACAGCGGCGGCGGGGACTGGCTGATGTGGGCCAGGGCGACGGACACGGAGGAGTCACCGACGAAGGGGCGCTGGCCGGCGAGCATCTCATAACCGACGACACCGAGGGAGTACACGTCGGACGCGGAGGTGACCTCCTTGCCCTGCGCCTGCTCCGGGGAGACGTACTGGGCGGTGCCCACGACCATGCCGGTGCGGGTCAGGGGCACGGCGGCCGCGGCCTTGGCGATTCCGAAGTCGGTGATCTTCACCCGGCCGTTCTGGGTGATCATGAGGTTGCCCGGCTTGATGTCGCGGTGCACCAGATCCATGCGGTGGATGATGGACAGACCGTGGGCGGCCTGTTCGAGAACGTCGAGAACCAGTGCCTCATCGAGGGACTTCTCGCGGGCCAGCAGATCCGCGAGGGACTCACCGCGCACATACTCCATCGCGATGAAGCAGAAGGTGTGACCGGCGGGGTCGGGGATCTCGCGGTAGTCGTAGGTGCGCACCACGTTGTCGGAGTCGATGAGCTCCGCGGTCTCCGCCTCGTTGCGGAATCGGGTGAGGAACTCCCTGTTGTCCGAGAACTCCGGGCGCAGGATCTTCAGCGCCACCTCGCGGTCGTGGCGGGTGTCGTCGGCAAGCCAGACGGTGGACATGCCACCGTGGCCGATGATCCACTGCAGACGGTAATCATCGCCGATCAGTTGCTGGAGCCGCTCGCGGCCTTCGATGTTCGCCATCACGCACCTCCTGCTGCATCGAGTACTGCTCGTCCCACCGGGGAGGCGACCTGGCCGCCGGTGGCGCCGGTGCCCAGGCCACCGCCGTCCTTCACCACGACCGCCACCGCCACATCACGCTCCGGCAGGTAGGCGACGTACCACGTGTGCGGGGGAGTGTCCTCGTCCCCGTGTTCGGCGGTACCGGTCTTCGAGGCGATACCTTCGCGGCCTCCCATGGTGTTGCGCTCCGAGGCGAGCATGAGTTCCTCGAGCTGCGCGGCCACCTCCGGGGTGACGGCCTGGGTGACCTCGCGGGCGTCCGTGCTGCGGAGCTCGTCGAGATCCGCGGCCGTGATCCGGTCGACGACATACGGTTCCATCCGGCGGCCCTCGTTGGCCACCGTCGCCGTCATGACGGCCGCCTGCAGCGCCGACATGGTGACATCGCGCTGGCCGATCGCGGTCTGCCCGAGGGCGGCGTCGTCCGCCACCTCACCGAGCCCGCCCGGAGAGGTGGGAAGGCCCAGATCGTGTGCCTCGCCGACCCCGAAGGCCTCGGCGGTGGCACGGAAGTCCTCGGCACCGACGTCGATGGCCATCTGGACGAAGGCGGTGTTGCACGACAGGGAGAAGGCGGTCTCCAGGGAGACCTCGCCCCCGCCGGCGCAGGCCTGTCCGCCGTAGTTGGTCAACGTGGTCGTGGTGCCGGGCAGGGTGATCTCCGGCGCTCCGGTGAGCTGGGAGCTGGCGGAGTAACCGTTGTCGAGTCCCGCGGCCGTGGTGATGATCTTGAAGATGGATCCCGCGGGCAGGGTGTCCTGCGTCGCGTGATTGATCAGCGGGTTACCCGGGGCCTGCGTCACCTGCTCCCACGTCCGGGAGGCGGTCGCCGAGTCGGCGATGGCGTTGGGGTCGTACCCCGGGGAGGAGGCGAGCGCCAGCACCTCGCCGCTCGACGGGCGCAGGGCGACGACTGCACCCTCGTAACCGTTGTCGGCCAGCTGCTGGTGGGCGACCTGCTGCATCTGCGGATCGATGGTCAGCTCCAGGTTGGCGCCCACGGTGTCCTTCCCGGTGAGCGTGTCCATCCACCGCGTGGTGAACAGCGCCGGGTCCGTGCCGTTGAGCACCTGGTTGTACGAGGACTCCAGGCCGGAGGCACCGTACTGGTCGGAGAGGTAACCGGTGAGGGGCACGAAGGCCGCCGGGTTATCCGAGGGATAGGAGCGCTGGTAGAACCCGTTGGCATCCTGGGCGGAGGAGGCGAGCACCATGCCACCGGTGGCGATCTGCCCGCGCGGGATCGACTTCATCTCGTAGAAACCGCGCTGGTTGAGCGGGTTGTTGGCGTACTGGTCCTCCCGGAAGGCCTGCACCCAGGTGAGATTCACCAGCAGGGCCAGGATGAGCACGATCGCGAAGGCGGAGGCGAAACGCAGGGAACGATTCATCGCGCGGTACCCCCCTGGGCCGAGAAGAGATTGGTGCCGGGGGCGGCGTCATGCAGCGGAGCCTGCTCGGCGGGACGCCGGGCCGAGTGCGAGATACGCAGCAGCAGGCCGAGGAGGATGTAGTTCGCCATGAGGGATGAACCGCCGGCGGACATGAACGGAGTGGTCAGGCCGGTCATGGGCATGAGCGCGGAGATGCCGGCGGTAACCACGAACACCTGGATCGCGATGGTCAGCGACAGGCCACCGGCGACCAGTTTGCCGTAGGTGTCACGCACCTGCAGGGCCGCGCGGAACCCGCGCGTGATCAGCAGCGCGAAGATGATGAGCACGGCGCCGATGCCCATGAGGCCCAGCTCCTCGGCGACGGCCGCGAGGATGAAATCGGAGTGCGCGACCGGAACGATCTCCGGGTGCCCCAGGCCCAGGCCGGTACCCGTGACCCCACCCCAGGACATGCCGAACAGCGCCTGGGAGAGCTGGTAGCCGGTGGAATCGTAGTTGGCCACCGGGTCGAGGAAATTGGTCACGCGGTCCTGGATCTTCGCCGAAACCTGGTAGACGGCGGTACCGCCCGCGGCAACGAGCATGATGCCGATGAGCAGCCAGGAGGCGCGCCCGGTGGCCAGGTAGACCATGCCCAGCACCGTGGAGAACAGCAGCAGGGCCGGGCCGAAGTCGTTGGAGGCCGCCATGATGAGGATCGCGATCGCCCACACCAGGAGGATGGGGGCCAGGTCGCGCAGGCGGGGGAAATCCAGGCCCAGGAAGCGGTAACCCGCGACGTTGAACAGGGCGCGCTTGGAGGCCAGCAGCTGCGCGAAGAACAGCAGCAGGAGGATCTTGGAGAACTCACCCGGCTGCAGGGAGAACGGGCCGATGGTGATCCAGATGCGGGCATCGGCGTTGATCGACGTCGGCCACACCAGCGGCAGGGCCAGCAGGATGAGACCCAGCAGTCCCAGCAGATAGGAGTACTTGGAGAGGTGTCGGTGCTGCCGCACGATGACGAGTACGCCGATGAGCAGGGCGATACTCAGCAGGGTCCACATGACCTGGCGGGAGGCCAGGGCCGTGCCGTTGGCGATATCCAGCCGGTGGATGGTCACCAACCCGATCCCGTTGAGGAGCGCCGCCATGGGCAGCAGCAGCTGGTCGGCGTGCGGGGCGGCGAAACTCAGCGCGATGTGCGCCGCGGAGAACACCACCACGAATCCGACGATGAGCTGCAGCATGTCCGTGGACAGGGCGTTGCCCTGCGAGAGCTCCAGACTGGCGAGCATGACGGTGAGCACGATGGCCGCCAGAACAAGGAGAATGAGTTCCGTGCGGCGGGCCAGCAGGCGTGACATCTACTTCACCTCCCGGCAGTTGACCCCGGGGCGGGTGAGGCTGCCGGAATCGTTGTCGTCAGCGTCTCCAGCATCCCCGGTCTCGCGGTCGATGCACACCGGCAACGCCTGCGACGCGAGGCGGCGCAGTTGCTGGGTCACCTCGTCATAGGTTCCACCCTCCAGGCCGTCGACCTGGGTGCGCACGGATTGCGGCAGGTCCTGCAGCTGGAACGGTGAGCAGTCCTCGGTGGAACCCATGTCCACCAGGCGCAGGTCACCGTCGGCGTTGAGGCAGGCCTCCTGGAAGGGGGAGTGCAGGTCGCGGCCGAACAGGGAGTAGTCGACCCCGTGCTCGATGACCAGGTGTTCATCGGCACCGGTGGTGATGAAGTAGGAGTCAGCCACCGTCGACCGCGCCCACCAGCCACCGGCGACCAGGCTGATGAGCAGCACGACAGAGAGGATCAGGGCGAGGAGGCGAAACCTCCCCCGGCGACCCGAGGCATCACCTGCCGGAACGGCAGCGACCTCCTGCGCACTCGAAGGGGCGGGACGGGCGCCGGTCAGCGGCTGCTCGGTGACCTCCCCGTTCGGGGAGATCGTCTTCGGCTGGCGGGACAACAGGGCGGCACGCCCGGCGGACGTGTCGGGGTGGGTGTTGTCCTCCACCTCGCCGAGCAGCGCACCCGCGGTGACCGGGGCGCTGGAGAGGGCGGCGCGGGCGGTGTCGTCCAGATCGTCGGTCTCCACGACATCTGCGACCACGACAGTGATGTTGTCCGGGCCGCCGGAGCGCAGCGCCAGCTCGATGAGGCGGCGGGCGGCATCCGCGGGGGTGCCCTCCGCGAGGGTCTGCTCGATCGTGCTGGCCGTGACCGGGTCGGACAGACCATCCGAGCACAGCAGGAGACGATCGCCCGGGCGGGCGTCGAGGTCGCGCAGGGTCGGCTCCACCGGGCGGCCGGTGTAGGCCTTGAGGATCAGCGACTTCTGCGGGTGGGAGGAGACGTCGGCGGGGTCGAGCTTGCCTTCGTCGACAAGCGACTGGACGAAGGTGTCGTCGACGGTGATCTGCTCGAGCTTGCCGTCACGCAGGCGGTAGCCGCGCGAGTCACCGACATGGATGAGGCCGAAGGCCCGGCCGTTGAACATCAGCGCGGTGAGCGTGGTGCCCATCCCGTCGGTCTCGGGATGGTCGCGGATGGCCTGGGCGATCTGCCGGTTGGCGTCATCGGCGACGCCACCGAGCAAGGCGAGCATGTCGTTGTCGTCCGGGTCGGCGTCGAGACGCTCGAGATGATTGACCATGAGCTGGCTGGCGACCTCGCCGGCCGCGTGCCCGCCCATGCCGTCGGCGATGATGAGCATGTTCGGACCCGCGTAGGCGGAATCCTCGTTGTTGCCGCGGACCAGGCCGCGATCAGAAAGTACGGAGTAATTGAGCTTGAGACTCACGGAACCAACCTCACTGTCGTTCGTCCGACCCTGATGTCAGTACCGGTACCGACGCGTTCAGGCTGGTCAATGCGGTATCCACCGACGTAGGTGCCGTTGCGGGAATCCAGGTCCTCCACGAACCAGTCCGACCCGCGGCGGAATAGGCGTGCGTGGCGCGCCGACGCGAAATCGTCGCCGAGCTGGAAGGTGCAGTCGGGGCTGCGGCCCATGACGACCTCCTCCAGGGTGGACACCGCCATGTGCGATCCCTTGAGGGGGCCGTCGATGACGGCCAGCTGCTTCGCCGCTTCTCGACGCCCCGTCGACAGCGCCCCCTTCCGAGGCTCCGCCGGGGCGGTCGTGCCCACCCGCGCACCGTCGGCGGTGAGCAGGTCGCGCCGCATGCCGCGCACCGCCATGAAGATGAAGAACCACAGCAGGACGAGCAGGACGATCTTGAAGATGAGCAGCACCAGTGAATCCATGCGTCACCTCCGCGTGGTCGTCGAGGAACGGGTGGGGTCGACGATACGCACCTCGATGTGCGAGTGGCCGACGGTGATGACGTCACCGTCAGCCAGCAGCCAGTTCTCCACCGGGGTGTCATTGACCGTGGTGCCGTTCGTCGACTGCAGGTCGACGAGTACCGCATCCTGGCCGTCCCACGTGATCTCCGCGTGCTGGCGGGAGACACCCGTGTCCGGGAGGCGGAAATCGGCGTCGTTGGAGCGGCCGATGATGTTGGATCCCTCGTTGACCAGGAAGGTGCGGCTCGAACCGTCCTGCAGCAGAAGGGTCACCACTGTGTCCTGCGGCATCTCCGTCAGTTCCGTGGGAACGTCCTGCTGATTCATGGAATCCTCCTGGTTGTGCTGGGTTGGTTCGGGGCGCTCGGTCGTGATCGCCTCGAAGCCACTGCTGTCCGACGGACGATCATCCCGGTACGACGACACACGCAACTGGCCGGTGTGCAGTCCCGATTCCTCGGCGATGCGGACCACCATCGGCCCGATCGTGCTCCAGGTGCGGTTGCGGCACCAGCGGGAGAGCTGATCCGCGAAACCGGCGGGCAGATCGGAGCTGCCCTGCGACAGATTCTCCAGATCCTTCGAGGAGACACCCACGACGTAGACGTTGGGAACGTAGACCACTCCGTCATGGACGGTGAGGTTGTCCTCCGCCTCCTGCTTGAGCAGCTCCTCAATCTCCGGGGCGACGACCTTCCCCCCGAAGACGAGGGCGAAGCCGTTGTCGAGGCCGCGTTGCAGAGCGCTGTCCAGCCTGGCGAAACGAGCCATGATCGACATGAGGCGCGGCCTCCTCTCCTGAAGTGTCCGGGTCGGTCCGGGATGAGCGGGTAATCAGTAAATCGCGCGGGGCGATGACCCTCGCGCGCATGACAGGCACCAGTATAGGGTGCGCAGGGGTGAAAAACGTACCTGAGAGGCCCGGGAAGGGCGACGGAACCACCGTGTCATGGTGAGCGGAAACCTGTGGTGAGCTGGGGATTTGGT
This sequence comes from Corynebacterium sp., assembly GCF_030535495.1. Taxonomy (GTDB): domain Bacteria; phylum Actinomycetota; class Actinomycetes; order Mycobacteriales; family Mycobacteriaceae; genus Corynebacterium. Next base: position 11,825 of record NZ_JAUNRW010000013.1, read on the forward strand.
TAATCTCACCGGGCGCGTGTTATCTTGTACTAGTCCACATGGCGGGTATCCGCCGGAATGGCCACCCGCCCGGGTGGCGGAATTGGCAGACGCGCTGGCTTCAGGTGCCAGTGTTCGCAAGGACGTGGGGGTTCAAGTCCCCCCCCGGGCACCACTCTCAGGGCCCCCACCATTGCGGTGGGGGCCCTGAGTCGTTGTCGGGGTCAGCGTTGGCACGTGAACTTATCGTGGCTCCGGTAAATCCCCAGGCCGCCGGCTGTGACTGGTGGGGTTCACGTGTGAACGCTATTGCCGGCCCACAGGGTTCCCACGAAAAGAATCGCGTGCCCTCTCGGCGACCTGGGGAAATGCTCCCGGGCGGACATCCTTACGTGGGAACCCAGGGGAGGTGGCCCTACAGTGGGGTGAATGATGAGAAGCGCGCAGGAATCAGAGATCGACGCCGTCGCGAAGCTCCTGGGGGAGGCGTTCGCCGCCGATCCCTCGGCCCGCCGCATCGTCGGCGATCGCGGCCCGGAGGAGGCAGCCGCGGAGTTGACCGGGCTGCTCGAGGTGGTCATCCGACACCATTACCTGCCCGCGGGGCAGGTCGACGTGGCGCTCGGAGAGGACGGGGAGATGCTCGGTGCGGCGCTGTGGGATCGCCCGGGGTCCTCCCTCGGGGTGAAGGCACAGGTACTCGCGGCGCCGCGCTATCTGCGGCTGGTGGGGCGCCGACTGCCGGCGGTGGCCCGCGACGGCCTGCGCTTCCGCGGGTATCCGCCGAAGTTCCCGCACTGGTACCTCTATATGCTGGGCACCCGGCCGGAGGCGCAGGGTCAGGGAGTGGGGACGGCGCTGCTCGAGTACGGACTCGAGCGCGCGGGCGATGAGGCCGCCTACCTCGAGGCCTCCACCCCGGCGTCGGCGGCTCTCTATGAGCGGATGGGATTCGTGCCTCTGGGATCGAGCCCGGTGGCTACCCCGGGACATGAACCCGAGATCGGGATGTGGCGGCCGGGGGCCATGCCCGGGTGATCACCACCGGCGGCGGGATACCAGGAGTGCGGCTGCGCCCAGGGTCAGTGCCATGCCGAGCAGGACCGCCACGGGTGTGAAGGCCCAGGGCTCACCCGTCCACGAGCGGGACACCAGGTCCGCCAGGTGGAAGGACGGTGACAGGTGGAAGATGCGTTGGATGGTGTCGTCGAGAAGCGCCACCGGAACGAAGGCGCCGGACGTCAGCATGAGGACGATCATGAGCATGTTTCCCAGGCCCGTCGCGGCGCCGACGCTCGGCAGCAGGCTGCCCAGCGCGTAACCGAGCGCGAGCATCGCCACAAGGCCCAGCATCAGGGCCGCCAGCAGCCCGAGCGGATTCCGAGGTAGTCCGACGCCGAACACCACGACGGCGGTGAGGATGGTCAGCAGCGGCCCGATGAGGGCGGCGATAAAGCTCACCGTGATATCGGCGGCGAAGAAGGTGGAGGCCCGCAGCGGGGTCATGCGCAGGCGGGTGAGCGCCCCGCTGGTGCGCAGGTGGACCTGAGTGCTCGGGACGATGCTGGTGCCGACGATGAGGATCGACATCGTGACCAGCCCCGGGACAATGTTGTCGATGAACCCGCGCCCGCCGAATTCCGGGGCCGGATCGTTGCCGAAGATCATGCCGAGGATCAGCAGCAGGGCCGGGGAGAAGATGATGAGGAAGAAGAATCCGACGGGCTCGCGCAACTGAGACTTCAACAGCGACGCCGTGAGCTGGGTGTATCCGCGCATCAGGACTGCTCCTCCTCGATCGCGCGGCCCGTCAGGTTGACGAAGACCTCCTCAAGCGTGGGTTCCTCCTGGCGCAGCCCCTGCAGAGAGTCGCCGGCCTGCAGCAGGGCGGCGGCGACGCAGGTGATGAGGTCTCCTTCGCCGCTGATGGTCCAGGTCTCCGGGTGTGCGTGGACCTCGCGCACGCCCTCGACCGCCAGCAGCTGTTCCCGGGAGAGGGAGACCTCCCGTGGAATGTGCAGGGCGGGCCCGGGGGTGAACTCCGCGACCAGCTCGGCGGGAGTGCCCTCGGCAAGGACGCGGCCGCGGTCCATGATGGCCACCCGGTCGCACAGGGCGTGGGCCTCCTCCATGGAATGGGTGGTCAGCAGGATCGTGTGGCCGTCCGCTCGGAGACCGGTGAGAATGTCCCAGACCGTGCGCTTGATGTTGGGGTCGAGGGCGGAGGTGAGCTCGTCGAAAAGCAGCAGTTCCGGGTCATGGAGCAGGGCCAGGGCGATGAACACCCGCTGACGCTGCCCGCCGGAGAGATCCTCGACGCGGGCGTCGGCCTTCTCCGTGAGGGAGAGGTGCTCGATCAGCTCATCCGGGTCGCGGGGCTGGGCGTAGAAGGAGGCGAACAGCGTGATCGTCTCCCGGACCGTCAGCCGGGGCAGCGAGGTGGACTCCTGGTGCTGGCTGCCGAGACGGTGCACGAGGGCCGCGTGATCCTTGATCGGATCCATGCCGAGGACGGTCACGGTGCCGGAGGTGGGGCGATCCAGCCCCTGGATCTGATTGAGCAGCGTCGTCTTGCCGCAGCCGTTGGGGCCGAGCAGGCCGAAGATCTGGTGGGGTTCGACACGCAGGCTGACGGAGTCGAGGGCCACGGTGGTGCCGAACTCCCGCCGGACTCCGTCGCAGACGATGGCGCTCATGGGCCCCTTCCGGGTGGTGCGTGCAGTCGTGTCCCAGGTTAGCAACGCGGTAAAGAATGCCGCGAAGCCTCCGTTTCCTCGACGGAACGAAGGCTTCGCGGCGTGTTTGGCTGCCTGTTCGGCGCCTACCTAGAAGTGGATGCCGTGGCCTGCGAACCACGGGACCGGATCGATCGGGCCGGAGCCGGCCGGATGGATCTCGAAGTGCAGGTGCGAGCCGGTGGAGAAGCCGAGGTTGCCCATGCCGGCGATGTGCTGGCCGGCGGAGACACGCTGACCGACGCCCACGTTGAGGGTGGACATGTGGCCGTAGACGGTCATGGAGCCGTCGTCGTGGCGGATGCGGATCCAGTTGCCGTAACCGGAGGCCGGGCCGGAGTCGATGACGGTGCCGGCCATGGCGGCGTAGATCGGGGTGCCGATGGCGTTGGCGATGTCGATGCCGTTGTGCATGGTGCCCCAGCGCGGCCCGAATCCTGAGGTGAAGGCGCCGGCGGCGGGGCGTACCACGGTGGGGGTGGGTGCCAGGTGGGCAATGCCCGCGGCAGCAGCGACCTGGTTGACGATGGCCCCGCCCGAGGACATCGCGGCGAAGTCCTGGGCCTGGGCGGTGGCCAGGCCGGTGGTTGCGGCGGTGCCGGCGACCACCGCGCTCACGGCGAGGCGGCGCTGCAGGCGGGAGGTGGTGCTGGGCTTGCGGTGACGGCCGATGTAGCTCATGGGGTGGTACTTCCTCGTGGGTCTCAACGTTCAGGTGACGGCTTTGTAACCATCCCGTTATCAAGTTGTGACCATACTAGGGGTCAAGTCAACCTATGTCTAGTTGTTGATCTGAGCTGGGCCTTCGCTGCAGGGACATGATTACTGTGGCGTTTCGTCGACAACCTTTCCTCCGCGCCCCGGCAGGATCTGCTTGACCGGATGCAGACCGACGACGAGTCACTGGTGGACGTCACGGTCCGGCAGCTGCTGGACACCATTCCGGGTTACAGCAAGGTCGGACCCGAACCGCTGGCGTTTTCCGTGCGCTGCAACATCGCACTGTGCATCCGCGTCATCCGCCACGGCGCCGACCCCGCGCCGGAGGAGGTACCCGAGGCGGACGCCATCGCCATTGAGCGTCTCGCCCAGGGCGTGCTCCTGGGCAGCGTGCTCAGCAGGTTCCGCGTCTCCATGATCATGATTCTGCGCAGGCTCATCGCACTGTCTCCCCAGTACGATATCCCTTCCGACGAGGTGCTCGAGGCCACACGGAAGAAGAGGTGCGCGAGCGCACCGGAACCAACTCAACCGTGAACCTCGAGGAAGGAGAACAGGCATGAGAAACGTCATCGTCGCCGACATGAGCTCCACCATCTTCACCTACACAATCGTGCGTACCCCGCCCCAGGGAGTCGAGGCCTCACCCTACTGTGTCGCCATCGTCGACCCCGACGGACACCGCGAGACCGCGCGAGTCTCCGGCTACGCCGAAGGGCGGGAGATCACCATCAGTCAAGCGCTGTACCGGCTCGATGAGCCCGATGAGTTCGGGGCGCACTACCGCCTGGGCTGAAGAAGTGGTCGCGCCGGACGTTACCAGCCTTTATAGCGCCCGGGCGGTGTGTCCCCGCCTGCGGGCGGAAGAACCGTGTAACCCAGCTTCTCCAGGGCGACGCGGGCAACACCAGGGTGGTCTCGAACCGCGGCAACCAACTGTCGGTCAAGCCACGCTTCCCGTCGCTCGAGAAGATAGCCGGACCATCCCACACGTGAACGGAAACCGCACTCAGCGATGACGAAGTAGAGGAAGTCCTCGAGGGACGGCCGGAACCGGGCCCCTCCGGTAGGGACATGCACGTCCTGCACGTCTCCTTTTCGCTTTCTGTTCTTCGATCCGCTGAAGTTCCGCATGATGGCAGTGCTAAGTAGCCCGCCCATGCCTGAGTAATGGACGTGAGAGCGGGGTGCGGTGGTGTTGTCACGCTCGTATTCGAAGCGGATTCCTGGGGCGGTGTGGACGCGGAGCTCAAACTTGGAACTGCGGACGGCCAGCTCTTTGCCGGTGCGATCCGGGCACATGTCGTAGCGGATGACCGCCCAGAACATGTCACTGAAGCTCTCCGGATTTTCATCCGGGGCCAGTGCCGAGCCGTGGAAGGCCAATGGGATCTGGAATTCGGCGACCATCTGATCGGCATCCTCATTGATGACAACCGTGGGTTCGGCATCACCCACCGGCAGGACCCGACAAATAACCTCCCAGGTGGAGGAGAAGAACTCCTCGGCCTGAGAGGCGAGATTCGGAGTGGTGGTCATTTCCTGAGCAGCAGCTCGATGCGACGCAGTTCGTCATATAGCGCGCGTTCTTCGCGTGAAAGGAGTCCGAGCGAGGCCAAGTCGCGGACGTCGCGCATGGTGAGAGCCGCTCCCTCGGCGGAAGCATAGGCGATGTTCTGCAGATCCCGCTCGAGTTCTTTCTTGCGAGCGATCAGTTCGGCGTTGTTGGTACGCGTGATCTTCAGTGCCATGTCGGCTCCTTTCGTGCCTGAAGTATAGGCCGAAAAGCCATCCTAGTCAGGCCGCATCTCGGTGGAGTCGGAAAGTCGAGCGGAACGGTCCTTCTCGCGGGAAAGGTTTTTTCGGTGGTCGGCCACCGCCAGTCGCCGAAACAGGGTTTGGTCGGAGCGGGCCGCGGGGGAAGAACGTCGTAGCGGATGGCGGTGAGGAGAATACGAGATCGTAGCCTCTCCGGGTAAAGCGAAACAGACGCCGTTACCCCTGGCTGTGTCCGAGGAGAAGGGGGCGAGCTACAGCCTGGACTGACGGGCCTCCGGGCGAGGCATCTCTATACGGCCTGCGTCGGAGATGGTGAAGTACGTCGCGGGGCCGCCACCACGGGTGAGGGGATCGGCCAGGGCGGTCTGGTAGATGCCGTCGACCAAGAGATCCTGGTCGATGTGCACACCCACGACCTCGCCGAACACCATCCGCGTCTCGGTGGGGGCGCCGGTGGCGTCCTCGAGGCGGATGATCTGCGTCGCGCGGCACTCGAAGACGACCCGGGCTTCCCCGACGTGAGGGACGTCGATAACCCGGGAGGGAGTAGGGGTCAGCCCGGTGAGCGCGAACTCATCCACCTCAGGGCCGGTGATACGCGCGGTCTCGTTCATCGCCTCGGCCAGGTCACGGGTGGCGAGGTTCCAGCAGAATTCCCCGGTTGCACGGATGTTGGACACCGAGTCCTTCTCGCCAATACTGGCGAAGCCGATGAGCGGTGGGGTGTACGAGAAGGCGTTGAAGAAGCTGTAGGGCGCCAGGTTGAGCATGCCGTCGGCGGAACGGGAGGAGATCCAGCCGATCGGCCGCGGCGCGATGATCGCATTGAAGGGCGAGTGCGGCAGGCCGTGGCCGGCGGCTGGCTCATAGAAGTGGAAGTCCATGCGGCCACAGTAGGTGGTAATGTTCGTCGACATGTTGATCTTGGGAACCGCCTCCATGCGGTTGCGCCGCAACCGCTGACAGCGGTTGACCATCCACTGACGGTCGCCGCTCCGGTCCATGAGCCGGGCGGTCCCATTGTCGTGCCCGGCTCCAGAACACCTCATTCTCGGAGCATCCCTTGCCTGCATATTCCTACGGTCGTCACGAGTACGGCCAGAACTTCCTCACTGATTCCCGTGTTATCGCCTCGCTCGTGGAGCGCGTCGCCTCAACCGCCGGCCCTCTCATTGAGATCGGCCCCGGCGAAGGCGCACTGACCCGCCCGCTGGCCGATACCGGTCGACCCCTCACCGCCGTGGAGATCGATACCCGGCTCACGGAGGCGTTGCGGCGTGCACTGGGTCACGCGGTCACCGTCGTCAACGATGACTTCCTGCGCTATCGACTGCCACCGCATCCCCACGTCATTGTCGGAAACATCCCGTTCCACATCACTACCGCCATCCTGCGACGTCTGCTGCATGCGCCTGCTTGGACCGATGCTGTCCTGCTCATGCAGTGGGAGGTCGCGCGGCGGCGCGCCGGAGTCGGCGCGTCCACCATGATGACAGCCCAATGGGGGCCATGGTTCACGTTCGAGCTCGGGGAACGCGTCCCCCGGGCAGCTTTCACTCCCCGGCCCGGAGTCGACGGCGGTGTGCTGCACATCCGGCGTCGAGTGACTCCACTGGTGCCGACGAAGAGCCGTAAGGCGTTCCACACCCTGGTGCATGCCTTGTACACGGGGCGCGGTCGCGGCGTCGTGGAGATCATCACTCGGTTGAAGATCCTCTCTTCCCGACAGGCGGCGCAGGCGTGGGCCGACCGGTCCGGGGTGCGTCACACGGCGCTGCCCTCTGATCTGTCGACGGTTCAGATGGTCAGCCTCTTTGAGAGCAGCGGCGTGGCCCCGCCCCGCCGACGCAGGTAGAAGAAGTTAGTTTGTTATGGCCGCAGCAAGGTGCCGTCGGGCAGCCGGGCGAATCGACCCTGCTCGCGCGGGAAAACTTCTTCGGTGGTCGGCCACGGCCAGCCGCCGAAGCGGGTCTCCTGGTACTCGGTGAACGCCTGCGCCAGCTCGGCACGCGAGTTGGCCACGAACGGTCCGTGCTGCACCACCGGCGCACCGATGGGCACCCCCTGGAGCAGCAGAGCCCGCACCGGCCGCGTGCCGGCGGCAATCTCGGTCTGCTGCCGCCCGACCTGCTGGAATCCCCAGCCCTCGGCGACGGCCGTGCCGTTCACGCCCGCGTCGCCGGAGAAGACGTAGAGGGTGCGGCGGGTCTCGTCGGTGCGCGCGGGCGGGAGGGTGAGGGAGGAGTCGGCGGCGACGTCGATAAGCCAGACCGCGACGTCGTTGGTGGGGTCCGCCGCCCACGAGTTCACCGGCGGGTTCAGTGGCGTGACCTGGCCCAACGCACCGGCGATGACACGCACCGAACCGCCGTCCGAAGTGTGGACGGGGATGTCCTCGGCCCACTGCATGGTGAACTCCGGGGCGGCCGTCTTGGCCTCCGGCGGCAGATTGAGCCAGATCTGGAAGAGTTCGAGCGGATTGGGGGAGTCCTCATTGACCAGGGGGAACATCTCGGAATGGGTGACTCCGGCGCCGGTGGTCAGCCACTGCGCATCGCCCTGGCCGTAGCGGGCGGCAGCGCCGAGGGAGTCGGTGTGGTCGACGTGCCCGGAGGTCACCAGGGTGATCGTCTCGAAGCCGCGGTGCGGGTGGGCGGGGAAACCCGGGATCCGCTGGCCGTGGTACATGCTCCAGCCGTCCGGGCGGGCCGCGCCGGGGCCCTGTTCGGCGTCGCCGGCGGGGTAGGCGTCCTGGTGGAAGGCGGTGAAGAGGAAGGGGTCGGTGCCCTGCCAGGGGGTGGTGAGGCGGAAAGGAACGTCGGGTGTCATGTACATGTCAACAACCCCGGCGGGTTCTTGTTCCCCCTGTGCCATCTGGCTAGCGTGGGGTGCATGCAGATCCGGGGCGTGGACGTCGATGAGCAGGGCCGCTGCGCCCACTACCGCAGCGCGCGGGATGTGGTGGGAAACCGCTGCGCGACCTGCGGGGACTACTGGGCGTGCCATGCCTGTCACGCGGTGCTGGCGGATCATCCTTTCGGGCGGATGAGGCGGGACGCGGCGGCGTCGGTGGTGTGCGGGAACTGCTCCCATGCAATGGACTACCCCGCCTATGCGGTCGCAGCGCACTGCCCCGCGTGCGGGCACCCCTTCAATCCGGGATGCGCTGCGCACGCATCCCTCTACTTCGAGATCTGATCCAGTACCGCCTCTGCCATCGCGCGCTGCCCGGCGGGCGTGGGGTGCATCGGGTAGGCGTCCGTTTCCGCACCGGTGATGTCGGTCCAGCGCTCAGCCGGTTCCGCGCACGCGGAATGGGCGGCGGCATTCGCAGGCAGGACGAACGCCGCGCCGTGGCGCTCCGCGGCCTCGCGCACGACCGTGTTGATCCGTTCGGTGAGCTCGACAGCCCAGGAACGGTGCTCCTCCGGCACGGGTGCCAACTCGGGGCAGTCGCCCACGGCGACCAGCGGCAGGTAGCCGGTGGTGATCACCCGCGCGCCGGGGCTGGCCTCCCCGATGAGGCGGTACACCTCGTCGAGCTCCCCGGGGAGGGCGGTGAGGTGCGCGGTGACGGGGACGTCGAGAAGCGAAGGGCAGTCGACCTCCTCCGCGAGCGCGCGCCGGAAGCACCCCGCGATCTCCGCGAAACGGATGTCATTGCCACCGATGGACAGGGTGACCAGGTCGGTGTCCGGGGTCAGAGCCGACACCTGGCCGGCGATGTCGGCGGTGACCGCGCTCGAGCAGGTGACGTCCTGACCGGCGGTGATGGCAGCGTCGGCAAGCACGAGCGAGGGGTAGTTGTCCGCCGAGCGGAAGCACTCGACGGGGCCGGTGGTCTCGGCGCTGCGGCTGCCCATCGCGGCGAAGGAGTCGCCGAGGGCGACGTAATGGCTGACCGGTGCGGGCTCCGGTTCCGGTTCCGGTGCGGCGGAGGCACACGCGACGAGCAGCGTGGCCGGGAGAACTGCCAGGAAGGCGCGGGAAAACATGCCTCCAATGTAGGGACAGATGAACCCGTGCGCATGTAGTGTCGGAGGTCACCTCTCCGAAAGGCACGCCCATGCGCCGTCTCATCACCTCCCTGTCCACCCTCGTCCTCGGCGCCGCGCTGCTCAGCCCGGTCGCCGGAGCGCAGGATTTCTTCGACGGCGGCCGCATCGGCGGCGGATCGTCCCAGGTCATCCCCGAAGGGTCCTCCCTGCCGGGCGGCGAGCTGAGCGAGATCGACGGCGCCGTCGACCTCGAGCGCTACGCCGGCAAGTGGTACCAGGTCGCCGCCCTGCCGCAGCCGTACACGCTGCAGTGCACGAACAACACCACCGCCGAGTACGGCGTCATCGACGATTCGACCATCTCGGTCCGGAACTCCTGCGGCACCCCCTTCGGCCCCTCGGTCATCGAGGGCACCGCCTCCGTGCGATCGGATGCCTCCCTGCGCGTCAACTTCCCCGGCGTGCCCTTCCAGGACGAGAACGGCGCGGTGAACTACCGCGTCACCCACCTCGAGGAGGACTACTCCCTGGCCGTGGTCGGCGACCCGAACCGACTGTCCGGCTTCGTGCTCTCCCGCACGCCGAACCTCAGCCCGCAGCAGTGGTCGCAGGTCCGCGGCATCGTGGACTCCCGCGGGTGGAATTCCTGCACCTTCCTCACCGTCCCGATGGCGGGCGGTCGCGGGGATGTCGCCCCGTTGTGCACGCAGTAACTTAAGGTAGCGGCATGCCCCCCGCCGCTTCTCGACGCCGTGTTCTCACCGCCCTGTTCATCGCCCAGGTCATGGCGGGCCTGGCGCACGGCGTGACCTTCTCCATGGGTGCCATCCTCTCCGCCGACATGGCCGGGGAGGCCTGGGGTGGTGCCGCCTCCACGGTGACCACCATCGGCGCGGCCCTGTGGGCGATGCCGCTGGCGGCGATCGTGGACCGGAAGGGGCGCCGCGCGTCCCTGAGCACCGGCCTGGCCCTCGGATCGGTCGGCGCGCTGTCTGCGCTTTTTGCCGCCCAGAGCGGGATCTACCTTTTCCTTCTGCTCGGCTTCTTCTTCCTCGGTGCGGCCGTGGCGATGAACCTGCAGGCCCGTTTCGCGGCCGCGGATGCCGCCGACCAGAAGCGCAAGGGCCGCGACATCTCCCTCGTGGTGTGGGCCACGACCATCGGCGCCATCCTCGGCCCCAACCTCTTCGACCCCACCGAGCGCCTCGGCGCAGCCTTCGGCCTGGCGAGCTTCTCCGGTGCCTACCTGGTGTGCATCGCCGCGCAGTGGGTGGCCATTGTCGTGCTGCAGGTGATGCTGCGCCCGGAGCCCGCCCCGGTGGTCTCGCGCGGACCGAAGCCGAAGGCGAACCTGCGGGAACATCCGGTGGTGGCATCGGCGATCATCACCAACGCGTTCAGCCACTTCGCCATGATCGCCATCATGTCCATGACCGCCGTCCACATGCACGGCCACGGCGCCTCCATGACGCTCATCGGCATCACCATCTCCGCGCATGTCGGCGGTATGTACGGCCTGGCCCCGGTGTTCGGCTGGCTCGCCGACAAGTGGGGTGCCCTGCCGACGATGCTGCTCGGCCTGGCCGGCACCTTCACCGCGGCGGCCCTGCTCGTGCCGTGGTCGGATAACGAGTCCGTCGTGGTCGCCGCCCTGCTCACCCTGGGTCTGGGATGGTCCGCGACGCTCGTGGGCTCCTCCGCGGTCGTCGCCGCAGCCGCCCCGCCGGAGCAGAAGGCCGGCCTGCAGGGCCGCTCCGACCTCACCATGAACCTCACGGGCGCCCTCGGCGGCGTCATCTCCGGGCCGGTCGTGTCGGTGTGGGGGATGCCGGCGATGGCGGTGCTCGTCATCGTGCTCATGGTCGCGGTGCTTGTGGGGACCACAGCTGTACGACGCCGCGGTGTCGGCCTTTCGAATTGAGCGATCGTTTGTTAGTTTGGGTAGGACGGCGCTCACACGGACCGCCGCCAGAAAGGCGGCCCCATGCCACGCTCAGGACAACACACCTCCTCGCGCATTCGGCAGGCGGCCACCGACCTGTTCTTCGAGAAGGGTTACGCCGGAACCTCGCTCCGTGAGGTGGCGGCCGGTGTCGGCCTGCAGATCGGCAGCCTGTACAACCACATCGACAGTAAAGAGGACCTGCTCCAGCAGGTGATGGGCGGGGCCATCGACGACCTCGTCGCGGAGCAGGAGGAGGCGATGCGGGTGGAGGGGGATGCCGTCGAGAAGCTGCGGGCCGCCATCGACTGCCACATCCGTTTCCACGCCAACCGCGCGCCGGAGGTGTTCATCGGCAATGGCAACCTCATCGCGCTCTCCGCGCAGGCGCGGGAGGAGGTCATCGCCAAGCGCAACGCCTATGAACGCAACATTCAGGCACTCATCGAGGAGGCCGGGCGGCAGGGGCTCGCCAAGCTTATCGACGCCCGCCTCCACACCTTCAGCATCGTCGGCATGGGCAGCCACCTCGCCAGTTGGTACCGACCGGGCGGGAGGCTCGGACTCGACGACATCGCCGAGAAGTACACGATCCTGGCCCTGCGGGAGCTCAAGGTTGCCGACGCGGATGAGCGGGTGCTGGGGGCGCGCGGGCGTCGATAAGCATCCGGTAACCACGTGCAGCCGTCCCTCTTGGGGCGGCTGTCGGTGATTCCGGGGTCAAAAACGATCAAGTGCTTGTGTCGAGGACGAACGTTCGTTAGTCTGTAGCCATCGTCACACTATCACCCTTCTGAGAGGAGGGACACATGAGTTCATTTCGCACGATCCTCGCGACCACTACGGTCGCCACCCTCAGCGCGATGGGCCTCGTGGCCTGCGGAGACAGCACGATGCAACAGGCCACGACCATGGAGGAGATGGGGGAGATCACCCTCAGCGTCGCGGATATCGATCCCGAGGGCGGTGTGTACAACAACGCCCTCAAGGTCTTCATGGAGGAGGCGGAGTCCGCGTCCGACGGGCAGATCACCTTCGAGATGTACTCGGCCGGTTCGCTCATGCCGGGCGGTGAAATGCTCCAGGGGGTGCGCGTGGGCACCGCCGACATCGGCCGCATCATTTCCTTCTACTTCCCGAATGAACTGCCCGCCAGTAACTGGCTGACGGATCTGGGCAACGTCAAGTCGGACTCGTACCCGCACGGCCTCATCGAGAGCGCGCTGTCCGGCCAGCGACTGCACATGATGGACGGTCCGGTGAAAGACGAGTTTGAGGCCTACAATCTGGTTCCTCTCGTCGACTATCCGACGGCCCAGGCCTACGACCTGCTGTGCACCCGACCGGTCGAATCTGCCGCGGACGCTGAGGGTCTGCGCGTGCGCACCGGTGGCGCCCTCCACGTCAACGAGGTGGAGGCCATGGGCATGGTGCCGGTGGATCTACCGGTCACCGAGATGTACGAGGGCCTGCAGCGCGGCATTGTCGACTGTGCTGCTCTCAACCTCTCCGGTCACATCAACTACAGCCTGTGGGAGGTCGCCCCGTACTACGTCCCCACCGCCATGAGCCAGCTCAACATGATGCCCGTCGTCATGAACAAAGACCGGTGGGACTCCCTGCCCCCGGAGGCCCAGGAGATCCTGCGAGATGCGGCGACCGCCTCACTGCTCTCCCTGTTGGAGGAGTTCATGGGCATCTACCAGCGCTTCGCCGTGGAGGGCCCGGAGTCCCATGACATCGAGTTCATGGATTCCTCCGAACTCGATGACAAGCTCGTGGCCTTCCAGGAGCAGCGCGTCGACAATGCCCGCGGCACCGCCCCCGAAGGGGTGGACGGACCGGCGCTTATTTCCGAGATCGAGGAATCCAATGCGCAGTGGCGCGCGTTCCTCGAGGAGGAGATGGGCGTGCCGGTGACCGACCGTGATCCGAGCGCCATCCGAAACAGCTACATCGATGCCGGTGACCTCGACCTGCAGCCCCTGTGGGACGAGATCGAGTCCCGCGACTTCTCCGGATAACCCCCTCATAGTCAGGCAACAATATGTCTACGACAATCGCCCCTCATCCCGCCGCAGACCACGGTGCACTCGCCCCTGTCCGCCGCGTTGTCAGCGCCATCACCACTGTGATGGCCACGCTCTCCGGTATCGCAGCCGTCGCCATGGGCCTTCACGTGGTGGCGGACGTGGTGGCCCGCAACCTCTTCAACTCCCCCATCGCCGGCACACTCGAATTCATCACCTACTGGTGGATGCCGATCATCATCTTCCTCGCCGTCCCCTATGTCGAACAGAAGCGCGCCCAGATCACCGTCACCCTCATGTCCGACGCACTCACCGGGCGACATAAGGACCAGGCAAACGTACTCATCACGGTCGTGACCGCCCTGATCTTCGCACTGGTGCTCTTCCTCGCTTTCAGCTCCTTCACCGACGCCATGGAGATCTCCCAGACCTCCTCCGGTTCGGTCCAGGTGCCCATCTGGCTGGGTAAGGCCGTGATGTTCGTGGGCCTCGCACAGGGCCTGCTCCAGATGCTTGTCGGCAGCCCCAAACCAGCAGCGATGATCGCTCCCTGATTTTTCCGTCATCGGAAGGACACACCATGAGTACCACTCTCGAAGTCACGAGCGAAAGCTACATCCAGAAGCAGGCACCGAAGCTGGCCGATAAGGCCTACCTCGCGGTCTGGGCTGCCGCGCTCATCCTCACCGCGCTCATCCTC
>NZ_JAUNRW010000013.1:25717-39154 GCF_030535495.1 Corynebacterium sp.
CCGAGCCTTCCGGCGCAGGTCGCCGGCGGCGCGCCCGACAACCCGCTCATCCTCACCATAGATTTCAGCCGGGAAGTCACCGGTATCCTCACCCTCCTCCTTGTCCTCGCGCTGCTCCTGGCGGGCATCCCGATCGGCCTCGGCATGATCGGTGCCTCCGTCATCGGGCTCATCGGCATGCGTGGCTTCCAGGGAGTCACCGGCGTCTACCAGGAACTTGTCTACTCTTCGGCCGCCTCCTGGTCGCTTAGCGTCATTCCGCTGTTCATCCTCATGGGCATCGCCCTGTGGAAGTCCGGCATCACCTCCAAGGCTTTCGAGGCCGCGCGCCAGTGGCTCGGCGGCGTACCCGGCGGCCTGGCCGTGGCCACGAACTTCTCCGGCGCCGGCCTGGCCGCGGCCAGCGGCAGCTCCATCGGCATTTCCTACGCACTCGGCCGCATCGCCATCCCCGAGATGCTCAAGGTCGGTTACAAGCCCTCCATGGCGACCGGGTCCGTGGCCATGGTGGGCACCCTCGGGCAGCTCATTCCGCCGAGCATCCTCCTCGTCGTCTATGCGGGTGTCGCCCAAACACCCGTAGGACCCCAGCTCATGGCCGCGATCATTCCCGGCGTCCTGCTGGCCATCGTGTACTCGGTGACCATCATCGTCCGGGCCCTGATGAACCCTTCCCTGGCGCCCAAGGCCGACATGACCGGCGTGACCATGGCCACCCGCGTGTCCTCCCTGGTGGGCATGCTCCCACTGACCATCATCATCGTCGTCGTCATTGGCGGCATGTTCCTCGGCGTCTTCACCCCGACCGAGGCCGGTGCCGTCGGCGCCCTCTCCGCGATCGTCGTCGGATGGGTGTCGGGCCGCCGCGAACACCCCGGATTCCGCGGCTTCCTCTCCTTCATGAAGGAGACGCTGACCGAGACGGTCATCTCCGCCGCCGGCATCTTCGTCCTACTCATCGGCGTGAACATCCTCACCCGCATGCTCACGGTCAGCCGCCTGACGAACTACTTCACCGAGTGGCTCGTCGGGATCGAGCTCAACACCTTCGTCTTCCTGGGCATGCTCGCCGTCCTCTTCCTCATCATGGGCATGTTCCTCGACCCGCTGGCGATCATCATGCTCGCCATGCCGATCCTGGCCGCGCCGCTCACGGCGATGGGTATCGATCTCATCTGGTTCGGCATCTTCCTCATCATGCTCGCCGAGCTCGGCCTGGTGAGCCCGCCGGTGGGCATCCTCTCCTTCATCGTTCACCGCATCACCCGCGAACCCAGCGTCAATCTGGGCACCGAGATCTCCCTGACCGAGGTGTTCAAGGGAGTCCTGCCCTTCATTGCGGTGACCATCATCTTCGTGGCCGTCCTCACCGTCTTCCCCCAGATCGTGATGTGGCTGCCGGGTCTGTCAGCCTCCTGATCCCCGGTACCCCGGACCCCTCGTGCACCGCGCACGAGGGGTCCTTCGTTCGTGTTTGTCGACGCCCCCATCGTGCAGGTCCACCCTCACCTACTGTTCCCACGTAAAGATCTCCGGGCCCGGGTGTTTCCCCAGGTCGCGGCTTGTGGTGGGGCTTCCTTACGTGGGAACCCTGTGGGCCTCAAGGAGGCGCACCGGGGGACCGGGTTCACGACATCATCAACACATGCCGACACCCCGGGTCCGCACAACGGTCCCGGGGTGTGAGGGGCGGTGGATCAGGCGGGGCGGCGCATCATCATGGCGGTGCGGCGGACCACGCAGACGAGCTCGTCGTTCTGGTTGTAGCCGCGGTGCTCGATGCCCACGATGCCGCGCTCGGGCCGGGACTCGGAGACGCGCTTGTCCAGGGCCTCGGTCTCGACGCGGAGGGTGTCGCCGAAGAAGACGGGCTTGGGGAACTCGATCTCTCGGAAGCCCAGGTTGCCGAGGGTGGTGCCCAGCGTGGTCTCCTGGACGGGGATGCCGGTGACGACACCCAGGGTGAAGATGCTGTTGACGATCTGCCGGCCGAAGATGGACTTCGCGGAGAACTCCGCGTCGAGGTGCAGCGGCTGGACGTTCATGGTGAGGGTGGTGATGAGGAGGTTGTCGGTTTCGGTGACGGTGCGGGTGACCTCGTGGCGGATGACCTCGCCGACGGTGAAATCCTCGTAGTACATTCCGGACATGGTGGGGGTCTCCTTCTAGGCGGTGATGCCGGCGATCGCCAGGGCGGCGCGGGCGTGGTTGGCGTGGGCGAGATCGATGTGGTCGCCGCGGTAGGACACGGCTCCGTGTCCCTGGGCGGTGGCCTCGTCGAAGGCGGTGATGAGGCCGGTGTAGTAGTCGACCTGCTGCTCGGACAGGCCGTACTCCTCGTTGGCCACCGGGGCGTGCGAGGGGTGGATGATGACCTGGCCGGTGTAGCCGAGTCGGTTGTTGTCCTGCGCGAAGGTGCGCATGCCGTCGAGGTTCCGCACCTCCTGCCACAGGCCGAGGACGATGCAGCGGACGCCGGCGGAGCGGGCGGCGAGGACGACCTTGCTGCGCAGGTGCAGCGTCTCAAGGCCTTCGGCGGTCCAGGTGAAACCGACCTCGCGGGAGACGTCGGCGTCCTTGGCGGCCGCGGCCATGACGCCGCCGACGCGGGGTCCGGCGAGGATCTCGTCGACCTTGTTGATGGAGGCGGCGGTCTCCAGGGAGGGGATGAGCTCGATGGTGCCGCGGGGGACATCGTTGGCCAGTTCGGCGGCGGTGACCAGGGCGTCGAAACGCACGACGTCATCGCGGCCGAAGAGCTTCGGCAGCAGCAGACCGGTGAGTCCGGGGCGGACGACGGCGGCGACGTCCGCGCCGAAGTCGTCGGTGTCCAGGGCGTTGGGACGGATGAGGATGGTCGCGTCGGGGACCTCGGCGAGGATCTCGCGGGCGTTGTCGCGGGCGAGCTGCTTGTCACCGGCGGGGACGGAATCCTCGAGGTCGATGATGATGGCATCGGACTCGGAGTTGAGTGCCTTGCGGATCCAGTCCTTCTTGTGACCGGGCACGAACAGCAGTGAACGGACGGGCTTCATGGATATACCTCCGCGGGCGTGAGGGCGGTGAGGGTGGTCAGGAGGGTGCCGGCGGCGAGGGAGTCGCCGACTCCGGCGAGCACCTCGCCGATGGTGCCGTCGACGGGGGCGGTGATGGGGTTCTCCATCTTCATGGCCTCGAGGACGAAGAGCACGTCGCCGGCGCTGACGGACTGGCCTTCCTCGACGTTGGCCTTGATGATCGTGCCCTGCATCGGGGAGGTGATTTGTCCGTCGAAGGCCTTCTTCTTCGCTTTACGACGCCCGCCTGCGTTGCGATTGCGCGCCCCGCCCGATTCCGGCTGCGCCGGATCTCCCCCGGTGGAGGCGAGGACGGCGCCGGGAACCACGTCGCTGAAGAAGGGGATGGTGTAGAAACGGCCGTTGACCTCGACCTCGTTGCGGGCCAGGGTGTCGTCGAGATCGTCGACGTCCTCGGGGAACTCGACGGTGGTCTCCAGCCACAGGGTGCTGAAGCGGACCTTTTGGAAATCCTCGTGGTCGAGGATGAGCTTGGCGGCGGGGATCGTGGTGCGGACACCCTCGACAGTCATCGTGTCCAGGGCCTCGCGGAGACGGGCGATGGCGGTCTCGCGGTCCGGACCCCAGGCGATGAGCTTGCCGATGAGGCTGTCGTAGTAGGGCTGCATCTCGTCGCCGGACTCATAGCCGGCGTCGAAACGCAGTCCCTCGCCGGCCGGGGCCTCGATCGTGGTGATCAGCCCGGGAGTGGGGATGAAACGGCCACCGGAGATGTCCTCGGCGTTGATGCGGGCCTCGATCGCCGCGCCTTCGGCGGGGCGGCCGGATTCGGTGACGCTGAGCGGCTCGCCCGCGGCGACGCGGAGCTGCTCGGCGATGAGGTCGATGTTCTGGACCATCTCGGTGACCGGGTGCTCCACCTGGATGCGGGTGTTCATCTCGAGGAAGTAGAAACGCTCGCCCTCCACGAGGAACTCGACGGTGCCGGCGCCGGAGTAGCCGACCTCCCGGGCCAGGCGCACGGCGGCCTCACCCATGTCCCGGCGCAGCTCCTCACTGAGACCCGGGGCGGGTGCCTCCTCGATGAGCTTCTGGTGGCGACGCTGCACCGAACAGTCGCGGTCGCCGAAATAGACGGCGTTGCCGTGGTTGTCGGCGAAGACCTGCACCTCCACGTGGCGGGCGTTGGTGAGGTAGCGCTCGAGGTAGACCTCGCCGTTGCCGAAGGCGGCCTCGGCCTCGCGGACGGCGGACTCGAGGGCGTCGTCGATGTCCTCGGGGCCGTTGATGCGGCGCATGCCGCGGCCGCCGCCACCGGCGGAGGCCTTGACCAGGATGGGGAAGCCGTGCTCCTCGCCGAAGGCGCGGATCTCCGCGGCGGAGCTGATGGCCCCGTCAGAGCCGGGGGCCAGGGGCACCTGGGAGGCGATGGCCAGCTCTCGGGCGGTGACCTTTTCACCCATGGCGGAGATGGCGTCGGCGGAGGGGCCGATGAAGACGAGGCCGGCGTCGACGACGGCGCGGGCGAAGGTGGCGTTCTCCGCGAGGAAGCCGTATCCGGGGTGAACGGCCTCGGCGCCGGTCTCCAGGGCGGCGGCGATGATCTTGTCCTGGGCCAGGTAGTTCTCGCTGGAGGGGCCCTCGCCGAGGTTGACGGCCTCGTCGGCGAGGCGGACGTGGAGGGACTGCGAGTCGGCCTCGGAGTGGACCGCCACGGAGGCGACCCCGAGCTCCCGGCAGGTGCGGGCGATACGCGCGGCGATCTCGCCCCGGTTGGCGATGAGGATTTTGGTGAACATGTGGGCTCCTTCAGGAGGGGTACGTGGAGTGGGGGAGGGGCGGATCAGGAGATCCAGCCGAGGTTGCGCTTCAGTTCGGTCTTGACCAGCTTCCCGGCGGCGGAGCGGGGGAAATCATCAGCGCCGAGGAAGACCATCTTCTTGGGGATCTTGTAACCGGCGAGGTGGCCGCGCAGGAAGGTGGACAGGTCCTCCTGGGTGGCCACGGTGCCGTCGCGAAGCACGATCGCGGCGCGGACCTCTTCGTCCCACTTGAGGTCGGGGACGCCCATGACGGCGGCCTCGAGGACGCAGGGGTGCAGGTGGAGGGCCTGTTCGACCTCGGCGGCGTAGACGTTCTCACCCCCGGTCTTGATCATTTCCTTGAGACGGTCGCGGAAGTAGAAATATCCGCGGTCGTCCTCGGTGGCGACATCGCCGGTGTGCAGCCAGCCGCCGCGCAGGGTCTCGGCGGTCTGCTCAGGGCGCCCGTAGTAGCCGCTCATGAGGGACGGCCCGCGGACGCAGATCTCGCCGAGTTCACCCGGGGGCACCGGGCGGCCGTCGGGATCCTGCAGCTGGATCTCGACCGAGAAGTACTCCTGGCCGATGGATCCGTCGACGGCGTGGTCGAACATGTCCTCGTGGCGCAGGCGGGTGACCATGGGGCCGGCCTCGGTGAGCCCGTAGCGGTAGAACAGCTCGGTGTCCGGCAGTGTGGCGGCGAACAGTTCCTTGTCCGGCATGCGCAGCAGGCCGGCGCCGGTGTGGACGGCCTTGAGGTTCCGGCGGAAGACGGGATTGTCGAAGACTCCTCCGTCCATCATCTTGCGCATCATGTTGGGGATCATGAAGGTGTTGGTGATGCGCTCGCGCTCCACCCAGTCGGTGAGGGATTCGGCGTCGAACTTCGGGGCCAGCACGCTGGTGGTGGCGGCGACGAAGTGGGAGACCAGCCAGCACAACAGCCCGGCGGAGTGGAACAGGGGGGTGACGATGAGTCCGCGCTCATTCGGACGCGAGCCCAGGCGGCAGTCGATGATCTCGTTGATGGCGTTGACCACGGCCGCGCGGTGGGAGAGGACGACTCCCTTGGACTGCCCGGTGCTGCCGCCGGTGTAGATGATGCACAGGGGGGAATCGAGGGTGGCGGTGTCGTGGAAGGGGCCGGTGCCCTCCCGCAGGGCGTCGGCCTGCCCGCCTTCGACCACGACGGTGGGCAGGGTGTCCTGCTCTCGGGCGAGGATGGCGAGGGCGTCGTCGAGAAGCTCCACGAACTGCTGCTCGACGAGGATGACGTCGGCGGAGGTCTCGGCGATGCCCTGGGCGAGTTCGCTGGCGGCCCAGCGCCAGTTGTATGCCACGTACACTCCGCCGCTGGCGGCGACAGAGAAGAACATCTCGGCGTTGAACACGGTGTTGGTGCCCAGGACGCCGACGCGGTCGCCGTCGGTGATGCCGAGGCTGCGCAGTCCGCGGGCCATGCCCCAGGCGCGTTCGGCCAGTTCACCGTAGGTCCGGCGGCCGTCGATGCCGACGAGCGCCTCCGTCCGTGGGTGCTGGCGGTGGTGGAGGCGCAGCCAGTCTCCGATAGTGCGCATAGTTGTCCTCATTTCTGGGGGAGTGCCGTCAGTGCCGGGTATACCGGAGGCCGGGCCCAGGAAAACTAACGAGCGTTCGTATGTGAGTGTAGATGTGGCCGCACCCTCATGCAAGCGATTCTGTGACACAGCGCATAAAGGAGAGAAAAAAGGAGGTCACGGGCCCGCGCGGGACCGTGACCTCCGTCAGTCGGGGGTGGTTCAGCCGGCCTGCGCCGCCTGCTCAACGCGCTCGTCGGCGTCGATCACTTTGAGTTCGCGGAGTGCGAGGGTGGTGTAGGTGTCGGCGATCTCGTCGAGGGACAACCGCCCCTCCGGCCGGTACCAGCCGGCGAGGTGCGTGCCCATGCCGAGAATGCTGAAGGTGTGCAGGCGGGCGTCGAGGACAGATGCCAGCCCCGCGCGGCCGGCCTCCTCGACGAGGGACTGGATGTTGCGCTCGTAGTCCTTCCTCTTGCGGACGATCTCCTCCCGGGCCCCGTCGGACAGCGCAGCCAGGTTGGAGTTGCCGATGTGCACCTCGGGGGCGTGCTGGGCATGGAAGCGGACGTGGCAGTCGACCGCGGCGCGGAGCTTGTCCACCGCGTCGCCCGGTGTGGCCATGGCCGTCTCCTGCTCCGCCACCAGGTCGTCGATGACCCCGCCCATCACCTGCAGGAGCAGGTCCTCCTTGCTGGAGATGTGGTTGTAGAGGCTGCCGATCTGCAGTCCGGACGCCGCCGCGACCTCCCGCAGCGAGGTTCCCGCATAGCCTTTGAGAAAGAAGAGCTCGGTCGCCTTCTCGCGGATCAGGTGGGCGGTGTTCTTGCCGGATCGGGCCATGGTCATGTCACTTTCGTAGTTCGAGGACTGAGCCCATCCTAAACTGTCGGCCCTGATCGGTGGCCGACCCCTACCGAAAACTAACAAACGTACGTAAGCTAACGGCATGACGACTTGCCGTCTCCTCCGACCGTGCACGCTCTCGGGGTTGCGCCTGCGCAATCGGGTGGTCATGGCGCCGCTCACCCGCAGTCGCGCGCAGCCCGACGGGACCGCGACCGACCTCATGGAGGTCTACTACACCCAACGGGCCACCGCCGGCCTCATCGTGTCCGAGGGAATCGTCGTCTCCCCCCAGGGGGTCGCCTACCCCCGCGTCCCCGGCCTGTACACCGATGCGCAGGCGCACAGTTGGGGCCCCATCACCCGGGCCGTCCACGAACGCGGTGGGCACATTGTCGCCCAGCTCTGGCACGTGGGCCGCCAGTCCCACTCCTCGGTGCAGCCGGACGGCGGCCTTCCGGTGGCGCCGTCGGCCATCCCCATCACCGGTTTCCGGTACTACCGCAGGCCCGAGCAGGTCCCCTTCGAGACCCCGCGGGCATTGAGTCGGGAGGAGATCCGCGACGTCATCGGGCAGTATGCTGCCGCCGCGCGCCGGGCGGTGGACGCCGGTTTCGACGGCGTAGAACTGCACGCCGCCAACGGCTACCTCATCGACCAGTTCCTCAATTCCGGTTCCAACAACCGCAGCGACGAGTACGGCGGATCGCCGGCCAACCGCGCCCGCTTCCTCCATGAGATCATCACCGCCGTGGCGCAGGAGATTCCGGTCGGGCGCATCGGCGTCCGTCTCTCCCCATCCTCCCGCTGGATGGACGCCCTCGACGAGGACAAGCGGGCCCTGCATCGTCACGTGGTCTCCTCCCTCGCCGGGCGCGGGCTGGCCTACCTCCACCTCGTGGAACCGGAGATCGCCGGGTCGAGCACCGCCGAGGTCGCCGAGGATGCCGTCCCCACCGCGGAACTGCGGCCGCTTATCGACGCCCCCGTGATCATCACCGGAGGCCACACCTTCGAGACCGCCGAGCGGCTCCTCGAGTTCGGCGACGCGGACTTCGTCGGATTCGGCCGACCCTACATCGCCAACCCCGACCTGCCCGAGCGCCTGGCCGCGGGCGCTCCCCTTCACCGCCATGATCGCCGCACCTTCTACTCCGGCGGCGCCGAGGGCTATCTCACCTACCCTTCCCTCGAGGACGAGCGCCGTTGGGATGAATTGTGTGAGGCCATCCGCGCCGGGGAGCGCGATCCCACGGCGCTGGCCGCAGAGCTGTCCGGTCGCACCGAGGTAGAACTGGCGCGCGACGGCCTGCTCCACGCCCACCGACAACTTCTGACCATCCTCACCCCCGAAAGCGAGTCCCTCCCATGACTGATAAGCCCCTGAACATCCTGGTCACCGGCGCCGGCGGTGGCATGTGTGTCGGCATCAATGAGCGGCTGGCCGCGGCCGGTCACACCGTGCTCTGCGCCGACCTCAACCTGGACGCCGCCGCGGAAGCCGCCGGGCGCATCCGTGACGCGGGCGGTCGTGCGCTGGCCTTCGAACTCAACGTGACCAGTGACGATTCCATCTCCGCCCTGCACGCGGCCGTGCAGGAACAGGTCGGCCCCATCCAGGCGCTGGTCAACGCCGCCGGGATCCTCGACCGCAAGTACCTCGCCGACCACGACACCTTGTCCTTCCAGTTCGCGCTGGACATCAACCTCACCGGTCCGTTCCGGCTCATCAGGGAATTTGGCCCGGAGTTGGTGGAGCAGGGTTTCGGACGCATCATCAACATCTCCTCCATCGCGGGGGTCACGGGGTACCACTACCCCAGCTACGCGGCCTCCAAGGCGGGTCTGTCGAACCTCACGCGCTCGCTGCTCGTCGACTTCTGGGGCACCGGAGTTACCGTCAACAACATCTGCCCCGGTGTGGTCGACACTCCCATGGTCATCCAGGAGGTGCGTGACCAGGTGAAGAAGAAGGTCCCCACCGAGAAGATCGTCACCCCGGAGGAGATCGGCGCCCTGGCCGTCTTCCTACTCACCGAGGACGCGCGCAGCATCAACGGCGCGGACCTGCTCATTGACGGCGGCGCGACCCAGGTGTTCAGCCTCTTCGACCGCTGACTGCCGACACAATAAGGGGGCGGGACCAGGTATCTGGTCCCGCCCCCTGTGGTGGTCTCTAGAGTTGGATCTCCTTCTCCTCCGAGATGAACCACTGCATGTCGGCGAGGAAGAGCTCCTCGTGGGCGAAGAGCGCCTTCCCATCCTCGCCGGCGTAGGCCTCCTTCACCGCGGCGACCGAGTCGAACCACAGCTCTGCCATTCCGTCGAAGGGCCAGTCGGTGCGATGGTCGATCGCGGGGTTCTGGCGGTAGCGCCTGATGCCCGGCAGGCGGCGGACATAGGCCGGGTGGTCCTCGTGCCAGTGGCGGAGGAACTCCTCCCGGGAGTGCTCAGGTTTCTTGGTGATGACGGCGACGATCTTGATCATGGCGCGTTCCTACACCGGGGTGACGGCCTGGCGGCGCTCCACCGGCTCCGTCTTGCGCTTGCCGTAGAGGGCCAGACGGCGGGTGAGGTCATCGCGCAGATCGTTGGCGGGGACCACGGCCTCGACGGCGTTGGCGTTGGCGATCTTGAACACGTCGATCCCCTCGGCGTACTCCGCGTGCTTCTGGGCGATGAAGGCCTTGCGCTCCTCCGGGTCGGCGATCTCATGGATCTGGTTGTAGTAGACGCCGTTGACCGCGGCGTCCGGGCCCATGAGCGCTGGGCGGGCGGTGGGCAGGGCGATGACGGCGTCCGGGTTCATGGGGGCACCGGACATAGCGAGGTAGCCGCCGCCGTAGGCCTTGCGGACGAGGACGGTGATCCGGGGGACGCGGCACTCGGAGACGGCGAAGATCATCTTCGCGCCGTGGCGGATGATTCCCTGACGCTCCACGGCGGAACCGATCATGTAGCCCGCGATGTCGACAAGGAAAATGATGGGGATGTTGTAGGCGTTGCAGATCCAGATGAAGCGCGCGGCCTTGTCCGAGGAGTCGGGGAAGATCGACCCACCCATGTGCGTGGGCTGATTACCCACCAGGCCGACGGGGCGGCCGTTGATGCGGGCGAAGCCGGTGAGCATCTCCGGAGCGAAGAGCTCCTTGTAGGGGAACCACGAGCCTTCGTCGACAAGCGACTCGACGAACTCCTCCATGTCGAAGATCTCCGCCTCGCGCAGCGGGACAATCTCCTCGAGGGTGCGGCCCTCGCGGGGTTCGGCGGGGGGAGCGATGGGGGCGGGGGTCTCCCAGTTGGCGGGCAGGAAGGAGAGCCAGACGCGGATCGCGGCCAGGGCCTCCGCGTCATCCTCGACGAGGACGTCACCGAGCCCGGAGACGGAGCAGTGCATCTCCGCGCCGCCCATCTCCTCGAGGGTGACCTTCTCGCCCGTGACCATCTCCGCCAGGCGCGGGGAGCCGAGGTAGGCGGTGGCGTGGCCACGGACCATGATGGTGAGGTCGCAGAGGGCGGGGACGTAGGCGGAGCCGGCGGGGGAGGGGCCGAACAGCGCGCAGACCTGCGGGACGCGGCCGGAGATCTGCACCTGGTTGTAGAAGATGTTGCCCCAGGCGTGGCGGCCGGCGAAGGACTCGAACTGCTCGTCGATACGCGCGCCGGCGGAGTCGAAGAGGTAGACGATGGGGATGCCCGCGGCGGTGGCCTTTTCCTGGGCGAGGGTGATCTTCTCGAAGGTGCGGTTGCCCCAGGTGCCGGCCTTGACGCTGTAGTCGTTGGCGATGACGCAGACCTCGCGGCCGTCGACGCGACCGAAGGCGATGACGACGGCGTCGCCGGGCAGGCCCTCCTCGAAGCGGGCGAGGAGGCCGTCCTCGATGTAGTTCTCGTCGTCGAAAAGCAGCGCGAGACGCTGCCGGACCAGGAGCTTTCCGGAATCCTGGATCTTCTTGCGGTTCTTCTCGGAGCCGCCGAGGCGGGCCTCGGTGAGGCTGCGGGAGAGGCGCTCGTGGACGGTCTCCTGGGTGGTGGGTGCAGTCATGGGGTCCTCCAGCGGGGATGGGGTTGCGGTCCTCGAAAGTTCTTGAGGTTTCTCTATTCCTACACGAACGATCATTTGTTAGTCTACACTTGAGTGAGAGCCAGACCACGTTTTCGGGAGAATCTTCTTCAGGACACACTGGCTTCCACCCCCTCCCACTCACACGGAGCGAATGACAGAAAGGAGTTCGACCATGACAGACGGCACCGTCAAAGGGCCACCGGACCACTACTGGGAAGCCCTGGTCACCGGCGACCGGCTCCGCAGCCCGGGGCTGACCATCACCGAGGCGCACCTGGTGAGCTGGGCCGGACTGACCGGCGACTGGGTCTCCCTGCACCTCGATGCCGAGTACGCGTCCGGCACCACCTTCGGTCAGCGCATCGGCCACGGGCCGCTGACCCTGTCCACCGCCCTCGGCCTCATGACCCAGACCGGGTACTTCACCCACGTCGTCGCCTGGCTGGGGCTCGACGAGGTCCGCGCCCAGGCGCCGGTCTACATCGGCGACACCATCCGGGTGGAGGCGACCGTCGCGGAGGCCCGCGAGACCAGCCGACCCGGAAACGGCCTCTGGTCCCTCGACTATGCGGTGATCAACCAGCACGGTGACACCGTCATGACCTTCACCAGCACCTTCCTCATCGAGAGGGCACCCCATGACTGACACCTCCCTCGCCCCCTTCGCCACCCTGACCGACACTCCCGAGGTTGCCGCCGTGCGCCAGCGAGTCCGCCGGGTGCTCGCGGAGCACACCACCCCGGAGCGGCTCGTCGAACACGACGAGGAGGAGAAGTACGACCTCGGGCTCTACACCGCGCTCGCCGAGGCCGGTCTCATCCGCCTCGAGACCGAACTCAATGGACGGGGTCCCGCCCATCAGAGCCAGGTCACCGTGCTTGAGGAGCTCGGCGCCGGCGCCACCTCCGTCGGCGTGAGCATCGTCGTGCAGTACATGGGCGTCGAACTGCTCCACCGCTTCGCCGACGAGGCCCAGCGCAACGACTACCTCGCCCCGCTTCTCGACGGCGCCGCCCGGATGTCCTTCGCGCTCAGCGAACCGGACGGCGGCACCGACGTCGCCCGCGCCATGTCCACCCGCGCCACGCGGGAGGACGACGGCACCTGGGTGCTCACCGGCCGCAAGAAATGGATCGGAGCGGCGTCCACCGCCGACTTCCTCATCGTCCTGGCGCGCACCGCCGAGATTGAGCGCAGCTCCATCGACGGCATCACCATGTTCATCGTCCCGCGCTCCACCCCCGGCATCACCACCACCTCCATCGACACGATGGGCATCCGGGCCCTGGAGCAGGCAGACATCGTCTTCGACAACGTCCGCGTCCCGGCCGACCTCGTCCTCGGCGAAGTCGACCGCGGCTTCCGGCACGTCCTGGCCACCCTCAACGGCGAGCGCCTCAACGGCGCCGCCGTGGCGCTCGGCATCGCCCGCGGCGCGCTGGAGACGGCGGTGGAGTACGCGGGGCGTCGAGAAGCATTCGGCCGCCCGGTCGGCGCCTTCCAGGCGCTGCAGCACGAGCTTGTCGACGCCGCCGTGTCCGTCGAATCCGCCCGCCTCCTGCTCCACAACGCCGCCCGCACCTCCGATGAATCGGAGGGCGGTGCCGTGGAGACCCTGTCGGCCATGGCGAAACTCGCCGCCTCACAGGCCGGCACCACCACCACTGACATCGGCATGCGGGTCATGGGCGGCTGGGGATTCCTCCGCCAACTGCCCATGCAGCGCTACTTCCGCGATGCCCGCCTGTACACCTTCGCCCCCCTCACCGACGAGATGATCCGCAACTACCTCGGTGAAAAGCACCTGGGCCTGCCCAGGTCCTACTGATCCCCCTTTCGAAAGGAAACCCCCTCATGTTCCAGAACGTCCCCGGCCCCGACTTCGACATCAACCACAACGTCGACATCTTCAAGGTCAACCGCGCCGCCGACCTCGAGGCCGCCCCCGGCCAGACCGAGAACGCCCGCCGCATCTCGGGTGTGTCCAAGGAGAACTCCGCCGCCAGCAAGATCTGGATCGGCAAGGTCTACACCGGCCCCGGTGAGGTCTCCGGCGCCCACCACCACGGTGAGGCCCAGACCGGCGGCTACGTCTTCAAGGGCCGCGGCTACATCCGCTACGGCGAGCGCTACGAGAACATCGTCTACA
>NZ_JAUNRW010000014.1 GCF_030535495.1 Corynebacterium sp.
TCAACGCGGTGCGCGGTACCCCCTCGCCGGCGCACTTCTCCCCGGTGTGACGATCACCCGCGCAGCCGGTGGGGCGGTGGAGAACACTTCCGGCACCCGGTCGAGGGGCACCGGCCCGTGCAGCAGGTGCGCCCACGGCAGCGCCTCCCCCTCCGCGCTGAGGAAGGCCACCGCCTCCGCCAGGTGACGTGGTTCGTAGTTGTGCACGCCGGTCACCGTCCGCCACCCGCGGACCAGCCACTCCGGATCCACCGGCACCGTTCCCACCGGGGACACCGTCCCGGCCAGAACTGCCCGCCCGCCGACATCGAGGGAGCGCAGACAGTCCTGCACCGCCGCGGAGGCGCCGGAGAACTCCAACGCGACATCGACGAGATGGTGCCCACCCGGCTCCACCACGGCATCCGCCAGTGGTGACACCAGCTCACGGATGCGCGGATCCGGGTCGGAGGCGATGATGTGTGTGGCCCCTCCGGCCCGCGCCGCCACCACGGCGATCATCCCCAGCATTCCCACGCCGGTGATGAGGACGGAGCGACCACACAGGTCACCGGCCTGTTCCAAGGCGGCCATGACCGTGGCGACCGCGCACCCGGCGGTCGAGGCCACCGCGTCGGGGATGTCGTGCGGGACCACCTGGACCGCCTGCCCGGCCAGCAGGTGGATGTGGGTGGAGTAGGTGCCGGACAGCGGCCATTCACCGTCGAAGGGCTCATGGCCCGTTTTCCGCACGTCCACGCATTTGGCGCTCAGGCCCCGAAGACAGGCGCGGCACGCGCCACAGGAAGAGGTCACCGAGAAGACCACTCGCTGACCGCGGGTGATGTCCTCCCGGCGACTGTCCTGGACGATTCCCACACCCTCGTGCCCCAGGATCGACGGGCACGCACCGGGGCGACGACCCGAGACCGTGTGCCGGTCCGATCCGCAGACGGTGGCGGCGCTGAGCGCGACCAGCACCTCGCCGGGGCGCAGATCCGGCAGGGGCACCTCGATCTCGCGGAAGCGTTCCCCGCCTTCCCAGAGCTGGGCCCGGGCGCTCACCGACGAAGTCCCAGCAGCTCCGGAACCTCGGCGGCGGAGGCCAGGATGTGATCGGAGCCGAGGTCGGTGAACTGCTCGCGGGTCAGGTGGCCGGTGAGCACTCCCACCGAGGTCACTCCTGCCCGGCGGGCCGACTCGATGTCTGCGGAGGTGTCCCCCACGCTGATGACGCCTGCCGTATCTGCCACCCCGAGGTCGGACATGACGCGGCGGATGAGGAAGGGCTCCGGGCGTCCGGCCTCCACCTCATCGCCGGCGACGACGGCGTCGATAGTCTCCCCCACGGTCCAGCCCATGGCGTCGAGGATGACGTCGACGATCTCGCGGCTGAACCCGGTGGTCAGCGCGATCTTCACCCCGTTGTCGCGGAGAACGCCGAACATGTCCTCCACACCGGGGAGCGGGGAGGGCGGATTCTGCGTGTACGTGCGACGCAACTCGGTCCGGAACCACTGCCATGACTCCTCGACCAGCTCCTCGGTGACCTCGAGCCCGCCGATGTCGAGAAGCTGCCGGATCGCCCACTTCTTCTCCGTGCCCATGTGGGCACGGAACTCATCGTCGGTGTACTCGGCGCCCTGACGCTCGGTGGCTTCCCGGAGCACGCGGTACACCTCGTCCCGGTCGTCGACGGTGGTGTGGGCCATGTCAAAGATGGCGAGGTCGTACATGGAGGCTTCTTTCTGGGGTCGGGGTCAACGGACGGTGCGGCGGAGCCACATGGACAGTGCCTCGACGACGAGGACAACCGCGACCATGAGGATCAGGATCATCGTGACGACGTCGAACTGGTTGATACGGGAGGCGTTGAGCAGCAGGAAGCCGACGCCTCCGGCACCGACGACGCCGAGGAGGGTCGCCGAGCGGATGTTGGTGTCCAGCAGGTACATGGTGTGGGCCACGAAGGCCGGGGCCGCCTGCCGGAGAGTGGCCGAGAAGAAGATCTGGGGTTCGCTGGCTCCGGCCGCGCGGAGCGCATCCTGGACCTCGGTGTCCGTCTCCTCCAGGGAGTCGGCCACCAGCTTGGACAGCAGACCCACGGCGCCGACGGCGAGTGCGAGGGTTCCGGCGACACCACCCAGTCCCGAGATGACGACGAAGATGATCGCCAGGATGAGCTCGGGGATTCCGCGGACCACGACGATGATGACCCGGAACAGGTTGTGGACGAAGCGATTCGCCACCACGTTGCGCGCGGCGAGGATGCCGATGGGGATGGCCAGGACAGCGCCGAGGGTGGTGGCCGCCAGGGCGATCTGGACTGTGACGAGCAGCTGCTCCAGCAGGGTGTCCAGGGCACCACCGGTCGAGGGCGGGAAGAACAGCGCCAGCGTCCGGGGCAGATCAGCCAGCCCCTCCCACAGGGTCGACCACGAGAGGTCGACCCGCATGAACGACGCCACGGTGAGGACGCCGATGACACCGAAGGAGGCGAAGCGGCGGAGTCGGGCAGGGCTCCACGGCGGGGTCAGGGTGACGTCGCCGGCGCCGGTGACCCGCCCCTTGTTGAGGAGGCGGTCCACCCACGTTCCGCCAACCACCGATGCTCCCGAGCGATTCATGATCGTCGCCCGAATCGCTCCGGACACCAGCTCGATGACGATGCACAGCAGGAGCACCAGCAGGGCGAGGGCCATTCCCCGCTGGTAGTTGAGCACCCGCAGGGAATCCGAGATCGCCAGCCCGATGCCACCGACGCCGACGTAACCGAGCAGAACCGACGTCCGCAGGTTGATGTCGAAGCGGTGCAGTGCCGTGGCGATCATCTGCGGCAGCAGCACCTGCGGGATCGCGGCGGCGATCTGCTGGCGGCGGGTGCCACCGACTGCCTCGAGCGCTTCCCGGGGGCCGTCGTCAAGCTCCTCGATGGCATCGGAGTAGAGCTTGGCGATCATGCCGACGGAGTGGATGCCCATGGCCAGGATGCCGGCGGCCGGCCCGAGCCCGAACATGCGCAGGAAGATGATGGCCAGCACCAGGTCCGGGATCGCGCGGGCCAGCACCGTGAGGGTCCGGGCGGTGCCCTGTGAGAATCGGCCACGGGTGGTGGGGCGGGCCGCCGCCAGCGACACCGGGATGGACAGGACGACCGACAGCAACGTGGCCAGGAACACGATGGCGAGGGTCTCCCCGATGAGGGAGAGGGTCTCTGCCAGTGGCGGGAAGTCGAGGGGGAACATCCGCCGGGCGAAGTTGATCGCGTTGTCGAAGGAGTCGGCGATGGTGGCGACGTTGATGCCGAGGGAGTGGATCGACCACGCACCCGCGAGCAGCAGTCCGACGAAGACCGTGCCGGCCGCCATCGTGTTGACGGACGGGGCGGGGCGGGCGGGAGCGAGGCTAGTCACTGGTGGTCTCCACCTTCGCCACGTCCGCGAGACCCGACACGCTGGAGTAGATGCTCGACGCCTGCTCGGCTGTCAGCCCCTCCGTCGGCTGGTCGAGGACGACCCGGCCGGCGCGCAG
Organism: Corynebacterium sp.; assembly: GCF_030535495.1. Classification (GTDB taxonomy): domain Bacteria; phylum Actinomycetota; class Actinomycetes; order Mycobacteriales; family Mycobacteriaceae; genus Corynebacterium. The sequence continues at coordinate 3,511 of NZ_JAUNRW010000014.1, forward strand.
TCCGATGATGCGGTCGGCGAAATCGATCGCCAGCTGCACCTGGTGGAGCGAGGCGATGACGGTGAGGTTGTCCTCCGCCGAGATCTGCTGGAGGAGCTCGATGACCTCGCGGGAGGACACGGGGTCGAGGGAGGCGACGGGCTCGTCGGCAAGCAGGATCCGGGGGTGCTGCATGAGCGCACGGGCTATGGCCACGCGCTGCTGCTGTCCGCCGGACAGGGTGTCGGCGCGCTGGTAGGCCCGGTCGGCCAGGCCGACGCGGTCCAGCTTCTCCAGGGCTTCCCGACGCACCTTCTTCGGGTACATCATGAGGCTGAGCCGGGGACCCCGGAGGGAGGCCAGCTGACCGGTGCAGACGTTCTCGAGCACGGTCATCGGGCCGACGAGGTTGAAATTCTGGAAGATGACGCCGATGTCGCGGCGCAGGCCCCGCAGTTCGCGACCTTTCAGGTCCGCCACGTCGTGACCGAGGACCCGCAGGGATCCCCCGGTCGGGGTGTGGAGACCGTTGATGTGTCGCAGCAGCGTCGACTTTCCGGATCCGGAGAGTCCGAGCAGGACGGTGATACCGCCTGTCCGGAAGCCGACGGTGACATCATCCAGGCCGCGGACTCCGCCACCGAAGTCCTTGGTGACGTTGTCCATCTGGACGGAGTAGAGCGAATCGAGCTCGTCCTGGAATGCGGGGGTGTTGTTCACGGGATCTCCTAGCCGACGTTGCGGCAGGCCTCGGCGTCGGTGACGCGGCAGATGTCGCGGATGGGGTCGAAGTCCTCGTCGGTGACCGGCAGGTAGCCGTACTCGGTCTCCTCCGGCAGCTCACAGTCCTCTTCGGAGGAGCAGATGCCGGCCTCGACCAGTGCGGGCTTGTTGGCCTTCTCGCGCAGGACGGTGATGATCTGGTCGGCGAGCTCGGCGTCGACGGTGCTGCGGTTGACCGCGATCGGGTCCTCGGTGATGGGGTCGGACTCCCAGATCGACCGCAGTGCTCCCTCCTCGACCTGGCCGGACTTGGTCAGGGTGGTCAGCATGGCGTCGTGGGCGAAGGCGGCCTCACAGTTCTCCGACCCCAGGGAGAGCAGGGATGCGTCATGGCCACCGGCGAGCACCGGGGTGAGATCGGCGTTGAGGTCGATGCCCACGTCGTTCAGACCCTTCATCGGCACCAGGTACCCGGAGGTGGAGGCCTGGTCGACGAAGCAGACGGTGCGGCCGCGCAGGTCCTCGAGGCTCTGGATGTCGGAGTCCTCGGGGACGTATGCGAGGGACGTGTAGGCGGGTGCCACGTCGGGATCGTGGGTGGGTGCCGCGATCGGCTCCATGTCGATCCCGGAGTCCTTGCCGATGACGTAGGAGAAGGGCCCGAAGGAGGCGAGGTCGACCTGCCCGGCGCGCATGCCCTCGATGACGGCGGCGTAGTCGGAGGCGTTCTGGAACTCGACCGTGGCACCGGTCTCCTGCTCGATGAGCGCGGTGATGTTCTGGAAGGTCTGCTCCAGGGTGGCGGAGGATTCCGCCGGGACGGCCGCGAACGTGAGGGTCTGGCCTGCCGCGGTGTCGGTGGAGGATTCGGTCGTGTCGTCGGAGGAGCCGCAGGCGGCGACGGTGAGGGCGACGCCGGTGACGACACCGGCGGCGAGGAGCTTTCGGGTCATGATGGTGGGCCTTTCGGGGAGTGACGGCTGGTTCAGGAGCATTGTGGAACGGGTCGCCCTGCTTGTCTAGTCGAGTAGGAACTATTCATGTACAAGTAACCTGCGCGTCGCTTCTCAGAAACCCGCGACGGATTCCCCGGACAGCGCCAGGTCGGCGATGCCGAACGACAGTGTCATCCCGATTCCGGAGGTGACGACAACGACGGTGGTGCGCTCGTCAGGGCGCTCCAGCACGAGATTCGTCGAGGCGCTGTCGGCGTAGCGCCCCAGCCAGCGCTGACGCACCACGGGGCGCTCGATCCCGAGGATCGCGCAGGCCCGGTCCTGCAGCAGCTGCGCGATCGACTCATCGATGAAGGGCTCGGGGCTGAGGTCGTAGGCGTGCGAATCGCCGACGAGCAGCCCCTCCCCGATACCGGTGGCCATGAGGTTGGCGATGCATCCCACCAGCTCCGGCTCCGTTTCCGCGAGCTCCTCCCGCAGGGCCCCGACGCTGGGCATGGCGGCGAATCCGTCGTACCGGGCCAGGGAGGTCCCGGTCAGCATGGCCAGGTCCGCAGGGACCCTTCCCGGCCGCTCCAGCAGGGCCATGGCGAGGGTGCACACCCGGACCCCGTGGCGTTCCGCGATCTCGGGGAACAGGCCCATGAGCCGGTACCCCGGGCACACCACCACCTGCGCGCCGGTGAACTGCCCGCGAACCGTCTCCACGACCCCGTCCCGCACGCCGGTGACCTGCGTGTTCCAGACGAAGCGCACGCCGTGCCCGGACAACCACGACGCCAGGGAGGGGGCCGCCTCCCGGGGGTTGACGCGCATGTCCCGGGGCAGGTGGGCGCCGCCGACACATTCCAGGGCAGGGTTGCCTATCCCCCGCCCCACCTCGGCAGAGCTCAGGAGCGTGACGTCGTCTGCCCCGCGGTGCCCGGAGAACTCCCGCAGGACCTCCATCTCCAGGTCCGTGGAAGCCGGGATCCAGGTACCGGATTCCGCGGCCCAGAACCCGGCGGCGGCAGCGGCCCGCAGCCAGCCCGCCCGGGCACGGCCGGCCACCTCCTGGATGACATCCGCCTGACCGGTGAAGCAGGCGTGCCCGAAGTTCTGCAGGGAGGAACCGACGGGCCGATCCGCGCTATCAATGACCAGAACGGACCTTCCCTGTTCATGGGCGAGGAAGGCGGTGGCGAGCCCGAGGATCCCGGCTCCGACGACGATGAGGTCAGGTGTGTTCGACATGCCCCGATCTTCGCAACCTACCCACCCCTCCAACAAGCCTGACTAGACAGGTTTGCCGATTGTTCACCGAGAGTTAGACAGGAGTTACCGCCCGCGAAGCGCACCACCCTCGCCCCGCCCGCTGACCAGCGGTAGAATGATGACACGCATCGACCTTGTACAGATAAGGAGGTGATTGACCTGCAGCAGTACCAGGAGATCGCCGACCACCTGCGCCACGCGATCCGGGAGGGCCGTCTCTCCCCCGGAGATCCCATCCCCTCGGAGGCAGAGCTGTGCCGCCAGTTCTCCTCCGCGCGAGGCACCGTACGACATGCGGTGGGGCTGCTCCGCACGGAGGGCCTCATCTCCTCCGGCCAGGGACGTCGTTCCCGGGTGCTCGACACCGTGCCCACGCAGTCCTTCGACAACATCTTCTCCTTCAGTCAGTGGTGCCACAACTCCGGCATCGTTCCCGGCCAGCAGACCCAGTGGATCACCAAGAAGCCCGCTGACCGCACCCTGGCGGCCGCGCTCGACATCCCGGACCGGGATCCCGTGGTCTCCGTCTTCCGCCTCCGGCTCATGGATGGTGCGCCCGCGATGGTCGAGCGTCTCAACTACCCCTGGGAGTTCGGCCGTCATGTGCTCAGCTTCGACACGGATTCCGGATCCATCTACCAGCACCTCATCGATTCCGGGGTGGACATCGACACCGCCACCCGCACCATCGACGCCGTCGGCGCCTCCCCCGAGGATGCGGAGCTCCTGCAGGTACCCGTGGGCACTCCTCTGCTGCGGGTCCGTCGGCGGGCCTTCACCACCGACGGCACCCCGATCGAGTCCTCCGATGACCGTTACCTGCACACGAAGGCGAGTTTCACCCTCAACTCCACGCGGAACTCCCCCTCCGGGTTGTCGATGATCCAGGGCTGACTTCGACTAACGTCACTGCCATGACTGTTCGTCGAGCGCTCGCCCCGATCATGGCCGCACTGGCCCTGACGGCGTGCTCCGCCGGTTCCACCGCCACGGAGGTGGGCCGCGTCGCGGGCCGGGAGTCGCTGGTGCTGGGCACCACGGGCGTGCCCGCCTCCCTCGATTTCACCACCACCGGCGGTGCGGCGATCCCCCAGGCCCTCATGGCGAACATCTACGAGGGGCTCGTGCGTATCGACGCCGCCGGTGACATCGTCCCCCTCCTCGCCACCTCCTGGGACGTCTCCGAGGACGCCACCGAGTACACCTTCCACCTGCGCGAGGGAGTGACTTTCTCGGACGGCACCCCCTTCACAGCTGAAACCGCGAAGTTCTCCATCGAGAACGTGCAGGATTCCTGGACCAACGGCCTGAAGTCGCAGATGGATGTCGTCGCCGATGTCGAGGTGCTCGGCGAGCACACCCTGCAGGTCACCCTCTCCCGGCCCTCCCACCACTGGCTGTGGTCGATGGGCACACTGACCGGGGCGATGATGTCGCCCGGAGCAGTCGACCGCCTGGCCACCCACCCGGTGGGCACCGGCCCGTACACGCTGGGCCGTTTCGCGGTGGGCGAGTCCATCACCTTCCACACCCGTCAGGACTACTGGGGCGAGCAGGCCAAGCAGAACGCCGCCATCCGCTACTTCTCCGACGCCACCTCCGCCGTCAACGCCCTGCGCTCAGGTGACATCGACCTGGTGTGGGCGATGCAGGCCCCAGAGCTGCTGGACACGCTCCCGGAGGAGTATGTGGTGGAGGTGGGCACCACCAACGGCGAGGTGCTCCTCTCCATGAACAACCAGCGCGCCCCCTTCGATGATCCGAGCATCCGCCAGGCGGTGTTCCACGCCGTGGACCGCGCGGCCGTCAACCAGGTGGTGTGGGAGGGCCTGGCCACCGACACCGGCGGCACCCCGGTCCCGCCCACCGATCCCTGGTTCACCGGCGAGGACTTCGCCGCCTTCGACCCCGACCGCGCCCGGGAGCTTCTCGACGGCCGCACCCCCGACATCACCATCTCCCTGCCGTCCCTGCCCTATGCGCAGAACATCTCGGAGCTGCTCTACTCGCAGCTGCGCGACGTCGGTTTCCGCGTCCGCCTGGAGACGCTCGAGTTTCCCGCGGTGTGGCTGGCGGAGGTGATGACCGCGAAGAACTACGACATGTCGCTCATCGCCCACGTGGAGGCCCGCGATATCCCTGCGCTGTTCGGCAACCCCAACTACTACCTCGGCTACGACAATGAGCAGGCCCGCGACGATCTGCTGGCCGCCGACACCGCCGTCAGCGTCGACGAGCAGGTGGACCACATGGAGTCGGCCGTCGCGACGATCATGTCCGACGCCGGAGCACTGACCATCTTCAACCTGCCCAACATCGTCGTCGCCGCGCCGGGGGTCAGCGGTGTGACCCCGACCGTGGTCACCGACGCCCTCGCGCTGGCCGGAATGGAGAAGCAGTGATCGCCCGCATCATCCTCAGGTTTCTCCTGTCCCTCCTGCTGGCCTCCGTGGTCATCTTCCTCCTGCTGCGACTGGTCCCCGGCGACCCCGCGCGCGTGGCCCTCGGTGTGACGGCCACCGACGAGGCGGTGGAGGCACTGGCCCGCCAACTCGGCACCGACCGCCCGCTCATCGTCCAGTACCTCGACTGGGTGGGCGGGCTGCTCACGGGAGACTTCGGCATGTCGCTGGCCTCCCGCCAGGACATCACCCCCCTCATCGTCGACCGCGCGCAGGTCTCGCTCATCCTGTGTGGTGCGGCGATGGTGCTGTCCCTGCTCATCGCCATCCCCCTGGGCATGTGGACGTCGAATCGCGTGCTTCCCACCGCCGCCCAGATCGGCATCGCCATCCCCTCCTTCCTCACCGGCATCCTGCTGGTCACCGTCTTCTCCGTGCACCTGGGATGGGTCCCGGCCAACGGGTGGATCCCACCGGGGACGGACGTCGTCGGCTTCCTGCAGCGCATCATCCTCCCGGTCATCGCGTTGACCCTGGTGCAGGCGGCCATCCTCACCCGCTATGTCCGCACCGCGATCCTGGAGGTGCTGGACAAGGAGTTCATTCGGACGGCGCGGAGTACGGGGGCGTCGATAAGCGAGGCCCTGTGGAGGCATGGACTGCGCAATGCCGCGCTGCCCGTGCTGACCGTGGCGGGGCTGCAGCTGACGAGTCTCATCGTCGGCGCGGTGGTCATCGAGCGGGTGTTCCTCATCCCGGGGCTCGGGTCGATGCTGCTCGATTCCGTGGCGCGGCGCGATCTCACGGCGGTGCAGACGATCGTCATGCTGCTCGTGGTGTTCACGCTGACGGTCAACCTCGTCGTCGATGTCACCTACCGGCTCATCGACCCGCGGATCAGGAGGAGCGCATGAGCAGGATGCCTGTCTCCGGGTGGATCGGGGCGTTCATCGTGGCCGTCACGGTGCTGCTCGCGCTGATCTCCCTGGTGTGGACCCCCTACGACCCGGTGCACGCGATGCCCGCCGAGCGCCTGCTGGGTTCGACTCCCGAGCATCTCATGGGCACCGACCGCTACGGCCGCGACGTGTTCTCCCGCATCATGGCCGGGGCGCAGATCACGCTCTTCGTCGGTCTGGTCGCGGTGGGCATCTCCGCGCTGCTCGGGGTGCCGTTGGGGATCCTGGCCGGCATGCGGCGCGGCTGGGCGGAAACGCTCATCATGCGCGGCATGGACCTCATGCTCGCCTTCCCCGCGCTGCTGCTGGCGATCATCGCGGGGGCGGCGTTCGGGGCATCGACGTTGACGGCCATGGTCGCCATCGGCATCGCCGGCATCCCCGGTTTCGCGCGCGTGGCCCGGGCGGGGACGCTGCAGGTGATGACACAGGATTTCATTGCCTCCGCGCGTGTGTCCCGGGTGCCGGAGCTGCTCATCGCGCAGCGGCACGTGCTGCCGAACATCGGCGGCGTCATCATCGTGCAGGCCTCCGTGGCCTTCGCCCTGGCGATCCTCGCGGAGGCCGCCCTGAGCTTCCTCGGCCTGGGCACCTCCCCACCGGATGCGTCGTGGGGGCGCATGCTGCAGTCGGCGCAGGCCTCGCTGGGTTCCGCCCCGCAGCTGGCGTTGTGGCCGGGGCTGGCGATCGCGTTGACTGTGCTGGGTTTCAACCTGCTCGGCGACGGCCTGCGCGATGTCCTCGATCCCTCCAGGAGCCGACGATGAGCATTCTCTCCGTGACAGGTCTGCGCGTGGGCGATGGCCTGCTGCGTGACATCTCCTTCACCGTCGGCCGCGGGGAACGGGTCGGCATCATCGGGGAATCCGGTTCCGGCAAGTCACTGACGGCCCTGTCGATCATGGGACTGCTGCCGCGGGGGCTGTCCGCCTCGGGTTCGGTGGTGCTGGAAGGCCAGGAACTCATCGGGCTGAGTGACCGCCGGATGCGTCCCCTGCGCGGCGCCGTGGTCTCCATGGTGTTCCAGGAGCCGATGACGGCGTTGGACCCGCTCATGAGCGTGGGCAAGCAGGTGCAGGAGGCGGCGGGGCGCTCGGAGGTCGGTGACCTTTTCGAACGCGTCTCCCTCGACCCCGCCCGCATGAGCGCCTACCCGCATGAGCTCTCCGGCGGACAGCGCCAGCGCGTGCTCATCGCGATGGCCATTGCGCAGGAGCCTGACCTGCTCATCTGCGACGAGCCCACCACCGCCCTTGATGTCACCGTGCAGGACCAGGTGCTCGACCTGCTCGACCATTTGGTGGATGAGCTGGGGATGTCGCTGTTGTTCATCACCCACGACCTCGGCGTGATCAACCGGATGTGCCGCCGCGTGCTCGTCATGTCCGGCGGTGAGATCGTCGAGGCGGGGACCACGGAGCAGGTGCTGCGGGCCCCGGAGCACCCGTACACGCAGCGCCTCGTCGCCGCGTCCCTGCCCGGCTCACCGGCGGAGGTCCGCGACCACGGCGACCCCGTGATCACCCTGGAGAACGTCACGCGCCAGTACGGGGCGACGAAGGCCCTCGACGATGTGTCGCTGGTGGTCCACCGCGGCGAGCGCCTCGGGGTGGTCGGTGGTTCCGGGTCCGGCAAGACGACGCTGTTGCGGCAGGTCGCGGGCCTCGATGTGCCCGATCAGGGTCGCGTGCTTATCGACGCCGGCGTCCAGGTCGTCTTCCAGGATCCCCGCTCCTCCCTCAACCCGCGCCTCACCGTCGGCCGTTCCGTCGCGGAGGGTGGTGGGGATCGCGCCCGCGTGCTGGAGGTTCTCTCGGAGGTGGGCCTGCCCGCCGATGCCGTCGACCGCTATCCCCACCAGTTCTCCGGCGGGCAGCGCCAGCGCATCTCCATCGCGCGGGCCGTGGCGGGCAAGCCGGAGATCCTGCTTGCCGACGAGCCCGTCTCCGCCCTCGACGTCTCCGTCCGCTCCCAGGTCCTCGAGCTTCTCGACGCCCTGGTCGACGAGTACGGCCTCACCCTCCTGTTCATCTCCCACGACCTGGCCGTGGTTCGGCAGGTGTGTTCGACAGTGGCGGTCATGCATCAGGGCCGGATTGTCGAGCACGGTCCGACCGAGGAGATCTGGGAGAATCCCCAGCATGAGTACACGAAATCCCTCCTGGCCTCCATTCCTCGCATGTGACCCTTGCGCTTTTCGATTGTGTGTTCTATTCTGGGGTCAACAATACGGGAGGAACAGGGGGTGAGCAGCATGAGCACGATCGAATTGGCCGTACCGAAGTCCACGATCGAAATGTCGCTGCGAGAGTGGACGCGTCCGAGCGCCTACTACTCCGTCTCCAACCCCCTCGACAAGGCCGCCATCCGCGGGACCCGGATGCGCCGCGAGGACTACCGGATGTGGCAGGAGGAGTTGCCCGCGAAGGACGCCGACTACCGCCTGGCCCTGGCCCGCCTGCGCAAGTCCACCGGTTGGGGTGACACGTACCTCACCTCCGCCATCTACGCCCACCAGCGCATCCGGGAGCTCCCGAAGCTGAAGAAGCTCCAGGAGCGGTTCTTCCACCTCGATCTCTTCCGGCTCAAGACGATCGACGGTGTCCTCAACAAGATCGACGACTCGATCGCCGAGCACATGGCGATCATCGACGAGGAGCTGACCACCTTCCTCACCCCCACCCGCGCGAACCAGAATCTGCCCACCCCGGGGCAGATCGCCAAGAAGCTCAACGCCATCATCCAGACCCTCGACACCTCGGTCTCCGACAATGACGATCCACTGCCGGAGCCCAAGGGTGACTTCTCGGTCGCCTACGACGCCGACCGCGCGTACCTCAACCTGGAGACCGATGCCGCCTCCGGCATGGAGATTGAGGAACGGGTGCGCAAGTACGCCGCCTCCCACCAGGTCAGCCAGGCCGAGGCCCTCAGCCGCCTGGTCCGGGGCGAAGGCGCCACCGACGTGACCCTCAACATTTACCGCGCCCAGGACATCCCGGACGCCCCGGGCTGGATGTCCGGTGTCGGCTACCTCAACCCCACCATGACCAAGGAGCTGGTCGAGCGCGCCACCACCATCCGGGACATGGATGAGCTCTACGACAAGGTGACCAACGGTTACGCCACTCCGGACGACATCCGCGCGGTGGTCATCGGATGGGACGGCAGCTGCTCCGAAGCAGGCTGCGGCACCCCGGGGCACCGCACCCAGATGGAACACCGCATCCCCCACGCCGAGGGCGGGCCGACGACCGCCGCACAGCTGGCCTGCTTCTGCCAGCCCCACCACAACGTCAAGACGGATGGCCGGATGATCTACCTCATCGACCCGTTCACCAGGGAGAAGTATCTCCTCTACGAGGACGGCTCGTGGGTGGTCTCCGAACCCAGCGGCCCCCTCTCCCTCAAGGAACGGCGATGGTTGCAGACGGTCGGGCAGCGGAGGAACAACCGCCAGGAACGGGTTCGGCAGCAGTCGCAGGACAGGCGCATCATGGAGACGGAGACCGGTGCATACACCCCGCCTCCGCCAGATGACGACCCCCCACCCTTCTAACCCAGCCGCACCCGCTCCAGGACCTCGTACCTGGGGCCACCCGAGCGACCCTCCCCCAGTCTCGATTCCATGAGCGCCAGCTCCTCGCACAGGAACGTCGGCCCCTCGTAGACCGCCAGTGCATGCACCAGGTCGCCGACGAGCCAGCGTTCCTGTGTCCGGGCTATGGTCAGGTGCGGTTTCTGGGGCTGGGCGGGCTCCTCGAGGATCGTGTCCGCCATGAGTGACTTGAGCGGGCGCACCTCTCCCCCGACCCCCATCCACAGTGTCCGGTGCCCGAAGGAGCCCGCCCCGTGGAGGCGCAGGGTCATAGGCGAGGACGCCGCGGCCGCCTGCGCCAGGTGCCCGAGCAGGTCGGTGTGATCGTTGGGCATCTGTCCGTGGAAGGCCACGGTGATGTGCCAGTTGTCCGGGTCAGTCCACCGCAGCCCGCGGGGGTGGGCCTCACGGATGGGCCGCAACGTGTGGACCAGGTGCTCGCGGGCCTCCGGGGAGATGAGCAGGGCGCTAAAGAGCCGTTTCATCGGGTGACGTCGAAGGCTCCGGTGGTGTCGAAATGCAGGCGCACGGTGTCCCCGGCGCTGGCTCCGAGCTCGCGCAGGAAGCGCGCGATGGAGCCCAGGCGGATCTCCGTGTCATCCATCATCACCGCCTGGGGGCCGAGGCGGGTGTCCAGGGAGCGGTGCCCCTGGCGGTAGACCTGGACGAGGGAGCCGATGGCGAGGGGGACGGGGACGGGGGCGTCGGCAAGCATGCCCTCGGTGACCACCACGGGCAGGGTCCAGGAGGTGACGAGGGTGGGCTCGCGCTGCGGGAACCAGGTGCCCGGGCTGGGCACGTCGGCGAAGTGGACGTGGCCGTTACTGATGCGGAAGTCGCCGGAGCCTGCGACGGTGCGGACGGCGGCGCGGTCGAAGGGTGCCGTATCGAGCAGCGCCTGCAGCTCCGTGCGGCCAGCGTGGATTTCGGCGGCGATCCAGTCAGGGATGAGCATGCCTCAGACGATACCGAGCAACGAGTCGACGAGCTCGGTGGCGTCGTTCGGGTGGTACTCGGCGGGGCGGTTGCGGATCGGCCGGCAGGTGTCGATGACGTCGCGCCAGCGCTGCGGGATCGCCTCCACGCCGTGGACGCCACCGAGGAAGGCGCCGACGATCGCGGCGTTGGTGTCGGTGTCACCACCCCGGCCGATGGTGCGCACGAGTGCCTCCTCGAAGCTGTCCCCGCGGGCGGCCTCGTGGACGGTGAGGGTGAAGGCGTGACGGACCCAGCCCTGCTGGACGGAGGTGTCGCCGGGTTCCTCGTCGTAGAGGCCCTCGCAGGAGTAGAGGCGGAACAGTTCCAGGGGATCGGCGCCGTCGCGGATGACTCCGGCGAGCACCCCGGTCCACACGGAGTTGACGTCGAGGCAGTAGGAGTTGGGGTGGGTGAGGGCGGCGTCGGTACGCGCCAGGGAGGCGGCCTGCGCGGGGTCGGAGTGGTAGGCGATGGCCACCGGGGAGATCCGCATGAGCGCGCCGTTGGCCTGCGAGTTCTCGTTGAACTGCCCGCGGAGTGCGCTGCTGATGGTGGCGCCGATATCGAAGGGGTGGGAGTTGTACCAGCGCCGGTAGGAGTCGAGCACGTCGGCGCGGTCGTAGCCGCCCTGCCGCACCATCGAACGGGCCAGTGCCAGCGCCATCTCCGAGTCATCGGTGGGCTGGCCGGCCGCGATGTTGTGGGTGCCACCGTCGGCCATCTCGCGGACCCCCTCCGGATAGGCGGCGGCGATCTGGGCCGGGCTCCGGAACTCGACGAGGGCGCCGAGGTTGTCGCCGATGAGTTGGCCGTACCAGGCGCCGAGGGCGCGGTCGCGAATCGTCATGGAGTTGAGTTTACGTGCGGCCCAGCACAACCGACACCAACCTGTGACCTGGGACACTTGACGGGGGCGGAAGCACGGTCTTAGAGTGAGTGCAAACGATTGCAACACGGAAGGAGACACCATGGCCCGCCCCACCCTCAAAGACGTCGCCGCGGCCGCCGGTGTGTCCGTCTCTACCGCCTCCCGCGCCCTGGCCGGCAACCCCGCCATCGCCAGCGCCACCACCGCGCGCGTCCGCGCCTGCGCCGCCGACCTCAACTACCAGCCCAACGCCCAGGCCCGCGCCCTGCGCAGCTCCCGCACCAACATCATCGGGCTCACCGTTCCCAGCCTGGCCAACCCGTTTTTCGCCACGATGGCCCACGTCATCCAGCAGGAAGCCTCCCGCCACGGGCTGTCGACGATCATCTCGTCGACCGCCGAGGACCCCGATCAACTCGCCACCTCCCTGGGCACCCTCGCCGCCCAGCAGGTCGACGGCATCCTCGCGGTCCCCTACAACGGATCCGCCGCCGCCTTCACCCGCCTGGGCATGCCCGTCGTCCTCGTCGACCGCGAACTTCCCGACGCCCACCTGCCCACCGTCGCCTCCGACCCACGCCCGGGCATCGACGCCGCCGTCGCCCACCTCCTCGAGCGCGGACACCGCCACCTCGGCTACCTCTCCGGGCCCATGACCACCTCGACCGGCGTGGGCCGACTCGCCGCCTTCGAGGAGGCGTGCGGGAGGCATGGCGTCGATAAGCAGGAGATCTACCACGGCGGATACGACCGTTCCGACGGCTACGACGGCACCCTCGACCTGCTCGACCGCGGGGTGGAGGCGATCATCGCGGGTGATTCCATGATGTCGGTCGGCGCGCTCGAGGCCTGCCACGCGCGGCGCATCGCCATCGGCAGCGAGCTCGCGTTCATCGGCTTCGACGACAACCCGACCATGCGCCTGCAGGCCATCCCCATCACCGTCGTCGACCAGCACGTCGCCGACCTGGCGACACGCGCCCTGCACCTGCTCATCGGACTGATGTCGGGGACCTCCCCGCCGACCCCACCGACGATCCCCACCACACTCATCATCCGCCCATCCAGTGATTTCACCCGAAGGAGGTGACCCGTATGACTGCTGCGCTGCTGACCCTGGAGAAGGTCTCCAAGTCCTTCGGCCCCGTCAACGTCATCGACGAGGTCAGCGTCTCCGTCCACCCGGGCCAGGTCACCGCCCTGCTCGGGGAGAACGGCGCGGGCAAGTCGACGCTGATCAAGATGATGTCGGGCGTGCACCAGCCCGACTCCGGCCGGATCATCGTCGACGGCCAGCCCACCACCCTGCCCACCACCAAGGCGGCCGAGGCCCTCGGCATCGCCACCATCCACCAGGAACTCAACCTGGTGCCCACCATGTCCGTCGCCGAGAACGTCATGCTCGGGCGCACCCCGGAGAAGTTCGGCCTGGTCAACTACCGCGAGCTGCGCCGCCGCGCCCAGGCCGCCCTCGACATCATCGGTGTCAACGTCGACCTGGACACCCCGGTCGGCGAGCTCGGCATCGCGCGCCAGCAGCTCGTGGAGATCGCCAAGGCCCTGTCCATGGAGGCGCGCATCCTCATCCTCGACGAGCCCACCGCCGCGCTCACCGGACACGAGATCGACCAGCTGTTCACCGTCGTCGACGACCTCAAGGCCAAGGGCGTGGGCATGGTGTTCATCTCCCACCACCTCGACGAGATCGCGCGGATCGCCGACACCGTCTCCGTCCTGCGCGACGGTGAGTTCGTCGCCGAGGTCCCCGCCGACACGCCCGAGGAGGAGCTGGTCCGCCTCATGGTCGGCCGCGACATCGACGACCAGTTCCCGCGCGTGGTCCCCGAGGTCGGGGACGTGCTTCTCGACGTCGACTCCCTCACCGCCGCCGGCCGCTTCCAGGACGTCTCCTTCCAGGTCCGCGCCGGTGAGGTCGTCGGTGTCGCCGGCCTGGTCGGGGCCGGGCGCACCGAGGTCGTCCGCGCCATCGCGGGTGCCGACCCCATCGACTCGGGCACCGTCCGCATCGCGGGTAAGGACCTGCGCCACAACGACATCGCCGAGGCCATCCGCCGCGGCGTCGGCCACGTTCCCGAGGACCGTAAGGCCCAGGGACTGGTGCTCGGCGCCGACGTCGGGGAGAACCTCGGCCTCGCCACCCTGCGCTCCACCGCCAGGTTCGGCCTCGCCGACCGCCGCGGCCAGCGGCAGCGCGCCGCCGAGGTGGCCGAGAAGCTGCGCATCCGCATGGCAGGCCTCGACCAGGAGATCCGCAACCTCTCCGGCGGCAACCAGCAGAAGGCCGTGTTCGGCCGCTGGGTGCTGGCCGGCTCGAAGGTCCTGCTGCTCGACGAACCCACCCGCGGCGTCGACGTCGGCGCCAAGGTGGAGATCTACAACATCATCAACGAGCTCACCGCCGCCGGGGGTGCCGTCCTCATGGTCTCCAGCGAGCTGCCCGAGGTCCTCGGCATGTCGGACCGCGTGCTCGTCATGTCGGGCGGCCGCCTCGCCGGTGAGCTGCCCAACACCGCCTCCCAGGATGAGGTGATGGCGCTCGCGGTCTCGCAGGTCGACGACGCCCTGACCTCCGACACCCTCGACGAACTCGACAAGGAGAACCGATGACCACCGGACGTAAGGTGCTCAACTGGGTGATGAACAACGGTGCCCTGGTGGGGCTCGTTGTCCTGTGCATCGCCCTGTTCATCGCCACCCCGCACTTCCTCACCGTCAACAACTTCCTCAACATCGGCATCCAGGCCGCGACCGTGGCGATCCTGGCGTTCGGCATGACCTTCGTCATCGTCACCGCCGGCATCGACCTCTCGGTCGGTGCGGTCGCCGCCCTCGGCGCCATGGTCTCGGCCTGGTTCTGGGTGGACGCGGGCCTGCCCGGCTGGCTCACCCTCATCGCCGGCCTGGCCACGGGCCTGCTGGCCGGCGCGATCAGCGGTATCGCCACCGCCTACGGCAAGCTGCCGGCCTTCATCGCCACCCTGGCGATGATGTCCATCGCCCGCGGCGCCACCCTGGTCATCTCGCAGGGCTCTCCCATCGCCACCGCGCCCACCGTCAACTGGCTGGGCAGCACCGTGGCGGGCATCCCGATCCCCATCGTCATGATGGTCATCGCCGGTTTCGTGTGCTGGTTCATCCTCTCCCGCACCGTGCTGGGCCGCTCGATGTACGCCATCGGCGGCAACGTGGAGGCCGCGCGTCTCTCCGGCCTGCCGGTGAAGAAGATCCTGGTCACCGTCTACGCGCTGTCGGGCCTGTTCGCCGGCCTCGCCGGTCTGGTCATGGCCGGTCGCCTGTCCTCGGCGCAGCCGCAGGCCGGTGTGGGCTACGAGCTCGACGCCATCGCGGCCGTCGTCATCGGCGGCGCCTCCCTGGCCGGCGGTACCGGTAAGGCCACGGGCACGCTCATCGGTGCCATCCTGCTGGCCGTCATCCGCAACGGTCTCAACCTCCTCAACGTCTCCTCCTTCTGGCAGCAGATCGTCATCGGCCTCGTCATCGCCCTGGCCGTCGGCTTCGATGTGCTGCGCAAGAAGACCACCACCTAACAATCCCCGAAAGGACATCCCATGTCTGTCGCACGTAAGTCCCTCGCCATCGTCACCTCCGTCTCCCTCGCCTTCGGCCTGGTCGCCTGCAACCGCGACTCCGCCGGTGAAGGCTCCGTCACCCTGGCCCTGTCGACCCAGACCAACCCCTTCTTCGTGCAGCTGCGCGACGGCGCCCAGGCCAAGGCCGATGAACTGGGCATCAACCTCAACATCCAGGACGCCTCCGACGACGCCTCCACCCAGATCAACCAGCTCAACAACGCGGCCACCTCGGGCACGGATGTCGTCATCGTCAACCCGACGGATTCCGACGCCGTCGTCCCCGCCGTCGAGGCCCTCAACAACGCCGACATCCCCGTCGTCGCCGTCGACCGTTCCTCCAACGGCGGCGAGGTCGCCTCCTTCATCGCCTCCGACAACGTCGCCGGTGGCAGGCAGGCGGCCGACGCCCTGGCCGCGGCCATCGGTGAGGAGGGCGAGGTCATCGTCCTGCAGGGCATCGCCGGTTCCTCCGCCTCCCGCGACCGCGGGCAGGGCTTCAACGAGGGCATCGCCGCGTACCCGAACATCAACGTCGTGGCCACGCAGACCGCCGGCTTCGACCGCACCCGCGGCCTCGACGTCGCCTCCAACCTGCTGCAGGCCCACCCCAACGTCAAGGCGATCTTCGCCGAGAACGATGAGATGGCCCTCGGCGCCCTCGAGGCCCTCGGCGCCCGCGCGGGCGAGGACGTCATGGTCGTCGGCTTCGACGGCACCGACGACGGCCTCGCCGCGGTCAAGGACGGCCGCATGGTGGCCACCATCGCCCAGCAGCCGGGTGAGCTCGGCGCCCAGGCCGTGGAGCAGGCGAAGAAGATCCTCGACGACCAGACCCCGGATTCCGAGGTCCCGGTCGAGGTCGTCACCGTCACCCGCGAGAATGTCGGTGACTTCGAGTGACCGAGCCTGTTGAGGTGGTCGTCGTCGGCTCGATCAACGCCGACCTGAGCGTGCGCGTTGCCCGCCACCCGCACCCCGGGGAGACCCTCCTCGGGTCGGGTGGGGTGGTCACAGCCGGTGGTAAGGGCGCCAACCAGGCGGTCGCCGCCGCACTCCAGGGTGCGCGGGTGGCGATGGTCGGCGCGGTCGGCGATGACCCCTACGCCGCCCCCGCCACCGCCCTGCTTCACGACGCCCACGTGGACCTCACCGCCGTCGCCACCGTCCCCGGCACCACCGGGCTGGCCGTCATCACCATCGACGAGGAGGGCGAGAACACCATCGTCGTCGTCCCCGGCGCGAACGCACTGGTCGACGCCGCCTTCGTCGAGGAACGCGCCCCGCTCATCAAGTCCGCGCAGATCACTCTCCTGCAGGGCGAGATCCCCGCGGAGGGCTTCGCCGCCGCCGTGGGCCTGAGCTCCGGGCGTGTCGTGGTGAATCTGGCTCCGGTGGTGGAGGTGGACGTCGATAAGCTCCTGCGCGCCGATCCCCTCCTGGCCAACGAGCACGAGGCCGGGCTCGTCCTCGACATGCTCGGGGCGGGTATCTCCTCGCAGGATCCGGAGGACCTCGTCTCCGCGCTTATCGACGCCGGCTTCCCCTCCGTCGTCCTCACCCTCGGCGCCCGCGGCGCGATGGTCGGCGAGGCAGGCGGTATCACCCCGATCCCGACGCCCCGGGTCACCCCCGTGGACACCGTCGGCGCGGGTGATGCCTTCGCCGGGGCCCTGGTCGCGCGCCTGGTGGCCGGGGATGACCTGGTCACCGCCGCCGAGCACGCCGCGCGGGTGGGGGCGTTCGCCACCACCCGGCACGGTGCGCAGAGCTCCTACCCGGGGCCGGGTGATGAGCTTGCGTAGGTCCGGCATCCTCCACTCCGACCTGGCGGCACGGATCAACCGGCTGGGGCACACCGACACCGTCGTCATCGCCGACTGCGGGCTGCCCGTCCCGGACGGGGTCCCGGTCGTGGACCTGGCCCTGGTCTTCGGCATCCCCCGCTTCGCCGAGGTCCTGGAGGCCTATCTCGCGGAGGTCGTCGTCGAGGCTGTGACCCTCGCCGCGGAGACCCCGGCGGAGGTGCGTTCACTGCTGCCGCAGGTCGACGCCACCGAGGTCAGCCACGAGGAACTCAAGCAGTTGGTGGCAGATGCATCCTTTGTCATCCGCACCGGCGAGACGACGCCGTACGCGAACGTCATCCTGCACAGTGGGGTGCCGTTCTAGAAGGCTATCCTCCGTACACCTGGGTGAGAATGCCCGGGTGGAGGATCCTCTCCTCGGAGGTCTCGAAGACCCCGAGTTCGGTGGCCAGTCGATCGAATTCGGTGACCTCTGTCGTCGACAGAGCCACATGCTCACGGTTACTCTGCATTCGCACCTCCGGTCGACGTGTTAGCCCATACTGTAGCCCGTCTAGGAGACGGTTACCTTGTCTTCAACAACCGCGGCGTCGTTTTGTTCCTCGGCCAGCGGGAACCGGCGGGCGATGGAGGCGTAGACGGCGCCGGTGATGTTGTGCAGGACCGCGGCGACGGCACCCGGCAGCGCCGCCTCGGGGCTGAAGAACTTCGCGGACATACCGGATGCCAGACCGGCGGACTGGGTGCCCACCTCGACGGCCATGGTGCGGTTGTTGGATTCGGGCAGGCGGAAGATCTTGCCGGTGAGGTAGCCGAGGATGTAGCCGAAGACGTTGTGCAGCAGGACGGCGACGAAGACGATCGCGCCCACGGCGGCGAGGCGCTCGGTGTTGTTGGCCACGGTCGGGAAGACGACACCGCCGATGCCGAGGATGGAGATCCACGGCAGCACCGGGGAGATGAGGCCGATCCACCTGTCCAGGAAGTAGCGCAGGACCAGACCGCCGATGACGGGCAGCAGGACGGTCTGGACGAGGGTCAGTGCCATGCCCGCGCCGTCGACGTCCGTGCGCTGGTTGGCCAGCGTCAGCATGAGCATGGGGGTGACGATCGGCGAGAGCAGCGTCGACACCGAGGTCATGGCCACCGACAGGGCGACATCACCCTTGGCCAGGAAGGTGATCACGTTGGAGGAGGTGCCACCGGGCACCGAGCCGAGCATGAGCAGGCCGACGGCCAGGGCCTCGTTGAGTCCGAGCATGCGGGCCACGGCGATGGCGGCCAGCGGCATGATGACGAACTGGGCGATGACGCCCAGCAGGATCGCCCAGGGGCGGCGGGCGATCTCCTGGAAGTCCGGGATCGTCAGGGTCAGGCCCATGCCGAACATGATGATCATGAGGAAGTACGTGATGTACTGCGACAGCGGCTGGAAGGGCGCCGGGAAGACGAAGGCGATCGCGGTGCCGACGAGAATGAACAGGGGGAAGGCGGTGACCGCAATCGCGGCGGAGCGGTCCTCGCGGGACCGGAACACGGCAGACATGAGTCCTCCAGTGGAGATGATGAGGTCTCCTGCCAGCAGCTCGTGACCGGTGCCAGAAGAAAATGTCGCGGCGGGTGTGCGCTCAGAACACTATAAAACTGTCAGGAACGCACCATGTCCATGAGGTGGCCGAGAATGCGGGCGCCGTCCACGCGCAGCCCGTTGTGCTGATAGTCGGCCGTCTCCCACACCCGGATGTCGCGGAAGTGGGAGGCGGTGTCCAGGGAGAGTTCGCGGGGGACGAAGATGTCGTCGCGGTAGACGGCCGCCGCGCACACGGCCGAGGTCTCTCCCAGCGCAGCCAGGTCATACTGCGGTTCCCAGTCGGTCATCGCCAACTTATCGGCCACCGCCTGGAAGGCATGCAGGGCCGGGTCCTCCGCGAACTGCCAGGGGTAGATGTGCTCGCCGGTGAGGAAACTGCCCTCCTCGGAGAACTCGGCGAATTCCTCGCGGACGCGATGGGCGGCCCACTCGGGCACGCCGGGGTAGATCGTCTCGTGGATGACGGCGTAGAGCGGGGCCGATTCGAAGGAGAGCCGGCCGGACAGGTCCGCGAGGACGTCGCCGCGCAGGCGTTTTTCGCCGCGGAGGTGGTGGAAGGGGGCGTCGAGAAGCAGGGCGAGGTTCTCGAAACCCGCACCGCGTCCCAGTTCGATGCCGATGGTGCGGAAACGACGCGAACTCAGGCGCTCGCCGGTGGGCAGGCGCTCATCCGAGTTGTCCAGGTGGTGGCAGATCTCGCGGATGCGTTCCTCCGCGAAGGGCACGGCCTCGTGGAACTGCCGGTGCCGGGCGGCGAGCTTGGGGTAGGTGGCGCGGTAGATCTCCTCCGCGGGGCCGAGACCGGGCAGGCCCCCGGTGAGGTAGGCGTAGCGGATCGCGTCCGGGTGCGCCGAGAGGTAGGTGGTGATGCAGAAGCCGCCGAAGGACTGGCCGAGCACGTCCCAACGCTCGAATCCGAGGTGCTCGCGGAAGGCCTCGGCATCGGCGACGATGTGGCTGGCGCGCAGGTGGGAGAGGTGGGCGGCGTCGAGAAGCGCGGGGTCCGCGAAACGGTCGAGGCGGGTGGAGCGGCCGGTGCCGCGCTGATCGAGCAGGAAGACGCGGTGGTGCTCGAGGGCGAAGGGCAGCCAGCCGTCGAGGGGTATCTGGCCGGGAAAGCCCGGACCGCCCTGCAGGAAGAGCAGCGGTGGCAGCGAGTCGTCGCGGGAGAGCTCGCGGCAGAACACCTCGATGGTCTCCCCCGGCACCCAGGGACGGGTGAGTGTGTGGTCGCGGACAGTGATTCCGTCGTACATTGCACCTACTTTAGAGGGTATGGATGATCTCCTCACCGCCGGCCGGATGCAGTTGAGCCCCGCCGGAGCCCACGTGACCAGCACCGAGACCGACCTCGGGGAGCTGTTCTACCTCTCGTCGACCACGGGTTTCCCGATCCGCGGCGGTATCCCCGTCATCGCGCCGTCCTTCGCCGAGCTCATGGAGGGCCGTCCGCGGCACGGTTTCGCGCGCACCGCGGACTGGCGGGTGACCACCGACGGCATGGGATTCAACGCCCAGCTGGTCAATGACGGCCTCCACCTCACCCTCAGCGTGCGGGAGCAGGCCGACGGCATGCGCATCGAGCTGCACATGCGCAACGAATCCACCGACACCCGTCGCGTGCAGATGGGGTTCCACCCCTATTTCCTCGTCTCGGATGTCCGCGAGATCAGCGTCGAGGGTCTCGGCGAGCCGGTGCTTATCGACGCCCCCGTGGACCGCATCTTCGCCGAGAACGGGGAGGTGCGGATCGTCGATAAGCAGCGGGTGATCACGGTGACCCCGGAAGGATCGGATGCCACCGTGGTGTGGAATCCCGGCGAGGCCGACATGCCTGATGTCGGCCCCGGGGAGTGGAGTCAGTTCGTGTGTGTCGAACCGGCGATCCTGGGTGCGGACCGCGACGGTGTCGACCTGGCGCAGGATGAGCAGCTGCGCCTGGCGATGACCGTGACGGTCAGCCCTTCCTGATCGTCAGCTGCCAGGAGGCGTCACCGGTGGCGTGGAAATCGGTGACCTCGTGGCCGTTGTTGGCGGCCCACTGCGGGATGGTCTCGGTGCCCTGCGTGCAGTCGAAATCGATAACCAGTTCCTCGCCGGACTCCAGGGTGGCCAGCACGTCCTTGGTCTCGATGAGCGGGAAGGGGCACACGGCACCCATCTGGTCGAGGGCGTAGCGGCCGTCACTGAGGGGGCGGGCCTTGGTCACGCGCGGGGCGGTCTTGAGGGCGACGGCGCCGGTGGCCACCTGCAGGTCGAGGACGCGGTCCTCGGCGGAGGCGGGGTTGTCGAGGGATTCCTCGGTGGAATAGGTGTCCACCTGGGCGGGGGTCTTGGCGGGCTTGAGCCAGAGCTTGGCACCGGCGCCGACACCGAGGGCGATGAACAGCAGGGCGATCCAGCCCTGGTAGCTGAACAGGGCCGTCTGGACCATGCCGTTGCCGACGGTGCAGCCACCGGCCAGGGCGGCGCCGACACCCATCATGGTGCCGCCGACGATGGCGCGGGTGGCGGTGGAGGCGTCCGGGACACGCAGGCGGAACTCGCCGGTGGCCTTGGCGGCGGCGAAGGCGCCGATGAACAGGCCGAGGACGAGCATGACTCCCCAGTCGATGCGCTCGAGGTCACCGGTGGTGAGGAAGTTCGCGATGTTCGCCGAGGGGGTGGTGATGCCCAGGCCGGAGTTGCGGCCTGCGGCAGCCGACAGCGGCCACGCGATGACGCCGATGAGGCCCACGAGTGCGCCGGCGGTGTAGAGGTGCAGGGGGCGCTTCCAGAAGGGGACGTTGAGGCGGGCGGCCTTCTTCTCCGTGGCCAGGTAGTGGCGGGCGGCCAGGGCGGTGCCGATGGCCAGCGGGACGGCGAAGAACCAGGCGGAGACCCCGAAGCTGGCGGGCAGCGTGGTCAGGGAGGTCTCATACGAGCTCAGGCCGGTGTTGAGCCAGTTCAGCGCGCCGGTGTTCATGGCCGCGGCGGACAGGGCGTAGAAGACCAGCGCGAACCAGGAGCCGATGAGGCCCTCGGCGGAGCGGAACCACGTGCCGGAGGCGCAGCCACCGGCGAGGATGATGCCCAGGCCGAAGACGAAGCCGCCGAGGATGACGGCGATGGGGGCGAAGGCGGATTCCCGCGGGGTGATGATGCCGGCGCTGGTCAGGGCCGCGATGCCCACGGCGTGGACGGAGATGACGATGAACAGGGCGACGGTGGTGCGCCACGTCTTCTGCAGGAAGATGTCGCGGAGCATGCCCGTGACACAGAACCGCCCGCGCTGCATGACGATGCCGAGGACTGCTCCCACGGCCAGACCGGTGAGGATCATGCGATCCGCCTTTCGTGTGATGAATCGTTGACTGAACAGGAAGGTACATGATCGTGGACTATTCTGTCTAGTTTTACAGACCGATTAGTTCAGTCGACGGTGGGACTATCCTTGTTTCCCATGATGGAGACTCCCCCGCCCCGGCCCAGCGCGTGGCAGCTGTTCACCGCCTTCCACGCGCCCGGCCCCCGCTGGCCCGGCGCGCTGCGGGCCGGACTGGCCATGGGACTGCCCGGCACGGTGGCGATCCTCCTCGGCTTCGAGGCGGAGCTGCTGCTCATCGCCGCCGGCTCCTTCACCGTCATCCACGGGGAGGGCTACGCCTACCGCGCGCGGTGGAAGGTGCTTTTGACCGCCGGGGCGCTGTTCGCCACGGGAGCGGTGTCGGGGGCGTTCGTGGGCACCGTGGTGTGGGGGCAGATCGAGGCCGGGGCCACGCGGTGGTGGTTGCTGCTCACCGTCGCCTTCGCCACCTCCATCGCCGGGCTGGGGATCTACGTGGCCAATGCCCTCCGCCTGCCCCCGCCGGGCCCCTGGTTCCTCCTCCTGGTCACCGGCGCCTCGACGATGACCTACCGCCTGGGGCTCAACCCCGTCGAGGTGGGGGCCTGGGCGCTGATCGGCGTCGCCAGCTCCATCGTCGTCGGCATGTCCCCCGCCCTGGTCAACCCGCGCGGTCCGGAGACACGGGCGGTCGCCGTCCTCGAGGAGATCGTGGCGGACCTGCGCGGGAAGGTCAGCGTGGAGAAACTCCACCAGGCGCAGACCGCCCTGAGCAACGCCTGGGTCACCCTCGGCGACGCCGGGGCCATCTACGCCGGGCGCATCAACGACACCTCCGGCCTGGCCGAGCGCACCCTCGCCGCGCAGGCCAGGCTCGTCGGCACCAGCAGCCAGGCCGTCGATGAACTCACCGACTCCCGCCTCTACATCGACGTGGACCGGGTGAAGGTGCCGCACGCGCGGCCGTCGATCAGCTACCGCCTCTACCGCTCCGTCCACCGCGACAGCCACGCCATGATGACCGCCACCCGCGTCGTCCTCGCCTGCCTGGGCGCGGGCGTGCTGTCCATCGCGCTCGGCTTCAACCGCCCCGACTGGGCGATCGTCTCCGCGCTGCTCATCCTGCAGTGGGGGCCGGACAAGATCCCCGGCACCATCCGCGGCATCCACCGACTCATCGGCTCCGTCCTCGGCGTCATGGTGTTCGGCGCGCTGTATCTTCTCGACGTCCACGCCTGGACCCTCATGCTCGCCCTGTCCGTGTGCCTGTTCTTCTCCGAGATCTTCGTGGTGCGCAACTACGCCGTCGCCGTCATCTTCACCACTCCCGTCGCCCTCATGCTCGGCGGGGCACTGGGGGCGCCGCTGGAGCAGACCATGCGGGAGCGCGTCATCGAGATCCTGTTCTCCGTGGTGTTCGCCCTGGTCCTGCTGTGGTTGTTCCGCCCCGATGCCGAACCCGCCCACCATCTGGGCCTGCAGAACAACTGCCGCCGGGCGATGGAGTCCCTGCTCGGCGCGCTGTTGACCTCCACCCCGGAAGAGGCCCTCGACCAACGCCGCGACCTGCAGTACGAGCTGCTCAGCGAACGCCGCGCCGCCCAGTCCCTGGCCCGCAACAACCCCGACATCGCCCACGAGCGCTGGTCGGAGCACCTGGAGCTGCAGCGCGCCGGTTACGCCCTGCTGGACTGGTGCGCCGCCGAACCCGACACCCGGCTGCCGCTGGGCGACATCCAGGCACTGGCCGAGCGGATCAGCTGAACAGCACCCGCTGCACGTCCTCCTGCCGGGCGGGGCGCAGACCCCAGGCATCGAGCCCGACATCCACCAGGCCGCGGCCGGTGTCCGGGGCCTCCGAGTGGAGGTGGCCGTGGACGAGGAACTCGGCGTGCAGGCGCACCTCATCGTGGCGCGAGGGCATGCCGGGATGGTCCATCCCCGGGCGCGGAAAGTGGTTGAGGTAGACGGTGTTCCCCTGCCACTTGAGCTTCTGGTAGGCCTGCACCGAGTGGAACACGTCGAGGAACATCCGCTGCGTCTTGTGGGAGGAGCGGTGGATGGGGTGGCAGGAGTCGTGGTTGCCGGGCGTCAGATGCATCTCCAGGTGCGCGCCGTGGACCTTGAGCAGCTGCAGCGCGCGCCGCTCCTCCTCGGAGGAACCGCGCGAGAGGTCGCCGAGAATCCACAGGCGGTCGCCCTTCGGCAGGTTACGGATGCCCGCCAGCACCGCCTCATCATGCTTATCGACGTCATCGAATCCCCGCAGCCGGGCCACGAAATGGTGCCCGAGATGCAGGTCGGAGGTCAGCCAGACGTTCACAGTTCCTCCAACGCCTGCCTGAACACCTCGACGGGCTGCGCACCGGAGACCGCCAGCTGTCCGTCGAAAACGAAGAAGGGCACGCCCTGCACCCCGATCTGCCGGGCCAGGGCGATGTCCTCGGCGACCTCCTGCGCGTACATGGTGGGGTCAGCGAAGACAGGTTCTGCATCGAGCCCGACCCCGGCTGCGATCTCGCTCAGCGTCGCGTGGTCGGCGATGTTGCGCCCGTCGGTGAAGTAGGCGCGTTTGACCGCCGCGTCCCACTCTTCCCCCTTCCCTTCCTCCCGGGCGAGGATGCCCAGGCGGTGGGCGTCGAGGGTGTTGACCATGTGGGTCTCGCGCCAGTTGAACTCCAGCCCGACCTCCGCCGCGCGGGCTGCCAGCCCGTCGTTCATGGCGATGACCTGGTCCTCGCTCATGCCTTTACGTTTCGTGAGGTAGTCCAGCGCGCTGTCCGTCGACTCGCGCGGCGCATCCGGATCGAGCTGGAAGGCGCGCCAGACGATCTCGACGTCCTCGCGGCCGTCCAACGCCAGCGCGAGGTGCCGCTCCCCCAGCGTGCAGAACGGGCAGATGTAATCGGACCAGATGTCGATGCGCATGGCCCCATTCAAGCACGACCCGGCACCATGTGACCGGGGCCACGTACAGTGGGTAGCAACCATCAACCGGAAGGAATACATCATGAGTGACACCCCCACCCGCGAGGACATCGTCAAGGAGATGCGCGACGAGCGTTTCGTCATGCTCACCTCCGTCTCCGACAGCGGCCGCCTGCACTCGCACCCGATGACCCCGCTGGAGGTCACCGATAACGCGGACGCCTACTTCTTCGTCAAGCTCGACACCGGCCACGCCGACAACCTGCGCCACGATCAGAACGTCAACCTGGCGTTCACCGACAACTCCACGTGGCTGTCCGTCTCCGGCACGGTGGCCTTCCTGGAGGGCGAGGAGCGCACCCGCAAGGTCGACGAGCTGTGGTCGGACGCCTCCGAGGCCTACTTCTCCGGCCCCTCCGATCCGCAGCTCGGCGTCATCCGCGTGTCCACGGAGACCGCGCAGATGTGGAACCAGCAGGGTGGGGCCATCGGCGCCCTCGTTGACTTCGCCCGGATGAAGATCACCGGTGACAAGCCCTCCGGCGAATCAGGCACCGTCACGCTGTAGAAACATGCGGGGACTACGATGATTCATCATGCCCCCGAAACCCCCGTCCATTTCCCCGCACTATCCGCATGATTTGCACCCCGGTCTGGTCCGGGGCATCGACGTCGGCGAGCAGCGCCACCGCTTCGGCCTCGACCGCATCGTCTTCTTCGTCACCGCCGTGGCCGTGGTGTCCTTCATCGCCTGGGGTGTTCTCGCCCCGGAGTCGGTGTCGAACGCCTCGGCCACGGCCTTCGACTGGGCCATCGTCAACGCCGGGTGGTTGCTCAACGTCACCATGGCCCTCGGCCTGGTGGTGATGCTCTACATCGGGTTCTCCCGCCTGGGACGGATCAAGCTGGGCACGGACGACGCCGAGCCTGAGTTCTCCCGCTTCTCCTGGGTGGCCATGATGTTCGGCGCCGGCATCGGCGTGGGCATCTTCTTCTACGGCCCCTCCGAGCCGCTCGCCTACTTCGTCTCCCCGCCGCCCCACACCGTGGAGGCCGGGACCTCTGCCGCCGTCCACCAGGCCGTCGCGCAGGCGCACTTCCACTGGGGGCTGACCCCGTGGGCCATGTACGCCCTGGTCGGTGGCGCCATCGCCTACTCCTCGTATCGACGCGGCCGCGTCCCCCTCATCTCCTCCGTGTTCAAGCCGCTGCTGGGTTCCCGCAGCACCGACGGGGTGGCGGGCCGGATCATCGACATGATGGCCATCGTGGCCACCCTCTTCGGTACCGCCGCCACCCTCGGACTGTCCGCCGTGCAGATCGGCCAGGGCGTGGAGATCGTCTCCGGGGCGGGTCCGATGACCAACAACACCCTGTTGATCATCATCGGCATCCTTTCCGTCGGCTTCATCATCTCGGCCGTTTCCGGAGTGGCCCGCGGCATCCGGTGGCTGTCGAACATCAACATCACCCTCACCCTCGGGCTGGTGGTCTTCGTCTTCCTGCTGGGTCCCACCCTGTTCCTGCTCAACCTCATTCCCTCCGGCGTCGCCGTCTACCTCGATGAGCTGCTGCCGATGATCTCCAAGTCCCTGTCCTGGGGCGACGAGACGGTCGAGTTCCAGGGCTGGTGGACCGCGTTCTACTGGGCCTGGTGGATCGCCTGGACCCCGTTCGTCGGCATGTTCATCGCCAAGATCTCCCGCGGCCGCACCCTGCGCGAGTTCGTCCTGGTCACCATGCTCGCCCCCACCGCCATCCTCATCCTGGCCTTCACCATCTTCGGTGGCACCGCCGTGCGCCTGAGCCAGAACGGCGTCGACGGTTTCGACGGCTCCGCCTCCCCGCAGCAGGTGCTCTTCGACATGTTCGGCCAGCTGCCCCTGGCGTCGGTCACCCCCTTCATCCTCATGGCCGTGCTGGCGATCTTCTTCATCACCTCCGCCGACTCCGCCTCGGTGGTCATGGGCACCATGTCCTCGCGCGGCAACCCCTCCCCCAACAAGCTCGTCGTCGTGTTCTGGGGCCTGTGCATGATGGGCATCGCCATCGTCATGCTGCTCGCCGGTGGCGCCACCACGCTCACCGCCCTGCAGAACCTCACCATCCTCATCGCCCTGCCGTTCTCCCTCGTGCTCCTGGCGATGATGGTGGCCTTCGTCAAGGATCTGCGCACCGACCCGGCGGCCATCCGCCGCACCTACGCCCGCACCGCGGTGGAAAACGCCGTGGTCCGTGGCCTGGAGGAGCACGGAGACGACTTCGAGCTGGCCGTCTCCTCCGCCCCCGACGGACGCGGTGCCGGCGCAGAGTTCGACTCCACCGCCGACAAGGTCACCGAGTGGTACCAGCGCACCGACGAGGACGGCAACGCCGTCGACTACGACTACGACACCGGTGAATGGGCCGACGGCTGGACCGCAGAGGACAAGGATCAGTAGCCACAAACTGGTAACAGCGGCTGCGAAGTTCTTTACTCCCCTCCCCTCACCACCTAGCATGTGATCTAGGTAACAAAAGCGAGAGGAGTGAGCGGTCGTGGATCTCAAGCAGAGGGCCCGTACGGAGCAGTTCACCGTCGAACTCGTCCGCGCCATGCCCCACCTGACCGTCAGCCAGGCGGTGTCCGCCGCCATGCAGCTGTCAGAGTCCATGGAGCTGCCCCGCTTCGACGAGTTCGGATCCCTTCTCACCCTGGTCACCGGCCTGCAGCTGCGCCCCGCCTTCGAGTGGCAGCTCTTCGGTTATGAGCCCGTGGACCAGGCCCTTCCCATTCGCCTGGAGGTGCCCCACGAGCCCGGTCGCGATCAACGGATCCACTTCGAGGACCACTACCTGGCCACACACACCCGGCGCGCCCACCCACCGGGCGTGCACCTGCCGGACTACCGCGACTCGGTCGGCGGGTGGCGCAAACGCCTGGGGTACGTGACCCAGCCGTCGCTGGAGTACGTCGCCTTCACCTCCGCGGCCGCGAATCGGAAGATCCCGATGCGGCGCGTGGAGATGCTGGGCAATCTGTGGAAGATCGGGGCCGTCGCCACGTGGGAGTCGGACCGCGAGGGGCGGACCTCCTGGTGTCACGTGGCCGGGCATCCGCTGCCGGGGCAGTCCCCGCACCCGGACATGAACGAGCATGACGCCTGGTACCACCTGCGGATCCACCCGGACATCGGGCGCGACGTCATCGTGGAGATCGCCCGCTGCCTGGCCGAGATATTTCTCGGCTACGTGGAGAAGCTGTGGGATCCGCCCCCGGGCGAGGGCTCGCAGTGCGGGCCCGAATCGGAGGCCGCCGCCTACATCGCGCTGGAGCGGCTGTGGATTCCCCAGCGCAGTCGACGCACCGACTGGTACCGTCGCTACACCGCCGGGGAGCCGATGCCGGCCGACTTCCGCTGGAACGCCGTGTTCCGGGCGGCGGAGCAGATCGAGGACCTCCTGCGTGGGGATACCGCCCCCGTCACCGCCTATGCTGGAAGGGAGTGACTGTCGGGCGAGACTTCTTAAGGAGCGGTGGTGCAGCAGTACACCACTGGTGAGCAGAATCTGGCGGTGAGCTTCGCGTTCATCGCCGGTTTCGTTGACTCGATCGGATTCATCTTCCTCGGCGGCGTGTTCCTGTCCTTCATGTCGGGCAACACCACGCGCATCGCCACCGCCTCCGTCGAGGGCAACCCCGATCTGGCCTGGTTGGCCGGTTCCGCGGTGGTCTTCTTCCTCCTCGGCGTCATGCTGGGCGCGCTGGTGCGCCGCCTGGCCCAGCGCCGCGTCCCCGCGGACCGGGTCCGCGAGGTGGTCATGATCACCATGTGCGGTCTGTTCACCCTGGCCGCGGTGCTCGTGCTTATCGACGTCCCCCACGCCGCCATCATCGTCGCCTCCCTGGGCATCGGTTCGATGAACTCCATCTTCGAACGCCAGGGGGAGGTCTCCATTCCGCTGACCTACATGACCGGCACGCTGGTGAAGATGGGGCAGCGTTTCGTCGACGCCTTCTTCGGCGGTTCCCACGCCGCGTGGCTCGGACACCTGAAGATGTGGGCGGGGCTGACCGCCGGCGCGTTCACGGGCGCGACCGTCTACCACTGGCTGGGTATCCACGCGCTGTACGTGGTGGCGCTGTTGACCTGGGCTGTCACCGCGGTGTCGTTGCTGTGGCGCATGTGGCAGCGCCGCCATGCCACCGGCGCCGTGGTGAAACTCACGGTGGATCCCTTCTAGGGCCCCGCAGCGGTAGGGTGTCCGACATGCGCAACGTCCACCGAATGCTGCTGGCGGGTGCCATCACCCTGGCCGCGGTCACGGCCCCGACATCGGCCCGGGGTGTCGAGATCCCCGCAGGGTCCGACGCCGCCCTGCGGGATCTGGTCATCAGCTCCAACGCCGACCCCGCCTCCTCCGGTTCCGCGCTCACCGGCCTGCTCAGCTCCCTGTCCCTCATCGGTTCCTCGGAGCTGCCGCTGGCAGGGCCGTTGACGTCGAGCGATGACCGCTATCCCATGGAGTACGGGGAGGACTTCGCTGCTGCGCGGATCGTCGATAAGCAGGTGGAGATCCCCGCCGAACGGGTGGAGCGCTGGTTCATCGAGTCCCCCTCCATGGGGAGGGTCATCGAGGTCCAGGTGAAGAAGGCCGCGGACCCGGCGGCCCCGGCCCCGCTCATCTACATGCTCGACGGCATCGGGGGATCCACCCCGAACTCCGGGTGGATCAACGGCGGCGGCGCGGAACGGGTCTTCGGCGACGAGGACGCCACCCTCATCATGCCCACCCATGCCGCCGCGTCCCTGTACTCCGACTGGATCGCGGACGATCCGCAGCTGGGCCGCAACCAGTGGGAGACGTTCATCACGCAGGAACTGCACCCGCTGCTGCGCGCCGAACCTGAGCTCAACCACAACGGCCACTCCGCCATCGGCGGGCTGTCCATGGGGGCGATCGGGGCCGTGCACATCGCCAACACCCACCCGGACATCTTCGACGCCACCTTCGGCATCTCGGGCTGCTATTCCCCCACCGACCTGGTCGGGCGGCAGATGGTCACCCTGGTGGTCGGCTCCCGCGGTGGTGAGGTGGAGAACATGTGGGGCCCCTTCGGGTCCGCGGAGTGGATCCGGCATGACACCGTGGCCAACCCGGCAGGGCTGCGGCACCAGGCTGTCTACCTGTCGGCCGCCGACGGATCCTTCACCGAGGAGGTGGCCGCCGCCTACGACGAGGACCCCTTCTTCCACATGTCGTCCGGGGCCGTCCTCGAACGCGGCGTGCTCATGTGCACCGAAAAGCTCGATCGCGCGATGCGCGAGGCCGGTATGGAGCACCAGGTGGTGGACTACGCGGGCCCCGGGGCGCACAACTGGGAGAACTACAACGCGCAGTTGCAGCCGGCGTGGGACGCCATCCGACACGCCCTCTACTAGCACTTTGTTACGGATGTTTCGTTTGGGAGACAGATGACATAACAGCAGCCATGCGGTAATTTCAATGCCATGTCCCAGAATCGCTGCCGCCGCGTGGTGGCCCTCAGTGCCGCCACCACCCTTGCTGTCACCCTCATCCCTGCCGCCCAGGCCCAGGAAGAATCCTCCAGCGACGGCTCCATGCGCGACGCCGTCGTCAGCTCCTTCGAGGACCCCGCCTCCTCCGGCTCCTCCCTCGACGCCGCCCTGAGCTCCCTGTCCCTCATCGGTTCCTCCCAGTGGGCCCTGCCGGACATGTGGCGTGAGCCCGATGACAACTACCCCCTGCCCACCGTCGATACGATCGACGCGGTGGAGCTCGTGGAGATTCAGCAGCAGGGTGAGCGCCTGGAGCGCTGGGTGGTGGCCTCGCCGTCCATGAAGCGCAACGTCGAGGTGCAGATCTGGCACTCCGCCGACCGCACCGTCCCGGCCCCGATGCTCTACATGCTCGACGGTGTCGACGCCCCGCGGGGCAACGGCTGGCTCGGTTCCGGCACCGCCCGCGAGGTCTTCGCCGAGGAGAACGTCACCCTCGTCATGCCGACCCAGGCCCGCGGCTCCAATTACTCCGACTGGGTCGCAGAGGATCCGGCGCTCGGCGTCCACATGTGGGAGACCTTCATCGTCGAGGAACTCGCTCCCCTGCTGGAGAGCTCCGATGAGTTCACCTTCAACGGCAAGCGCGGCATCGGCGGACTGTCCATGGGCGCCAACGGTGCCGTCCACCTGGCCAACACCAACCCGGAGCTTTTCGACGGTGTCTTCGGCATCTCCGGCTGCTACTCCCCCATGAGCCCGGTCGGCCGCCAGATGGCCAGCTTCGTCGTCACCTCGCGCAACGGCGACCTGGACAACATGTGGGGACCCTACGGTTCCGAGGAGTGGATCCGCCACGATGCCGCCCGCAACCCCGAGGGTCTGCGCGACCAGGCCGTCTACCTGTCGGCGGCCGACGGCACCGTCACCCCCGAGGAGCAGGAGTTCTACCAGAACTACGAGATCACCAGCATGGCCGTCGGCGGCCTGCTCGAGCGCGGCGTGCTCACCTGCACGCAGGAACTCGACTCCGCCATGCAGGCAGCCGGCATGGACCACCACGTGGTCAACTACAAGCAGGGCGGCGCCCACAACTGGATCCAGTTCAACCAGGAACTGCAGCCGGCCTGGGACCACATCAAGCCGGCCCTGGATGTGACCGACTAATTACTCCGGCTGCGTCCGGAGGGTCTGGCTGGGGGTTTCGCCGAAGCGGCGTCGATACGCGGAGGAGAAACGCCCCAGGTGCGCCACGCCCCACGTCAGGGCGATGTCGGTGACGGTGACGCCGCTGGCCGGATCAGCCGCGGCCAGTTCCTCGTGGATCACCGACAGCCGGACCCCGCGCAGATACTCGACGGGGCCCACCCCGTACTCCTCCCGGAAATCACCCTGGAGGGTACGCACCCCGCACCCCGCCACCTGGGCGATCTCCCCCACCGTCCACGGCCGGGCCGGATCGGATTCGAGGGCGTCGACCGCCCGGCGCAGGCGAACCGGCGTGGCGCGGGGCCCGGCGGGACCGTGCTCCGCCAGCACCATCGCCAGGCCGGAGGCCAGGGCCGCCGCCAGGTTGCGCCGGAACAGGGAGTGGCCGACCAGGTGCCCGTCCCCGGACATGACGCTCTGACAGATGTCCTGCCACTCGCGGCCCGCGCCACCGCGCAGATCGATGACCGTCGGCGTGCTGGCCGTGAACACTCCGGCCAGTTCCAGCTGGTGCCGCAGGTAGTCGGCCCCGAGGCGCACGCCCAGCATGGTCACCTCCGCGCCCCACTGCGGGAACTGCACCTTCGTGTCCGGCGGGCACACCACGGCCTGCCCGGTGCTCGCCTGCCCGCGGCCGCGTGAGCTGCGCACCCCGAGCCGGCCCCGCAGCGGGATGTTCACCGCGAAGGCACCGGGGTGTTCCGTCTCCACGGTCACCGCCGCACCCCAGTTGAGCCGGACGAGGGAGACTTCCCCGAGGTCACGGCTGACCAGGCCACTCTCCCGCAGCAGCACCTGAGACTCCATGGTCACCGTGTGCGGGAAGTAGTGCTCCTCCGTGACCCGGGACAGCTCCCGGAAGGACCGCGGTCGTGCCTCGCAGTCGCTCACCATATCCTCCTCTACCTGCGCCAATTCGCATTGCGGACAAGCGTGCGCTCAGTGGATTTCGCCTGTGATCCAGGTTTCCTACTCTCACTTATGTGACCCCGATCATAAACACAGTGAGTACAGAAAGGACACCCCATGGCTGAGACCACATCGTCACCGCCACCCCCGTCACTTTCCGCGGGGAAGAAACTGCGCAACGTCTTCGGACAGTTCGCCAGTGGTGTCACCGTGGTCACCACCACCTCCGCGGACGGCACCCCCCACGGAGCCACGGTCACCGCCTTCACGTCGATTTCGCTGGAACCGCGCCTGTGCCAGGTGACGCTCACCCGCACCTCCAAGGCCTGCGCCATCCTCGCGGACAACAC
This sequence comes from Corynebacterium sp., assembly GCF_030535495.1. GTDB lineage: Bacteria > Actinomycetota > Actinomycetes > Mycobacteriales > Mycobacteriaceae > Corynebacterium. The sequence goes on from NZ_JAUNRW010000014.1 coordinate 36,460, forward strand.
CTTCGCCGTGAACATCCTCGCCGCCAGCCAGGACGACGTCGCCCTCCACTTCGCCGGGCGCCCCCGGTCAGAACCCATCGAGTGGGCGGAGCATGAGATCGCCCCCTCCCTGTGCGGCAATCTGGCCACCCTGTGGTGCCGGCCCTTCGCCCAGTTCGACGGCGGCGACCACATCATCTTCCTCGGCGAGATCGTCGACGCCGAGATCGACGAGGACCACGACCCCCTCCTCTTCTTCCGCTCCACCTTCCACGCGCTCGGCCCCACCTCCCACGACGGCCTGTGGAACCACAGCGGAGACGACCCCCTCACCGGCTGGTTCGGCGCCAACGCCGAACTGCGACCCATCACCTAGACACCCAGGAGCATCACCCATGATCCCCTTCGACGGCACCACCAACCCGGCGGCCGACCACCCGTCCAACCAGAAGCAGAACTACGCCTCCCGCCCCATGACCGGCGACGAGTACATCGAGTCCCTCCGCGACGGCCGCGAGGTCTGGCTCCACGGCGACCGCGTCAAGGACGTCACCACCCACCCCGCGTTCCGCAACTCCATCCGGATGGTCGCCCGTCTGTATGACGCGATGCACGAGGGTGAGCACGTCGATAAGCTCACCGTGCCCACCGACACCGGCAACGGCGGCGTCACCATGCCCTTCTTCAAGGCGCCGACCACCACCGATGACCTGCTCAAGGAGCGCGACGCCATCGCCACCTGGGCGAAGCTCACCTACGGCTGGATGGGCCGCAGCCCCGACTACAAGGCCTCCTTCCTGGGCACCCTCCACGCCAACAAGGAGCTCTACGAGCCCTTCGGTGACAACGCCGAGCGCTGGTACCGCGAGTCACAGGAGAAGGTCCTCTACTGGAACCACGCCATCATCAACCCGCCCGTCGACCGCCAGCTCCCGCCGGACGAGGTCGGCGACGTGTACATGAAGGTGGAGAAGGAGACCGACGCCGGGCTCATCGTCTCCGGCGCGAAGGTCGTGGCCACCGGTTCCGCCATCACGAACTACAACTTCATCGCCCACTACGGGCTGCCCATCAAGAAGAAGCAGTTCGCCCTCATCTGCACCGTCCCCATGGACGCCCCCGGCATCAAGCTCATCTCCCGCGCCTCCTACGCGCAGAACGCCGCCGTCACCGGCACCCCCTTCGACTACCCGCTGTCGAGCCGCATGGACGAAAACGACGCCATCTTCATCTTCGACAAGGTGCTCGTGCCCTGGGAGAACGTGTTCATGTACGGCGACGTGGAGAAGATCAACGCCTTCTTCCCGCAGTCCGGCTTCCTGCCGCGGTTCACCTTCCAGGGCTGCACCCGCCTGGCCGTCAAGCTCGACTTCATCGCCGGCCTGCTCATGAAGGCCCTCGACGCCACCGGCTCCGGCGGCTTCCGCGGCGTGGAGACCCGTGTCGGCGAGGTCCTCGGCTGGCGCAACCTCTTCTGGTCACTGACCGAATCCATGGCGCGTGACCCCGAGGAGTGGAAGAACGGCACCCTCCTGCCCAAGCTCGAGTACGGCCTGACCTACCGCATGTTCATGATCCAGGGCTACCCGCGCATCAAGGAGATCATCGAGCAGGACGTCGCCTCCGGCCTCATCTACCTGCCGAGTTCCTCCGTCGACTTCCAGACCCCCGAGATCCGCCCCTACCTGGACAAGTACGTCCGCGGCTCCGACGGCATCACCGCCGTCGACCGCGTCAAGGTGATGAAGGCCCTGTGGGACTCCATCGGCTCCGAGTTCGGCGGACGCCACGAACTCTACGAGCGCAACTACTCCGGCAACCACGAGAACGTCAAGCGTGAGCTGCTGCTCGCCGCCAACAACCGCGGGTCCGCCGCCGAGATGCGCGGCTTCGCGGAGCAGTTCATGTCCGAGTACGACCTCGACGGCTGGACCGTCCCCGACATGATCTCCGGCGACGACGTCTACGCCTACGGCAAGAAGTAGAGAAAAGATGCTTATCGACGCCCACGTGGGGCGTCGATAAGCATCCTTCTAGTCGCTGTCCGTGGACAGCGCCGCGACGAAAGCCTCCTGCGGCACGGAGACGGAACCGATGTTCTTCATGCGCTTCTTACCGGCCTTCTGCTTCTCCAGGAGCTTGCGCTTACGGGAGATGTCACCGCCGTAGCACTTGGCCAGGACGTCCTTGC